>CBFHZN010000006.1:0-5848 GCA_965660355.1 Microbacteriaceae bacterium
CAAGTTTCACTGAGAGAAATGTCAATGAGGGATTCAGCGGTGGAGAGAAAAAGCGCCACGAAATCTTGCAGCTAGAGCTGCTAAAGCCTAAATTCGCTGTTTTGGATGAAACCGACAGCGGTTTGGATGTTGATGCACTGAAAGTTGTATCAGAGGGCGTTAACAGAGCGAGAGAAAACAGCGATCTTGGAGTCTTGCTAATTACCCACTACACCCGTATTTTGAATTACATCAAGCCAGATTTCGTGCACGTGTTCGTCGACGGTCAGGTTGCGGAGCAAGGTGGACCAGAACTGGCTGACAGATTAGAAGCTGAAGGTTACGACCGATACAACAAGGCGGCAATTTGAGCGAAGAACTAGAACTGCCAGCAGCGAAGTATGACGAAGTGCTGGAGGCGATGAAAGAGGTCATTGATCCAGAAATTGGTGTCAACATCGTTGATCTTGGACTTGTCTATGGGCTGAAACAGGACCCAGAGGGTAACCTCATCATAAACATGACCCTCACAAGCGCAGGATGCCCGCTTACGGACGTCTTAGAGGAGCAAACCGGAGATGCACTGGATAACGTAGTTGATGCCTTCAGAATCAACTGGGTTTGGATGCCGCCCTGGGGACCAGAGCGGATTTCAGAGGATGGTCGAGAGCAAATGCGGATGATTGGCTTCAGCATTTAGTTTTTAAGCTTATTGATGCCTTTAACCATTGAGGCTGCCACAACAACTTTTAGTGTGTCACCGAGTAAAAATGGGACAACTCCCGCGAGCAATGCTTGGTACCCGCTCATTCCAAATCCAAACACCAACCAGCTTGCCCCGAAGAAGTAAATTACCGCTGTTGCGAGCGTGAAGACAGCGGTCAGTCTTAAAAAGCTGTTATCAGCCCAACGGGAAACTAGAAAGCCAATCATTACCGCGGCAAAGACAAAACCGACCAGATAGCCAAAGGTCGGCCTGACGGCTGATAGTGCAGCGGCTCCTGCAAAAACAGGAAGTCCGACTGCTCCCGCAGCAAGGTAGCCAACAACAGAGACTGATCCGCGGGCGGTTCCCAAAGTGGCGGCTAAGACCATCACTGCAAGGGTGGAAAGAGTGACCGGAACAGGCCACAGCGGAATTGAAATCTGAGCAGCAACAGCAATCAATGCAATTCCAGCAGTTATCACTGTGGCATCTCTGGCGATTGATTTTCCGAAAACTCTGTCTGCAATTGCAGTTCTAATCATGACCAACTCCTAAATGCGTTTCTTTCCCAAAGATTACTGCATTGTTTTAGATTCAGCGGCATCCAGCAGTTCATCTTCGACTCCGGAGTCAAAATCTTTCTTCTTGGCCTTGACTTTTCCTGCCCGATACCTGAGCTCCTGTCTAAGCGCCCAGCCAAAAGCCACAAAAGACATGATGCCGAATAGTATCCATTGCAGCGCATAACTCAAATGATTGCCCTCATCCATTCGGGGCATCGGCATTGGATTTGCATACTCAGAACTGGCTGGAACCTCAAAAGCCATCCGGCCGTAAAAATTCTCTTCAACTTCTAGCCCAGTTACCTCTGAAAATCTTGGAAGATTTATATTTTCAATCTGACCCTCGGGTGCTCCTCGATTGACCTCTGGTTCATTTGGTCTCAATCGAACGGTGATGGCTTTTTGTTCGCTCTCAACTTCTGGAATGAAATCAGGGGAATCTTGCCTGTTACCAGTCGGCATCCAGCCACGTTCAATCGCAATAATCTCACCCTGGGTGGTTTCAAATGGAACCAATTGCAAAAATCCAGGTTGTCCATTCAAAGGCCGATTTCTCACCAGATAGACGTGTTCGGTCAGATAATTTCCGACCAGTTCAACCCTCAACCACTCGTTTTGCGGAGGCAGTTCATCGCCCGTGACAACCTGATCTAAAGAGCTGACGGGGGCGTTGTAATTATTTTGAACCAATTCAATTTGATCAACTTTTTCCTCACGCCTATCAAATTGCCAGCTGGAAAGAAATACAGTGCCGGTTGCAAAGATCAAGACCAGTGCAAACCAGCCACTCCACCTTGCAAAACTATTCAATGATCTCAGCCTCCAAGAAGAATTCTCTCACCGAAAGATACTCAATAAAGAATTGCTTATGCGATTCACAGGCAAGCCAGGTCTTTTTGCGATCTGCAGAGTGAACCTTTGGATTGCGCCAGTAGATGAACCAGCAAGCGCCATCATTACAGCCCGCTCGGGAGCAAATCAGCTCATTCGTCATCAACTATTTTGAATTTATCTGCAGAAATGGATTTGGTTGGCGCGGTTGCTCGCGTTGAGCTGCTGGAACGACCGGGAGCGTTGGCTACTATTACTGCGAAATAGGGAAGGAAGATTGCTCCAGCGAATGCAACCCACATTGCCCACCCCTCTAAAAACACTCCGAGAATAAGGCATAAGACACGAACGCCCATGGCAATGGTGTATTTCACCAGTCTAGATTTTCTCTCTTCTTCCGGACTGCTCTCAAGACTTGTAGCACTTTGAGGCTTTTCCATTATGCTCAGCTCTTTCCGGTTGGTGGCTAGACTCTGGATAGTCAAAAAGCATTAGCACCAAAGATATTCCCGGAGGGCCCATGACCAAAACAGCTTTAGTGACAGGTGGAAATCGAGGAATCGGTAAAGCGATAGCTGAAAAGCTCATTGCGGATGGTTATCGTGTTGCGATTTCATCGAGAGACGGCTCAGGCCCGGAGGGGGCTTTGAAGGTAAAGGCGGATCTCAACGACCCCGAAAGTTTGGATGCTGCACTTAGACAGATTGAGCAAGAGCTTGGGCCGGTAGAAGTTTTAGTTGCAAATGCTGGAATCACAAACGACCAACTGTTACTGAGAATGACCGATGAGGATTTCGAATCGGTGATCCAAACAAACCTCACCGGAACTTTCAGGGTTGTCAAGAGATCTATTCGAGGAATGTTGAAATCCAAGTTTGGAAGAATCGTCATGATTGGAAGTGTTGTTGGTTCCATCGGTTCTCCCGGACAGGTGAACTATTCCGCCTCCAAATCAGGATTGGTGGGAATGGCCAGAAGCATCACCCAGGAACTGGGAGGGAAAAACATCACCGCCAATGTCGTTGCACCAGGTTTTATTAACACCGATATGACCGCAGCATTGGCCGAAGAGACACAGAACGAATATAAATCAAGGATTCCAGCGGGTCGCTTCGCGGAGCCTGAAGAGGTGGCCGCTACCGTTAGGTTCTTAATCAGTGATGATGCTTCATACATTTCTGGAGCAATTATTCCGGTCGATGGTGGACTGGGAATGGGACATTAGGAGAAAACCATGGGAATTCTAGAAGGAAAAAAGATACTGGTAACAGGAGTCCTAACGGAAGCATCAATTGCATTTTCTGCTGCAAAAATCGCTCAGGAGCAGGGCGCAGAGGTTGTGCTGTCCAGTTTTGGAAGAATGTTTTCCATTACAGAAAAAATGGCTGGGAGATTACCGAAACCTGCACAAGTAATCGAACTGGACGCCACCAACGAAGAGGACCTAAAAAACCTAAGCCAAAGGGTTTCAGAACATTTTGATTCTTTGGATGGAATTGTTCATGCCATCGCTTTTGCCCCGCAATCAGCTCTGGGCGGAAACTTTTTAGAAACCGAATGGCAGGATGTTTCCAATGCAGTAGAAGTAAGTGCATACTCGCTCAAATCAATCACGGTCGCACTGCAAGAAAATCTAAGCCCAAAAAGCAGTGTTGTTGGTTTGACCTTTGATGCCAGTGTTTCATGGCCGGTTTATGACTGGATGGGGGTTGCTAAAGCCGCGTTTGAGTCCACCTCGCGTTATCTAGCCAGGTATCTCGGACCCGCCGGGGTGAGAGTGAACCTTGTCAGTGCTGGACCCTTGAGAACCACCGCAGCCAAAGGCATACCGGGGTTTGCCACAATGGAAGAGTTGTGGACGGATAGGGCCCCGCTTGGTTGGGATCTAACAAACACAGAGCCTGCGGCGAAAGCGATTGTTGCGCTATTGAGTGATTTCTTTGAAGCAACAACGGGCGAAATCGTGCATGTGGATGGCGGGCTTCACTCGACTGGGGCCTAGGGGAGTAGTTCTATAACCGGCCTGAAATCAGGCGTTTCTAAAATATGGTCGCAAGCTTGAGCAACTATCGGCTTGGGCATAAAGCCAATACTCACCGCAGCACTTTCCATCATTTTCAAATCGTTTGCGCCGTCTCCGATTGCGACAGTTTTTTCAAGAGGAATGTCAAATTTCTCACTCCAGTCCAAGAGTGCTTTTTGCTTGGCATCTGCATCAACTATGGGCGGCACCAAACCCCCTGTTAGGACACCTTGATTTAGTTCCAGGGTGTTTGCAAGGTAATCATCCAACAACAGTTTGGAAGCTATCGGTTGAAGGAGATTTCGGAAACCGCCCGAGACAGCACATGCTTTGCCCCCAAAGGAGTGAATGTGTTCTATCAATTCGGATGCTCCGCTATTGATTACAAATCGTTCAGAGATTTGCAATAGCTCCTCTTCGCTAACGCCCTCTAAAAGCTTTACTCGTTGTCTCAGGGATTGTTCAAAATCTATTTCTCCACGCATAGCTGCATCAGTGATTTGAGCTATCAAGGTTCGCTTCCCCAAAACCTCTGCAATCTCCTCTATTGCCTCGTGCGCAATTAGAGTCGAATCAACATCGAACACAACCAAGACTGAGATTTTTGGCCTCCAGAAACTGTTTATAGGTGTTTATCTCTCGAATCACCCAACTCGAAAGCTAAGCTTAGGCAATATATGGCTGAAGTAGTGAATTTCTCATCGGTTACCGTTACCCGTAACGGCCAACCAGTACTTGAAGATGTCAACTGGAGTGTTGGTGCCAATCAGCGCTGGGCGATCATTGGCCCCAATGGAGCTGGAAAGACAACACTTCTGCGAGTGGCCGCTGCACAAATCCAACCCACAAATGGTGAGGCCAAAATTCTTGAAAAGACGATGGGGGAGGTTAACGTATTTGAATTGCGAACAAGAATAGGGTTCGCATCGAATGCCCTTACCGACCACATTCCTAACAGCGAGAAGGTATTAGACGCTGTGATGACCGCTAGCTATGGAATAACAGGTCGTTGGACCGAAAATTACGAACAGCTGGATATTCGTCGAGCAAAAAGAGTGATAGCGGAGTGGGGCTTAGAAGGGTTTGAAGACAGAGCTTTTGGAACCCTGAGCGATGGGGAAAAAAAGCGGGTGCAAATAGCACGCTCGGTCATGACTGACCCCGAATTAATGTTGATGGATGAACCAGTCGCATCTTTGGACATGGCCGCAAGGGAGCAGACTGTTCAACTATTGGGAGAATACGCTAAAAGTCCCACCGCTCCCGCAATGGTGGTTGTCACTCACCACATTGAGGAGATTCCTGAAGGCTTCACCCATGCGCTTTTGATCAGTGATGGAAAAATACACAGCCAAGGTCCGATTCAGCAGGTCTTGACAAGCGAAAAAATTAGTGACTGCTTCCAATATGAAATGACGGTGATTAGTAACCAAGGAAGGTTCACCGCAAGAGCTAAATCTTAGGCTTCTCAGGGAGAGTAGAAAGTGCTAGACTTTCGGCTTGTTAAACATCGAACAAACCAGAGGTTTCTAAATGAAGGCAGACATTCACCCCGACTACCAGACAGTTGTCTTTCGTGACTTAGCAAGTGGCGCAACTTTCCTCACTCGCTCGACAGTCACAAGCGAGAAGACAATTGAGTGGGAGGATGGCAACACCTACCCAGTCTTCGATGTTGAAATTTCCTCTGCGTCACACCCCTTCTACACCGGAAAGCAACGCATCATGGACAGCGCGGGACGTGTA
>CBFHZN010000006.1:5918-66601 GCA_965660355.1 Microbacteriaceae bacterium
TTGAAGTTGGGGTTTTTATCAGCCATAAATGCAGCAAAATCCTCATCCTGATCTTTGCTCCAACCAATCTGTTGATCATGCAGTCTAAAAACATCTGATTCGATTTCATTTGCAAAAATTCTTGCTTGCTGTTGAGCTAAGCGGACAGCTGCTAGCGCATCCGCTGAAGACTGATGAGCATTGAGAAGCTCTATCTCATAATGACCGCACAAGATGGTTAGTGTTCGTTTCCCTTTTCTGAACTTTACGAATTTTTTATCAAGCACCAATGGGTCAATGACTGGTTTTGCGACCAGCTTTTGCATGCCATATCTGGATAGTTCATTTCTCAAAATAGTGAAGTCATAGGGTGCGTTGAACGCAACCACGGCGATCTCCTGAAGGAAATACTTTTCAAGGACGGTGAAAATTTCCGCTAGCGCTCCTTCCGGGGCGACTCCATCTCTTTGGGCAATTTCGGTGGTTACGCCATGAACCGAAGAGGCCTCGTTGGGTATATCAATACCTGGATTGATAAGCCAATCCTTGGACAAGACCACATCGCCAGCAGCGTCAATTTCTACAATGGAGGCGGTGACTATGCGAGATGAGCCAAGATCCAGGCCAGTAGTTTCTAGATCAAAGCCAACTATTCGCTTGGACCATGTAGGTAGTTCGGGTTCAAAATCAAATTCCAGCACTCGCCTACTTTATATGAGGGTTACCGACACTTTGCAGAATAAGCTTGTTTCATGAGTTCCCTGCCGGTCCATTATGCAGCGGCCGCTGTTAATCGTGCTCAAAGGCTTAATTTTGCTTCCGGGGCTGTCTGGAGATACCCGGCACAAGAAAAAAGTAAAGGTGTTCTACTCCTAATCCACGGTTTTAGAGGGAACCACCATGGCTTGGAGTCAATCGCTGGAGCTTTGCCTGATTGGGAGATATTTATTCCCGACCTTCCAGGGTTTGGAGCTAGTGAGAGACCACCTGCGATAACACTTGATAACTACAGCCAGTGGCTTACTGGGCTTTATGAGCAGATGCCAGAATCGACTATCCCGATTGCGCACTCCTTTGGAACAACGGTGCTTGCAAAATCCATGGCTGATGGGTTGGAACCGACAAAGGCGGTAATGATAAATCCAATTGCAAAAGCAAACTTCTACGGCAAAGACATAGCAAGCAAAGCGGTCAGACGTTATTACACCCTGGCCAAGAACAATCCTTCAATCTTGAAATCCAAAGTGTTCATAGATTTGATGAACTCGGTGTTGATTAAGACCAAAGCTAAGGATCTGAAGCGCTGGATCGCAGAACAACACCAAGAGAATTTCAGTGACTTCAGTTCAGCTGAGGTTGCCATCAAAGGATTTGAGGTTGCAGGCAAACACACGGTTTCTGATTACGCTCCTCAAATCCAAACCAAGGTGATGCTGATTACGGGTGCGAAGGACTCTGTTGGGGCCTACGCTGACCAGAAAAAGCTGAATAGGTTGTTTCCTAGTAGCGAATTTCATTCAATTCCTCAGCTTGGACACTTGCTTCACTACGAGGCTCCCTATGAGTTGGCTAAATTGATAGAGGAATTCATTGACTAATTCCAAGATTGGTTTTGATTGTCGATATATCAAACCAAACTCGCAGGATGGAATCAGTCGATTCTCAATCGGGCTTTTTTCGTCTCTATCCAAAATGATCAAGCTCACGGCAATCATCAGCGACCCCCGACAACTCGAGAGTCTCCCCGCCGGAACTGAATACATAACCATCCACAAGCCAACCTCATATCTTGAGCCTTTAACTTCGATCAGGCTGAATAGGCACAATTTTGCAGTTGTGTATTCGCCAATGCAGACAATTGGAAGCCTTTGGAAAAGGCATAGGTTGATTCTCACCGTTCACGACCTGATTTATTACTCGCACCCAACACCTCCCGCTTATTTCAACTTTTTCATTCGGCTTCTCTGGAGGGTCTACCACGCTAGTTTTCTTCCCCAAAAGTTGTTACTCAGGGGAGCAGATGAGGTCGTCACTGTGTCTGAAACCAGCAAAAGATTGATTATTGAGAACAAGCTGACCAGTAAAACGGTAACGGTTGTCCCAAATGCAACCAACGGGCTGGCTTATGAGAATCTGCCCGTTGAAAAAAAGATTGTTTACATGGGTAGTTTTATGCCTTATAAAAACGTAGAAGACCTAATACGTGCCCTAGCAGAACTTGAAGGCTACCGTTTGCTACTGCTTTCCAAAATCACAGACAGAAGGCGTGATGAGCTTTCACAACTTGCCAAAAAGCTCTCGGTTACTGTGGAGTTTGCCAATGGAGTCAGTGATGATGAATACGCAAAGCACTTATCAACATCCACAGCATTGGTGCACGCCTCAAGCGATGAGGGGTTTGGCATTCCAATCATCGAGGCAATGAGTGTTGGTTGTCCTGTGGTTTGTTCTGACATACCAATCTTTAGAGAGATTGCGGGAAGTGCTGGGTTATTTTTTGAGATTGGAAATCGTAGGCAGTTTGCTGAACAGGTCAGAAATGCTCACCAAAATAGATCTGGAATGCGAAATGGTCTTGTAGCTCAGGCAAAGAATTTTGATTGGGAGCAATCGGCAAAGAGGCTTGCGAGATTATTGGTCTAATCCAATGGATTCTGGGCTCCAGCGATCAAGCTTCCAGGATTCTGAAAATCTAAAGGTGTGCAGGGAGGCGTTCATCAATCTCTCGCCAGTTGGGGGAAATTCATTATCGGTTACAAGGTTCAAAACAAACCTTATGAGTGCACCGTGGGTGACAACCAGGACCCGCTTCCCGGAGTATTCGGTTTGAATTTCATCTAAAAGCTTTTGAGATCTTCGAAACACGCTGAATTCACTCTCAGCACCCGGTATCTGATCAAGTTTGGAATATCGCTGATGCCACTGCTCGTAAGTCATTCCCTCGCCAATTCCAAAACTTCTCTCCAATAGGCGTTCAGAGACCACGGGCTCTAAGCCGATGGCTTTTGAAATAATCTCAGCACTCTGTCTGGCACGGCTCAAAGGAGAGGTTAGCAAGAGATCCCAATCGCCAATTACCGCTGCGGCCATTTCAACCTGATTTATTCCGGATTGATTCAGTTGAGTGTCGGCGGTTCCTTGCAAGCGCAGGTTGATGTTCCACTCTGTTTGGCCATGTCGAAACATTCCTAAAACTGTTTCAGTCATCAATCAGCCCCGGCAACACATCAACTATTGAAGAATTTATTTTTGCCGTGACCAGACCATCAGCCTTTGTTTCACCTCTGTTTATTACGATTACCGGTTTTTGCTGTTTCAACGCTGATTTAACCAAACGAAGCCCAGAGTTGACCGACAGTGAGGAACCCAAGACTAAAAGTGCTTCAGTTTGCTCAACAAGCTGATCGGCTTTTCTCGCCCTTGATTGGGGGACGCTCTCCCCAAAAAACACCACGTCGGGTTTATAGAAACCTCCGCAGTGATTGCAATTGGGAACCGCAAAGTCATCTGTTACCTCAATTTCGGCGTCTCCATCCGGACTGATCTCAACATCCAGGTCTCTAACCGCCTCAGGGTTGAGTTCGTGCAGCAGTTTATCCATCTCCTGTCGAGAAATAATTGACCCACAGCTCATACAAACCACCCTGGAGAGGGTTCCATGAAGCTCTAATACGTTTTTAGAACCTGCTTGCTGGTGCAATCCATCGACATTTTGAGTTATAACTGGAGATTCATTTTTTGCAAGAACCTGGTGAGCGATATTCGGCTTAGCCTCAATAATCCTTTGCCAGCCAACATAACTTCTTGCCCAATATTTTGCCCTTGCTGAGTGAGAGCCTGTAAAAGTTTCATAGGTCATGGGGTGTTTTTCAACATGACCCTCGCCTCGATAGTCAGGAATACCACTATCGGTGCTGATTCCCGCTCCAGTCATGGTTAGAAGCTTTTTTCCCGCAATCGCACTGCGAGCGTGCTCAATAGAGAATTGAATAGCAGGAGAAAGAGACATCGTACCTAATTGTATGTCTTCTACCAGGGGAGCGAATGCAGATAAGAAAGCTAATTTTTGACTTTATGTACTTGAATTAAATTTTGTGTCCGAGGGGGGACTTGAACCCCCACCCTCTTATGCGAGGACTAGCACCTCAAGCTAGCGCGTCTACCGATTCCGCCACCCGGACTGGTGTTTAAGCCGCCTAAATCTAACACGAAACCCAAATGCTTGGGGATAAGCGTTTTGGGCACTACCGTGTTGACATGAGTGATTCACGACAGGCTTTATCAAAGCTTATCAGCGCTTTGGAGAGGCACTATGAACTGATTAGTCAAAACCATGGTGGCAATGACGAAATCATTCTGCAGGCATTCACTCAGATTGAAGATGCTTTTGTGGATTATGAAGAAATCATTGGCGTGGAATTCGATGAATATCTTCCGCTTGAAATAGCAGAAGAAGAATGAGTTTCTTTGAGGCTCTATTACTCGGTCTAGTGCAGGGACTAACCGAGTTTTTGCCGGTTTCCTCCTCAGCTCACGTGCAAATAGCACAGGAAATTTTGGACCTCAGTGATCTGAGCAGGCCACAGCTAACCGCCTTTATTGCAATCATCCAACTGGGCACTGAGTTGGCAGTCGTTTTGTATTTCGCCAAAGATATTTTGCGAATTATCAAAACTTGGTTTTCCGCTGGTTTTCAATCCTTTAGCGCGCAGCCTGTTGATGCGAGACTTGGCTGGTTAGTAATAATCGGAACAATTCCTATTGTTTCGCTTGGCTTAATTTTTGAAAATCAAATTGAAAACGAGTTACGAAGTTTGACGCTGATTGGGATTACCCTGATTGTGTTCGGAATTGCCCTTGGTCTGGCCGACTGGTTGGGTCCAAAAACAAAAGACATCTCAAAAATTGGCATTCGCGATGGAGCACTGATTGGGATAGGGCAGGCGATGGCCCTGATACCCGGCGTTTCCCGCTCAGGGGGCTCAATCACGGTTGGCAGATTGCTCGGCCTAAACAGGGAGGCTGCAACTAGATTCAGTTTTCTCATTGCCATCCCAGCAGTGCTGGGGGCGGGGTTGTATCAATTTATAACAAGCTATACAGATTTGCCGGAGGGACTGTTGGTTTCCACACTGATCGCAACTTTAGTCAGCTTTGTTGTAGGTTATGCGGTCATCGCATTTTTGCTTGCCTACGTGAAAAAAGGTAGCTTTCTACCCTTTGTGATCTGGCGTGTTTTGGTTGGGGTGTTTGTGCTAACCCTGATCTAAAAACCTTTTCCCTCGTCAGGTCGGTCTTTATTTTGGCGCAGGTATTTTTCAAACTCAAAGGCAATTTGTTCACCACTGATTTGTTCGCTGTCCATTGAATCTCTTCGCTCTTCTAAAGTTTCGATGTAGTTGGCCATTTCATCGTCTTGCTCGGCAACCTCATCTATTCCGCGCTCCCATTCAAAAGCCTGCTCCGCCAAGGTGGAACTGTCAAAGCCCACCTCCAAGACGTCCTCTACCGCCTGCATCAAAGCTAAGGCTGCTTTGGGGGCCGGGGCGTTGTGGACATAATGCGGCACCGCCGCCCAGAAACTCAGAAAGGGTAGATGTTCAAGCTGCAATCGCTCTGCGATGATGCTTAGGATTCCAACCGGACCCTCGTATTGAGGGGTTTCAGCATCATACAGATCACGAACTTCTTTATAAGGTGAGCTTTTAAAAATCTGTATCGGTCTGGAGTGGGGGACATCAGCAAGCATGGCACCTAAGAAAATTACCGACTCAATTTCTCTGTCGTCAATAAATTCCATTAGTTCATCAGCAAATGATCGCCACCTGCGGGAGGGCTCGGGGCCAGTCAGAACAAAGGTGTTCGCCATTTTTGGAAATTTTTCAATCACCTCAGAGGATGCACCAAGCAATTCCGTTGTGGGCCAAATAAGTTCTCTTTTACCATCCTCGAGGTTTTTAACAACGGGCCTTGAGAACTGGAAGTCGTAATACTCTTCCGGGTCTATGCTCTCTAAAACAACTCCGCCAATTTGGTTGACAATCTCGGAGGCGGCAAGTGTCGCCCCCTCGGCTGCATCATTCCAGCCCTCAAAGGCAATGATTAGAGTTCGGGAGTCAAAAATAGAAGTCAAGTCGACCTTTCTTTCGCCCTGAAACTCTAGTTCATATGCAAGCTAAACTCATAGGCGATGACGAAACAGACTTTTCAAGCGGTGCTTTGGGATATGGATGGAACGCTTGTCGACACTGAACCCTACTGGTTGAAAAGCGAGCAGGCCTTCGCTGAGAGACATGAGGTGGCATGGGAACTAAGCGATGCCGAGCAATTCATCGGGTATTCCCTTTATGACACTGCAGACATACTCCGCAAAAAATTCAACCTGCAAGACAAAACTGACCAGCAAATCATTGATGAACTAACAACCGGGGTTGTTGAGCAAATCGAAGATGAGCTTCCTTTTCGGCCCGGAGCGCTGGAATTGCTTTTAGAGCTTCGAGAAAAACAAATTCCGACCGCTCTGGTCACGATGAGTATGACCGAAATGGCTAGGTCGGTTGTCCAGAGAATTCCGTTTAAGGCCTTCGATTACGTTTTGGGGGGTGATCAGGTGCAGTTTGGCAAACCCCACCCAGAGCCCTATCTGAGAGCTGCTGAGACTCTCGGGGTTGACCCTTCTGAGTGCATAGCTCTGGAAGACAGCAAAACAGGTCTCACAAGCGCAGAGACCGCTGGAACGGTTGCGATAGGAATTCCACACATTGCAAGCATTCCGATGCAACCGGGAAGAATCTTGATTGAATCATTGCAAGGGATGACAGTTTCCAAATTGCAACAGATTTACGAGGAGCACCGTGGATAAGCCAGAGATATTTCAAGTTGGTGACCGGGTGCAACTTACAGGCCCTAAGGGTCGAATGAATACCTTCACACTGGCAACCGACGGTAAGTGGGGCTCTCACCGCGGAGAGATATTGCATGAGCAGCTAATTGGAATTCCCGAGGGTTCGGTGATAGAAAACTCGGCTGGAGTTGAGTATTTGGCACTGAAGCCACTTCTGAATGATTTCGTTCTTTCAATGCCACGAGGGGCGAACATCATCTACCCCAAGGATGCAGGACAGATAATCACTCAGGGTGATATTTTCCCTGGTGCGCGAGTGGTGGAGGCTGGCGTTGGCTCAGGTGGGTTGGCAAGTTATCTGCTTCGGGCAATTGGTGATTCGGGTAAATTGATGAGTTTTGAAAAAAGGGAAGAATTCGCCCAAATTGCAGAGTCAAATGTTGTCACTGAGCTTGGCCGCAAACCCGAAAACTGGTCGATTACAGTGGGTTCCTTAGAGGAAAAATTACCTCAAATGACATCCGCGGGCGAGGTGGATCGGGTTGTGCTGGACATGCTCTCACCATGGAATTGCATTGAGCAGGTGAGTGACGCCCTCAGGCCAGGAGGAGTGTTGATTGTTTATGTAGCTACCGTTACTCAGCTTTCAAGGATTACTCAGGCTATCGAGCAAACCTCTGGATACACTAAGCCACAAGCCACAGAAACCATGGTTCGAGGATGGCACGTGGAGGGTTTGGCGGTAAGGCCCGAGCACAGGATGATTGCCCATACTGGTTTTTTGCTGTTCGCCAGAAGATTGGCACCAGGGACAAATTTGCCGACATTTAAAACCAGAAGGGTAAGTAAAACCCAATACTCTGAAGAAGACATGGAAATCTGGACTCCGGAGGCATTGGGGGAGGCGAACGCCAGTGCTAAAAAAATAAGGAAGAATGTTCGTAAGGCAGACGCCGCGAAACAAGCCAAACTAACCAGAGGTGGTAAAGATATTGAGAATAATTAGGGCCCTAGCGATGATTGCAGCACCAGCGTTTGTTTTGGCTGGGTGTGCAGCTGCAGAACCGCAGACCGAGTCAGGCTCAACCACCCTCTGCGACCCAGCAGTAAGTGGCGAGGCAAGTGAAGTGGTCAGTGTCAGCGGTGAAAAGGATGGGGAAATCGAATTGAGCTTTCCGACACCTCTGAATACCGAAACCAGCCAAACAACGATTGTTCAGGAGGGTGCGGGAAGAGATTTCACTGGTGAGGCCCTGAGCCGATTCCAGTATTCGATTTATAACGGAGCAAGTGGTGAACTAATTGGTTCCACCGGTTTCGAAGGAGATCAGTTAGCAGAGGTGTTCGCAACTGTCGAATCCGTGCCTAATTTTTGCAATGTTTTTGCCGGTATCCCTTCGGGCAGTAGCTTCGTGACAGTTTTTGCCCCCGGTGATTTCCACGACGGATTAGGAAATCCTGACTTTGGCATCTCTGCCGAGGACTCGGTTGTGATGTATGTAGAGCTTGAAGAGATTGCTTACCCAAGGGCAACTGGTGAGCAACAAGCCCAAGCGGCAGGCTTCCCAACAGTTGTTCTCACACCGGAGGGACAACCGGGCATTCAACCCCTCGAGGGGAGTGCCCCAGAAGAATTTTCCAGCAATGTGCTCATAGAGGGAAGTGGTGAGGAAATTGCAATTGGAGATGCTGTAAACGTTCATTACTCTGGTTGGACCTGGGATGGTGTCCAGTTTGACTCCAGCTGGGAACGTGGCGCACCCGCAAAGTTCACGGTGAGTCAACAAGCACTGATTGAAGGGTTTGTCAGGGCTTTGGAGGGAGTGAAAGTTGGCTCACAGGTTATCGCAGTAATTCCACCTGAGCTTGGCTATGGAGATGCTGGAACTGGAAGCATTCCCGGCGGAGCAACCTTGGTATTCGTGGTTGACGTATTGTCTATCGACTAATGGAAAAAGCGTCGCAGACCGAGAGACTTTTGAACCTTGTCTGCGTTTTGCTGACCAGTGAAATCGGCATGACCAAGTCTGAGCTTTATCAAGCAGTGCGTGGTTATCAGCAAAAAGCTGAGGGAAACACAGACGCACTGGACAAGTTGTTTGACAGAGACAAAGACCTCATTCGAGAGTATGGGGTTCAACTGGTCAGCAATGGAAATGAGAAAAAACACAACGTTCGCTATCGAATCGCGGACGGTGAGTTTAGTTGGCCAAAGGATCTGGAACTCACTGGCAGACAGCTGGAGCTATTGGAATTAGCTGCAATGGCTTGGTCAAAAACCTCCATCAAAAACTTTGCAGATTTTGGACTCATTAAACTTCGCGCACTCGGTCACAACATTGATAATTCGATAATTGGTCTAGCTCCCAGAATCACAATTTCAGACCAGAATTTTGAGATCCTATCCAGCGCAATTGTTGAAAAAACAGCTGTCAAATTTGAATATTTGAAACTAGACGCGATCAACCCTGAGCAGAAGACTGTTCTTCCTCTAAAGATTAGAAACATAGAGGGGGAGTGGGTTCTATTGGCAAAAGATGCAAAAAATTCACAGGTCAAAAACTATTTGCTTAGAAGAATCATCTCTTCGGTTTCTAGCTCCAGCGCAGAGATTCAAATTCGCAATTCAGAAATTGAACGAGCAGAGACTGACTTGGAGCAATATATTCAGCAAAATGTGGCTGAATTATGGGTCAGGGAAGACTCCGAAGCTGAATTCAAATACGGAAAAAGTGGCGAAATAACCATCAACTACATGGATGAGGAGCTACTGAGCGAGGATATTCTGGACCTTGCAGCCGATGTCCGAGTTATTTCGCCTGAATCTCTGGCAAAAAGAATTTCTGATGCAATCAAGAGAGTGGTGAGTGAGCATGCCTAATGTGAAGCTAACAAACCAAGATCTCTTTGGTATTGCACTTTCAATTACAGGCTATCTTCAGCACAACAACAATGAGGTGACCATAGAACAGGCTTGTGATCATTTCGATATCACCAAGACCCAGCTCAGGAAACTCATAAGCACTCTTTTCACCTTGGAAAACCTAAAAACAACTGATTTTTTCTTCGATTTTGATCTGCATGCCTTTGACAATTCAGGGGTGCTTAGATTGAACAGGAAAGCGATAATTACAGATCCGCCAAAGCTTTCAAACCAGCAGGTTTCAGCGCTGGCGATGGGTCTTGAATATCTAGCAAGCTTTGAGGGTCTTGCGGAGGATGCTGACCTTATTCAACTGATGGAAATCTTTGGAGCAAGCAAAAAAAGGCCCCTAAAAGATTCACCTAAGAGCGAGAAATTACCAATTCTTCGTGAAGCGGTGGCCGGGCAGAAAAAGATTGAGTGTGATTACATCAACACCAAGGGGGAGAGGGCCAGAAGAACACTGGAGCCACTTCGAATCGATTTGGTCAACGGTGTTTATTACTTACGGGCATATTGCCCAAAAAATAAAAACGTTCGTAGTTTTCGACTGGACAGAATGAATAATCCAGCTTTGCTAAATGAAAACGTCTCTGCTACGGCTAATAAATCTTTACTAAGCGATGAAATCAACCTGCCCACCGAATCAGAAAAGTTGGTAGAGGTTGAAGTGGATCTTCAAGCGAAAGATTTCTTTCGCAGCTTCTCATCCAAGCAGACCCCAAAACTTGATGGCGGAAAACTTACCGGAACGGTCTTTACAGGCGATTACTCCGCCCTTGCGAGGCACGTTATAGCTCGAGCCGGGAAAGTAAAAGTAGTAGCACCCCCGGAAGCTGTGAGTGCAGTAGCTGAGATGGCCAGAATGCTAACGCTTTCCTCTCCAGCGGACGAGGATTAGGCTGGAAACATGGATGCGACCTGGTTGGTGATCTGGATTATTGCGGGTCTGTTTGCGGTTGGTTACATAGGCTATTTGCTCTATCAACTTTTTTACCGTTTGAAAAACTTGGTAGACGAGTCGGCTACTTTGCAAAAAATGGCAACAGAGACCAGAGAAAAAGCAGCGGCTGAGGATGCAAAGTTTGAAAAGGCAGAGCGGACCAGTCCTGATAGTTTATTCACGCTGTTGGGCCAGAGACGCAAGCGTAAAAGGAAAATTGAACAGAAAAAACGCGATAGACGGCGTAGGCTGATAGGCAGGATTTCTAAAATTGAAGTCGACGGAAGGTTCAGGTAGATGAGATTAAACGGCTGGGAATGGGTAATCATTCTGGTCATTGTGCTTTTGTTGTGGGGCGCTCCGAAACTACCTGCGCTGGCAAAAAGCCTTGGGCAATCGATGAAGATTTTCAAAAAAGAGATTCGAGACGATTCCAAGGATAAAAAGGCCAGCGACGACAAGTCTGATTAATGGCTAGGGGAAAAAACCCCGAACGCAAGATGAGCCTTGCCGATCACCTTCGGGAACTCAGGAAGCGACTTTTCTGGATAGCTAGCTTCATTTTGGTGGGAACCGTTGGTGGTTGGTTTTTATTTGAACCGGTGTTTGACCTTCTTCAACAGCCAATACTTGAGCTCAGTGAACGCCAAGGAGTAAACGCCACGGTTAATTTCGGCACCGTGGTGAGCGCTTTTGATCTTCGAATCCAAGTCTCGATATTCCTAGGGTTGCTAATTTCCTCACCATTTTGGCTCTATCAACTTTGGGCATTCATCACCCCTGGCCTCAAAAAACACGAACGACGCTATTCGGTTGCATTCATTGCAAGCTCGGTGCCACTTTTTTTGATTGGAACCTATATCGCATGGGTTTCCCTGCCTAACTTTGTCGTCGTGCTTTTGGGTTTCACTCCAGAGGGCAGTTCGAATGTGATAAACGCAAGTGAATATGTTTTGTTTGCAATTAGGGTGCTGTTTATATTTGGGGCCGCTTTTGTGATGCCTGTGGTTTTGGTTTTGTTGAATTTTATTGGTCTGATTGAAGCAAAAAGTATTATCAAAGGTTGGCGCTTTGCGGTTTTCATCATTGCAGTGGTTGCCGCGTTGGTTACACCAACGGCTGAACCAATTTCAATGCTTTTGTTGATGGTTCCTCTGGTGATGCTTTATTTACTAGCTGTTGGAATTGCGTATTTGAATGACCGCCGAAAAAGGAAAAAGGCCGAAAAGCTCAGTGAGGGGCTAAACGATTGAATGAACCAAGCCCAGCGGAGAAATACCGTGCAGCTAAAAAGAAATCTCAATTAACCGAGCTCGCTAAATTCACCGAGGAACTTCCATTTGGGCTTGATAAGTTCCAGCTAGATTCTTGCACCGCACTGTCTGAGGGGAAAGGCGTTTTGGTGGCAGCCCCAACAGGTGCAGGAAAGACAGTTGTTGGCGAGTTTGCAATCCATTTGGCACTTGCCAAAAATCAAAAGGTTTTCTACACAACACCAATCAAGGCTCTTTCGAATCAAAAATACTCTGAACTTATAAACCGATACGGACGCGAGCGCGTCGGTTTGCTCACCGGCGATAACAACCAAAACTCCAATGCGCAGATTGTTGTCATGACAACTGAGGTACTAAGAAACATGATTTATGCGGGTTCCACAGCATTAATTGATCTGGGCTATGTGGTGATGGATGAGGTTCACTACCTTGCTGACCGTTTCAGGGGAGCGGTTTGGGAGGAGGTTATTTTGCATCTGCCGAAAGATGTGAAGGTTGCCTCACTGTCAGCCACTGTCTCAAACGCCGAGGAGTTTGGGGCTTGGCTTGCTGAAGTAAGGGGCGATACAGAGATTATCGTCAGCGAACACAGGCCAGTACCCCTGCATCAACACGTACTTTTCGGTGATGAGTTGATTGAACTGTTCGATGCCAAAAGTGGCCAAACCAAGGTAAATCAAAATCTGCTGCAAAGACACCAAAGCAAGCTGAGAGTTCCTTCGCACAGAGCCAGGAATGGCAAACAGGGTCGCTACATAAAAAGACAGAACCAAATTGAGCGACTATCAAAGCCAGAGGTGGTCGAGGTCTTAGAAAATCAACAATTGCTTCCAGCGATTTTCTTTATTTTTAGTCGAATCGGTTGTGAAAAAGCAGTGGAGGCATGCGCCCGCTCAAACGTGCGACTCACCAGCAGAGAGGAGCAAGAGGAGATCCGCAGACAGGTGGAACTCCGTTGTGCATCGATAGCTGACGAGGATCTGGACACGCTGGGTTATTTCGAGTGGTTATCAGCATTAGAAAAAGGCTACGCCGCTCATCACGCTGGAATGCTTCCTGCATTCAAAGAGGTGGTCGAGGAACTTTTTCAGCAGAAACTAGTGAGAGTTGTTTTTGCAACTGAGACCTTGGCATTGGGAATCAACATGCCTGCGAGAACCGTGGTTTTAGAGAAACTGGATAAGTACAACGGGGAGTCAAGGGTGGGTATAACTCCGGGTGAGTACACTCAGCTAACAGGAAGAGCAGGCAGAAGAGGCATAGACGTGGAGGGGCACAGCGTCATCCTTTGGAGCTCGCAACTTGACCCAAACAGTGTTGCCGGTTTGGCCAGCAAGCGGACATATCCTCTGAATTCAAGCTTCCGACCCACCTACAACATGGGCGTTAATCTCATCTCAGCATTTGGAATGGAGCTTGCCAGTTCCATCCTTGAAAAATCATTTGCGCAGTATCAGGCAGATAAGAGCGTGGTGGGAATTGCCTCAAACATAGAGCAGAGAGAGAAATCACTGCAGGGATATGAAGAGGCGATGAGCTGTCACCTGGGTGATTTCAAGGAATACTCGACAATCAGGCGAGACATAAGTGATTTAGAGAAAAAACTTTCTTTCGCAAAAAAAAGAGACATGCGTGAATCAAAGGGTCGACACCTGGATGAAAAACATCTTGCCGAACTAAAGCGCAAACTGAGAGCTCACCCCGCTCACAGATGCCCCGAGCGCGAGACCCATGCGCGATGGGGGGAGCGCTATCAAAAACTAAAGCGTGAAATTGAAAAAGATCTAGCAAAAATTGATTCAAGAACCAACAGGGTCAGCAAAACCTTTGAGCGCATAGTTGCACTGTTGGAAAAGCTTGGTTATCTCCACAAAAACAAAGAGCTAGAGGTGACACCAAAAGGGGAGCGGCTGGCCAAGATTTATGGAGAGCGAGATTTATTAATTGCGGAGTGTGTCAAACAGGGTGCATGGAAAAACTTAGATCCTGCCAACTTGGCAGCATTGGCAGTCTCTCTTGTTTATGAGGGAAAGCGCGAAGACAATGAGTACCAGCCAAAGATCCCAAAAGGGCAGTTTGAGGTTGCCTTGGAAAAAACCGAAAGGATTCAAAGAGAATTGGCTGATCTGCAAAATGACTATCAATTGAAAACCGAGCCTGTTTTAGAACTGGGTCTTTGCTATCCGATGTATCGCTGGGCGAAGGGGGCGAACCTGGACACAGTTTTGGACATCACCGGAATGCTTCCAGGAGATTTCATTCGATGGTCAAAACAATTGATTGACCTTTTGGACCAACTCTCCACATCTGCTGATGCCAAGGTTGCGGAAACCGCCTATCAAGCAACAGATATGGTCAAGCGCGGCATAGTTGCCTATAGCTATTACGTGTAGGCGTTAGTCTAGGTCCGTGAAGGCGATGGAACTGCTCTGGAGGCTGCCACTGGGCCTAGTGGGTGGACTAATTGCTCTTTGGACATTTCCCACCGAGAATATCTGGATTTTAGCTCCAGTAATGGTGCTTCTAATCGCAGCCAGCGTAACCGGCGCAAGCTTCTGGGTTGCAAGCATGGTTGGCTTTGTAGCTGGCATGGCCTTTTACATCTCCCACATTGAATGGATTAGTCAATATTTGGGGCCGTTACCGCTTATTGCACTTTCAGTGCTGCAATCAATTTTCTTTGCATTGGGTTTGGGGGCATGGGCTTATTTATACAACCGTCTTTCAAAACAAAAGGGGTTTTCAACGCCGTTGGTCCTGTCTTTGGTATTCGCCTCTGTTTGGACTTCAAGAGAATGGCTCGCCAACAATTTCCCCTACGGGGGTTTTCCCTGGTCAAGACTTTCAATGACCCAATCTGATTCGATTTTGGCCAACTACGCCTTTTTGGGCGGAATGTCATTGGTTAGCTTTGCTGTCGCACTTATCGGAATCTCAATATTTTTTGGTATCAAAACAATTCGTGAAAACAATAAGCTTCCGATAGCCAGTGGAGTTACCGTCGTAGCGTTATTTGCTCTCGCTTTTTTGGTGCCCACTGGAAACACCGAAAAAGTAGGTGAAATCAGGATTGCAGCTGTGCAAGGCAATGCCAATGCTGGTCTATTTGCAAACCCAGAGCGGGGAAGCATTCTCAATAACCACATAAGCGCATCTGATCTGATTCCAAGGTCTGAGATAGGTGATTTAGACCTAATTGTTTGGCCAGAAAACGCAAGTGACATTGACCCTCTGCGAAACCCTGACATCCAAAACCAAATAGAAGACTATGTGGCTGAATACTCCGCCCCACTAGTTTTTGGGACCATTACCGAAAGAAGTGGGCAAGTTTTTAACTCCAGTCTTTACTGGGATAACGAGGGCCTACAGGATTACTACGACAAAAAAAGACCAGTGCCCTTTGCTGAGTATGTCCCGCACAGGGATTTTTACAGACTTTTTGCCCCGGAGCTGATTGATTTGATTAGTCGCGATTACTCCTTTGGGGTGAGAGATGGCATTTATGAATTAGAACAGGCCACCGCAGGAACCCTGATTTGTTTTGAAATTGCCGAGGATGACATTCCGAGAGAACTTGTCGATCAGGGTTCGCAAATTATTCTCTCGCAGACCAACAACGCCGATTTTGGATTCTCGGATGAGACCTATCAGCAAGCCGCCATTGCCAAACTGAGAGCAATTGAAACTGGCAGGGTTGTTGTGAACATCTCCACAGTTGGAAAAAGTGTTATTTACGATGCGGATGGATCAACCATTGATGAAGTTGATTGGTTTGAGCCAGCGGTAATGGTTGAAACCTTAGATCTTCGTGAGGGAAAAACTCCGGCAATGCAGTTCGGATTGGCATTGGAAATAGCAAACCTGGCGGCAGCTGCAGGTATCTTGGTGTTCAGCATCAGAACCAAGCCCCGAAAGAGGAAAAGAAGGCGTTAGAGGTCTGCTTCACCACGCTTGCGTTTAGCTCTAAGCATTTCTATGCGCTCTGAAAGCAAGTCTTCTAATTCCTGCTCACTGCGGCGCTCCATGAGCATGTCAAAATGAGTTTTTGGTCCATCATCATCGGCCATCAAGGCTTCGATAGTTTTCCCCTCAACGGCTCGAATCGCAGTTTTTGAACAACTAGAGCATTCCCAGCTGTCTGGAACCTCCGCATCAGCAGCGAATACAACCTTGGTTTCATGGGCGTTTGCGCAGATAAACACTTGTTCTTGACGCTCAGAAAGGCGCACGCCTGCTTCGGTTTCGAGTGATTGTTGCCCAATCCTCATTCCGCGCATTGTCTGATTCAATGTTCACCTCTCGTTGATAGTGGTGTGAACACCCTCGCGAGAGATAAACTTCCCCGATTCCTAACTTCTCAGGGAATTAGGAGCTAAGTCAACACGATCGGTGACTATGCCGGTAGCAAACTCTGAAAGTCTTAGCATTTCTGCCGGATCATTTACTGTCCAGTAGTGCAATTGCAGACCAAGTTTTCTGACAGTTTTGGTAAATCTGGGGGAGTCGAATCTGAGAATTGAACGACTGACTGGAATCTGCAGGGCGTGGAAATCACGCTTGATTGTTCGAACCAGGGGAGAGGCAAGCAAATTCGCTGCATACATGCTCAGAAAAGTTTTGGCATCGGCACTTGATGCAGTTAGGCGATTGGTTGCATCAAGTATTTTTTGCCTGGTGCTCCCATCAAAACTTGAAAGCAACACTCTTTGATGCGCAGAAAGCTTTTTGAGCACCTCTGCAGTTGGCCCAATTGCAGCAGGGGTTTTCAGATCTAAATTGAATCGACTGTCCGAATAGGTGCTTAGAGCCTGTTCTAGGGTCGGAATTGAACCGCCCGAAAGAAGCTTTATTTCCTGCACTTGCTGAAAGCTCAATTCAGAGATTTTTTTACTTATACCCGCAACTCTGTAGAGATCATCATCATGAAATAAAACCGCAACACCATCGCTGGTGGTTTGAATGTCGCTTTCTAAGTGTGTAGCACCATGCTCCAAGGCTTCACCGAAGGCTTCCAGGGTGTTCTCATCGACGTCA
Source organism: Microbacteriaceae bacterium (assembly GCA_965660355.1). Classification (GTDB taxonomy): domain Bacteria; phylum Actinomycetota; class Actinomycetes; order Actinomycetales; family Microbacteriaceae; genus CAJXVY01. Next base: position 22,916 of record CBFHZN010000006.1, read on the forward strand.
TCGCGGTGTTGGCTTAGACCTCTGTGGGCAAGCAGGCAAAACTCTCCGTCAGTGAAGTAGCTCATAAAACCCCTAGGCTTTGAATGTGAATCAGTCTATTTCAGTCAAGTCTCTAATCAGAGTAGTTATAGGACTGTTCATCTATGGGGGCGGCCTGGCACTAATGGTAAGTGCCGATATAGGTTTATCGCCCTGGGACGTACTTGCCATGGGAATAAGCATTCAAACAACTCTTAGTTTTGGTTGGGCAACAGTGTTGGTCTCCGGACTGGTATTGCTTATTTGGATCCCGCTGAAAGTAAAACTTGGCATCGGATCTATTTTGAATGCTTTGCTGGTTGGATTATTTGCCGATCTCTGGCTAACTTTTTTGCCAAGTTATGAACTACTGGTTTCAAAAATTGCAGTTTTCTCGATTGGAACAATCACCATCGGATTGGCAACCGGGTTGTACATCTCAGCTGGATTAGGAAAAGGCCCCAGAGATGGATTAATGGTTGGCACAGCCGAGAAAGTGAAAAAACCTTTCTGGATTGTGAGAAGCTTCTATGAAGTCCTGGTCTTGGTCATTGGCTTCTCTCTAGGAGGACCCGTTGGCCTAGGGACTGTAATCTTTGTTGTTTCAATAGGCTATCTGACTCAGTTGGGCTTGCAGCTATTCAAGCTTGCAGACCGAAAAGGTATTGTATAATTGCCGATAATATACATTATGTAAAGTAATTTTTATTAGGCTGAATGAGAAGCCCTCGTCCACTCCTCCAGCTTGTTGCCAGCTTTTCCAGATGTGATTGATTCCAGGGTCTTTCCCAACGCAACACTTAGTCGTTCAACCAGATTGTTTTCAACAGTTGATGGATTGTTGGCAAGTTCATAACTAACCAATCCGGCAGCTGCATTCAATGCGACCATGTTCTTGATAGCTTCATCGTTTTCAAATTTTTCTCCAGCAAACAGCGATGACGCCACGTGAGCATTGTGTCTTGCGTCTCCACCCAAAAGCTCTGAGATGTCAGCGACTTTTAGGCCCAGGTCCTCTGCTGAAATTCGATGTTCGCGTATCTCACCCTGGGACACCTCCCAGATGCTGTTTTCAGATGTGGTTGATAATTCATCCATTCCATCGTCTGCTCTAAATACCAACCCCGTTCTTCCCCTGGCACTGAGTTCTTTGGCCATCAGTGGAGCTCCCTTTTTATCGCTAACACCGAGTGCTGTTGCCAGAGGTTGAACAGGGTTAGCAAGCGGTCCTAAAAAATTAAAGGTGGTTGGGATGCCCAGTTGCTTTCTCACAGGTGCCACGTGTCTCATTGCGGGATGAAACACTGGGGCAAAGAAAAATGTAATGCCTGCTTGGCTGAACACTTTGGCCACCTGCTGAGGCGAGAGATCTAGGCGGATTCCCAAGACTTCCAGCATTTCGCTGGCACCTGTTTTCCCACTTGCTGAGCGAGAACCGTGTTTCAAAACAGGAACACCGGAGGCAGCCGCGACTATTGATGCCATGGAAGAGATGTTCACAGTTCCAAACATGTCTCCCCCGGTGCCCACTATGTCTACCGCATCATTGCCGGTTTCCAATAAAACTGCATTTTCTAGCATCACATCAACTAGCCCAGCTAATTCTTGAACAGTTTCCGCTTTGGATCGGAGGGCAATCATGAATGCCCCCATCTGCGCCTCAGTTGCATTGCCGTTCATGATCTCTCGCATAGCCCAGGAGGACTCGTCTCGAGACATATTTTCACCAGATAGCAGCTGATTCAAAATATTCGGCCAAGTTGGTTCAGACATGCCCAAATACTACTCGCCACGAGTGGGCAAAGCCGAAATAAATAGTTTAGAATAGTGACTATGTCTGCCACTAATGTAACTGGAGCGCCGGTTATAAACCGTCCAAATGCGACGTCTGTTGGAACGATTGTTTGGCTTGGTAGCGAGGTTATGTTCTTCGCTGCTTTGTTTGCAATGTATTTCAGTCTTCGCGCAGGTGCGCCCGCGCTTTGGGAAAACGACACTCAACTGTTGAATGTTCCCTTCGCTCTAATTAATACGACTATTTTGGTCTCCTCATCTTTCACTGCCCAGTTTGGAGTATTCGCAGCTGAGCGAATGCAGCCCAGAGCAACAGGCCTCTCCCCTGCTAAGTGGGGCATGGTCGAGTGGTTCATGCTCACTTATTTGCTGGGATCTATTTTTGTTGCCGGACAGGTTTGGGAATACGCCATTTTGGTTAGCGAGGGCGTAACCATAAGTTCCAACTCTTACGGTTCAGCGTTTTATCTGACTACAGGTTTTCACGGTCTTCACGTCGCAGGTGGGCTAATAGCTTTCCTGCTAGTTGTTGGTCGTGCCTTTGCAGCCAAAAGATTTGGCCACAAGGAAGCAACAGCGGCAATTGTGACCAGTTATTACTGGCACTTCGTTGATGTTGTTTGGATTGGACTGTTTCTAGTGATTTACGTGTTGAGGTGATGACGATGGCAGATAAGAAATCAATCAGAAGAAAGCCCTGGGCTACCTCATTAGTAATTCTTTTGGGGCTGATCCTAAGTGGTGGTGGATACGCCGCGGCAACTACACCTATTCAAAACGAGGGTTCTAGTGCTGAACTCATTGATGAGGGTCGCAAGCTCTTTTTGGCCAACTGTGCAACCTGTCACGGAACTAACAGTGAAGGAACCGAAGCTGGGCCTTCGCTGATTGGTGTTGGTGCTGCAAGTGTTGACTTCCAAGTTGGAACTGGACGTATGCCAGGTCAAGCAAGCGGTGTTCAGCTGAGGAAAAAACCAGTTCAGTTCACAGAAGAGCAGATAACAGCAATGGCCGTCTATGTTGCCTCGCTAGCTCCCGGGCCAGCGCTTCCAGATGAGCAATATTTGGATAACACTGGGGACGCAAACCACGGAAGCATGCTTTTCAGAATCAACTGCGCAATGTGTCACAACGCAGTTGGTGCCGGTGGTGCATTGACCGAGGGTAAGTTTGCGCCAGGACTCGAGGGTGTTACTGAAAAACACATTTATGAGGCGATGGTGACTGGACCTCAGAACATGCCTGTGTTTAGTGATGCCAACCTCTCCCCCGAAGACAAAGAGGACATCATCACCTATTTGAAATATGTCGAAGACAACGACAGCGTAGGTGGATTTGAACTTGGTTCAATTGGTCCAGTTGCTGAAGGATTATTTATTTGGATATTTGGGTTTGGGTTCATTATCGCCATCACTGTATGGCTTACGAGTAGGGCTAACTAGGAAAAAGCATGAGTGATCTGGAAAAGCGTAACGAGGACCACGAAGACGAGCACGTCTACGATGCTGGTTCAGCTGTTGTCCCTGCCGACAAAATCGAAGACCCTGGTTTAGAACCACACCGTCCAAGACTCACAGACACTGACCCTAAGGCTGCTGATAGAGCCGAAAAGCAGGTGGCTGCGATGTTTGGCATCTCTATAATCGGAGCAATTATCGCCGTCTGGGGATATGTAGCATTCCCAATCACCGGTGAAGACCTTGTGAACACCCGCTATAACGCCCTCTGGGTCGGTGTTGGAATGGCCCTAAGTTTGCTGGGGCTGGGATTTGGTGCAGTTCACTGGGCAAAAACTCTGATGCCCGATCATGAATTAACAGAAGAGCGTCACCAATCTCGTTCCGAACCTGAAACTCGAGCAAAAGCGGTTGAGATTATGAACATGGCCGGTGATGAGTCAGGGCTCTCAAGAAGGAAGCTGATTCGTCGCACAATGTTTGGCGCCATCGCATTCTTGCCCATCCCCGCAGTTGTTTTGTTTGGCGACCTAGGTCCCGCCGGTGTTGGCGACAAGATGCGAGTAACCATGTGGGATAGAGGAGTAAGACTCACTCGAGACCCAAGTGGAGTGCCTATCAAAGCAAGTGAGGTGACACTTGGAAGTGTTTACCACGTAATTCCAGATGGCTTGAATGATCTCTACCACAAGCTTGATGAGAAAGCCAAGGCTGCTGTTTTGCTTGTTCGAGTAAACCCAGAGGTTCTGAGCACCCAGCCTGCTGATCGAGCGGACTGGACCTATGACGGAATCATTGCCTATTCAAAGATTTGTACTCACGTGGGATGCCCTGTGGCTCTTTATGAGCAGCATACGCATCACCTTTTGTGCCCTTGTCACCAGTCAACTTTCGATCTGGCTGACAACTGCAAGGTCATATTTGGCCCCGCAGCGCGCCCTCTACCGCAACTACCAATCTCGGTGGATGAAGAGGGCTACCTGATCGCGCAGAGCGATTTCACCGAACCAGTTGGACCTAGCTATTGGGAGATGTAATGAGCACCACAAATACAAACAAGGGACAGCCCGAGGGTTTTGCTGCGAATGCGGCGAACTATTTCGACGAACGCACCAAAATTGGTGGAGGTGTCAAGTTCATTGGACGCAAGATTTTTCCTGACCACTGGTCATTCATGCTCGGTGAGGTTGCACTGTGGTCTTTGGTTATCACAATCATCTCCGGAACTTTCCTGACATTTTTCTTCAACCCATCAATGGCACACGTTACCTATGACGGAGCGTATGCGCCTTTGAAGGGAACGGAGATGTCGATTGCTTACGCCAGTGCCCTCGACATTTCTTTTGAAATCCGCGGTGGATTGCTGATGCGTCAGGTTCACCACTGGAGTGCGCTGTTGTTTGTTGCGGCAATGGGGCTTCACATGTTGCGCGTTTTCTTCACAGGAGCCTTCCGCAAACCTCGCGAATTCAACTGGGTGATCGGATTTTTGCTATTCATCATGGGAATGGCTGCAGGTTTCACCGGCTACTCACTTCCAGATGACCTATTGAGTGGTAACGGACTTAGAATCATCGATGGAATGCTCAAAGGTATCCCATTTGTTGGGACATCTGTTTCGAGTGGATTCTTCGGTGGAGAATTCCCTGGAACTGAGGTTATTTCAAGGCTTTATTCTCTTCACATCATGATTGTGCCTGCGTTGTTGCTGGTGTTGGTTGCGCTACACATGGCGCTGCTCATTATCAACAAACACACCCAGTACCCTGGCCCGGGGAAGACTGAATCAAACGTTGTTGGATATCCTGTCTTGCCTGTGTATGCAGCAAAAGCAGCTGGGTTCTTCTTCATCGTATTCGGTGTAATCATGGCAATTTCCGCGACTTTCACAATCAACCCGATTTGGAACTACGGGCCCTATGACCCCTCCCCTGTTTCGGCTGGTACCCAGCCCGATTGGTATATCGGTTGGCTTGACGGAGCTCTGAGGCTTGCACCAGGAAACTGGGATGTGACAATTTTCGGTAACACCTACCCAATGGGCATTCTGGTGCCAATGGTCATCAGCTTGGTCTTCCTGGCCCTGGTGGCGGTATACCCATTCATCGAACAGTGGATTACCAAGGATCGCCGTGAGCACCACTTGCTGGACCGCCCACGTAACGCTCCAACAAGAACCGCTATCGGAGTCGCTGGAGTTATGTTCTATGCGATTTTGTGGGCTGGAGCAAGCACGGACTTGATTGCATATCACTTCCAAATGTCTCTGAACCACGTGTTGACGTCAATGCAAATCTTGCTGATTATTGGACCGATTATTTCTTACTTCGTAACCAAGCGAGCATGCTTGGCTCTGCAACGTAAGGACAGGGAACTTGTTCTGCACGGAAGAGAAACTGGCCGTGTTGTAAGACTTCCAAACGGTGAATACATCGAGGTTCACGAGCCTTTGGACAAATATGAGCTATATAAGTTGGTCGATTTCAAAGACTACGAGCCGGTTATCGCTAGACCGAACAAGGATGGCAAGATAACCGCAATGGGCAAGTTGCGCGCAGCTTTGACTCGCATGTACTTTGAAGACAGGATATCTCCTGTTACCAAGACAGAGCTCGAAGAGGCTCGTAATCACGCAGATCATGACCTCACTCAGAAAGAGGCACAGAGGTCTTTGGAGAGTGCGTAAAACCTAAGTCTCCGTAAACGAATAATCCCGAGTGTGAATAGCACTCGGGATTATTTGTTTCCCAAGGCTACTATGGCTAGATTTGTGTGTATTCAACCCTGCACCAAGCTTCATGCTCACCGTCATCACTGATGGTTATCCGGACTGTCTAGTTGTGGGCTTCATTCTGAACCACTCCCCTGTGACAAGAGAATAAACGCTGTGCGCGTCTGTGTCCTCACCATCAATAACGCGTTGCTGTTCTAATTTTGCTTATTGACCCAAGCCCCACGCCAAGATCCAACCGGAGGGAGGATAAAGCAAAAAAAGGCTGCAAGGGCAGCATGAACGATAACCTAACTAGGTTTCACGCCAAGAGATACCAGCGTTGATACATACCCTCAGGAAATTACAACCGCTGACAATAATTACAAAGTCTCATCAAAAATGAGCCTCCTCTTTTAGGAAGACTAAGAAATTGAATTAGTGGGCGTATCGACCTCGGCTGTGCTCATACACCCAGCCGATAATTCCTATGATTGAAAGGCCAACACCAATAAAGAACAGCCACCAGTCAACCGCCAAAGCGATGAAGACGATTGCTGCGGCCGATGAAACAAATATGGGCCACCAACTCCATGGAGCAAAAAAGCCAACTTCACCCGCACCCTCTTCAATTTCGCCATCTAGGCGATCCTCCGGGAGATACTCGTCTTTTTTGATGCCGCTTTGCAAGTAAAAAGCGATGAAACTGGTCAAGAAAATTAGAAATCCAATGACTGCGGTTCCGATTGGTTCCACTACTCCAAAATAAGCCCAGGACCAGACAACATAACCAGCGGTAGCAACCACGAAAAAGGCTGTTAGCACCCAGAGGACGTTTACATTGGTCTTCATTAGCTAACTCCTGCGCCTTCTTTCACGGCCTGTTTAGCCTCTGGTGAGGCGTATTCAGGGTGATTCATATCAAATGCTGGGGATTCTGAACGAATCCTTGGGATTGAGTGGAAGTTATGCCTTGGAATTGGGCTTTCTGTTGCCCACTCCAAACTGCGCCCGTAACCCCATGGGTCTTTCAACTCTGTCTTTACTCCCCTGCGGCTTGTGACCCAAACATTCCAGAAGAATGGGAGCATCGAAGCTGCCAAGATGATTGATCCGAAGGAAGAAAGAGTGTTCATCCAGGTGAAGCCATCCTCCGGCAGATAAGTTGCATACCTTCTAGGCATTCCCATAACACCTAGCCAGTGCTGCACCAGGAACGTTGTGTGGAAGCCTACAAACAAAACCCAGAAGTGAATCTTTCCAAGGCGTTCGTTGAGCATCTTTCCAGTGAACTTCGGCCACCAGAAATAGAAACCTGCAAACATTGCAAACACCACTGTTCCGAATACCACATAGTGGAAGTGAGCAACCACGAAGTAGCTGTCAGACAGGTGGAAATCAAGTGCTGGGCTAGCAAGGATAACTCCTGTCAATCCTCCAAAGACAAATGTCACCAAAAAGCCAAGTGACCATAGCATTGGGGTCTCAAATGTAATCGACCCCCGCCACATAGTTCCTATCCAGTTAAATATCTTCACTCCCGTCGGCACCGCAATCAGCATTGTGGTGAAGGCGAAGAATGGCAACAAAACCTGTCCGGTTACATACATGTGGTGAGCCCAAACGGTCATTGACAAAGCAGCAATTGCGATGGTTGCGTAAACCAAAGTCTTGTAGCCAAAGATCGGCTTGCGGCTAAAGACTGGGAAAATCTCAGAGACAATTCCGAAGAATGGAAGCGCGATGATGTAAACCTCTGGGTGTCCAAAGAACCAAAATAGGTGCTGCCACAAAAGCGCCCCACCGTTTTCTGGATCGAAGATGTGAGCACCGAAACGACGATCTGCACCAAGTGCAAACAGAGCAGCTGCGAGTGGAGGGAAACACATGATTACCAAAATTGAGGTCACAAGTGTATTCCAACTGAAAATTGGCATTCTCCACATGGTCATTCCAGGAGCTCGCATTACCAAAACTGTTGTGATGAAGTTCACGGCACCGAGGATTGTTCCAAATCCACCCATTGCCAGACCAAATACCCATAAGTCTCCACCGATGCCCGGCGAGAAGGTTGTATTTGATAGTGGAGCGTAAGCGAACCACCCGAAACTAGCTGCTCCCTGCGGGGTGAAAAAGCCAGCAACCGCTATCAATCCACCGAAGGTGAAAATCCAGTAGGACAGAGCATTCAACCTAGGAAAGGCAACATCCGGTGCACCAATCTGCACCGGCATAATCACGTTCGCAAACCCGGCGAACAAGGGTGTGGCAAAAAGCAGCAGCATGATTGTGCCGTGCATGGTGAATAGCTGGTTGTATTGCTCTTTAGTTTGAACAATTTCCAATCCGGGCAATGCCAACTGAGCTCTAATGACCAAAGCCATTAGGCCACCGATTAGGAACCATATAAAGGTTGTAATCAGGTACAGGTAACCAATTTTCTTGTGATCGGTGGTAGTAATCCAATCAACAATTACCTGACCCTTAGTTTGCTTCCGAGTGGTTTGCGTACCTGAGGCTGGGCGGGGTTCGGTTATCGTAGCCATTGCTCTATCCTCTTATCTCTGGGTTGTCACCAGGTAGATTCTGGTTTCTGTCTAAATCAATTCCTAATTTTCCGGTTTGACCTTTTGCTGCCAAGGCAGCCATTTGCGCTTCATATTCAGCTTGCGATACAACCTCAACATTGAAAAGCATCATTGAGTGGAACTCTCCGCAAAGCTCCGCGCATTTACCAACATAAGATCCCTCTTTTTCGGGAATCACGTACATGTGGTTCCATCGACCGGGGAACATGTCCTTTTTGTATAAAAACTCAACTACCCAGAATGAGTGAATTACATCTCTCGCTGTTAGGTCAATTTGAACTTTTTGGCCAACTGGCAAATAAAGCGTGGGCAGGTCATCGAAATTACCAGTCTCAGTGGTTCCGTCATACTGAGCCTGAATGCCAGTCTCGTAGACATTCGAATCTACATAGTTGAAATCCCAACTCCATTGCTTTCCAATTGCCTCGATGGTTACATCTGGCTCGTCAAATTCTGCCTCAATTGCAGCCATGTCCCTTGCCGTGAATGCGAAGAAGCCCACGACCAAAATAAGCGGCACAACTGTAAATAGGGTTTCTAGCGGCATGTTGTAACGAAGTTGCTGGGGCATTGCGGTTTCGCCCTTGCGGCGCCTGTAGACAATTATTGCCCAGGCCATCAGTCCCCATGCAATAGCACCAACGATTAGCAGAACTATCCAGCTAGTTGTCCACAAACCGGTAATTCGATCGGTTTGGTTAGTAATTCCAGGCTCGCCAGGAAGCCAGCCACGCTGCGCCTCGGCGCTACAGCCAGTGAGCAGCAATGCTAAAGCGCTGGCAGATGCCACCGCAGTTATCAGGCGTCGATTTAGCAAAATCGCCCTTTCCGTTTGACAGACTTGGTCATAATTCTAAAACAAAAACCCCCTTCACGTTGACCGTAAAGGGGGTTTTCAGACTTCTTTTAGCTAAATGAGTCACCGCATGCGCAAGAATCACTGGCGTTGGGATTATCAATAGTGAATCCTTGCTTTTGGATGGTGTCTTCAAAGTCGATTGTTGCCCCGTCCAGATATGGAACGCTCATAGGGTCAACAATTACCTCTACTCCGCCAAATTCAGCCACTGCGTCATCTTCGGTGATTCGCTCATCGAAGAACAGCTGATAAATCAAACCTGAGCATCCTCCAGGTTCAACCGCAATTCTGAGCCTCAGGTCATCTCTTCCTTCGGCTTCCAGTAAGGCTTTCACCTTTGCTGCAGCCACATCACTGAGTTTCGCACCGTGAGTTGCAATTGCTTGAGACATTGAACCTCCTAAATCCATAGCCCTATTCTGCATGAATTCTATTCGCTTGTAAAAGCATTAACCCGTGAGTTTGAATTGTCTTCCTGAAAGTTGGCAAATGTTGAGACTCGTTTGGCGAGTGCGCTCTCGCATCTGGGTCCTCAACACCTGTGACTAACACCTCGGCCTCTGGAAACTGCTTCCCGAATTCGGCAATAAATGGAATCGACCCGCCGACTCCCATTTCCACCGCTTGGCGCTGATAAGCCGCCTGCATGGCGTCTTTAGCAAGATTTGTAGCCCAAGATTCTCTAGCGAGATAAGGGCTTCCGATCTCAGTTTCAAAGAATTCGATTTTTGATCCAAACGGGGCATTTTCCAATATGTGATTTTTGATTGCTTGCAGGGCAGAGATTGGATCATCGTTGGGTGCTATCCGGGCGCTGATTTTGCATCTACTACTGGCCTGCAGAGTGTTAGAGCTCTCTGAAACCCTTGGATTGTCAATCCCGATAACAGTAATGGACGGCTGATACCAACTCCTGTCAACCAAACCACCTTTTCCTGTCAGCTCAACCCCATCCAAGACCCCAGACTGTGAACGGATGAAATCTTCAGGAACATCAATATTGGATGCTGCCATGGATTTCAATCCATTGACTGCCACCGAACCATCATCGTTATGAAGTGTTGCCAGCAATTTGGTCAATGCCATCATTGAATCAGGAACCACTCCCCCAAAAACTCCTGAGTGCAAGGGGTGGTCAAGCGTTGCGACAGAGAATTCCAGGCTCACCAGTCCACGCAGGGAAGAGGTCAGAGCAGGGGTGTCCAGTTCAAAATTTCCACTATCTGCAACAACAATTACATCCGCAGACAATTTTTCTCTGTTGGCTTCCAAAAAAGAAACAAAATTGGGAGAACCAATTTCCTCTTCGCCTTCAATAAAAACAGTTACGCCAACATTAATCTCTTCATTGCTGTCTCTCAGCATCTCGCAGGCTGCGAGGTGAGTTATGACGCCCGCCTTGTCATCGCTCGCTCCCCTGCCAAAAAGCCTGTCCTCAATCACGGTTGGCTGAAACGGTTCTGTCTTCCACTGTTCCAAATCTCCAGCTGGCTGAATATCGTGATGAGCGTATAAAAGCACCTGCGGATAACCAGGTTTTGCTTGTCGTCTTGCGATAATCGCGGGTGTACCATCAGGGGCTGATTGGATGATTTCTACAGTTTCAAAAATTCCCGTGGAGTAAAACAGATTTCTGATTGTCTCGGCAGATTCATTCAGAGGAGATGGGTCAACTCCGGGCCAGGCAAGCGAGCGAATTTTCACCAATTGCATCAATTGATTTAGCTTTGAATCAAAGTTACTGTCTGTCCAAGCGATGACTGATTCGATGAGATGCGGGCTCAGGCTCTGATAATTGAAACTCATAAGAGTAATCTAGTTGCAGTTAGCGAGGATTATTTTGGAAGAAAAAGAGAATGCCGCAGGTAAGGGAAGGCCCACGCCATCCCGTAAAGAACAAGAAAAACTGAGAAAAAAACCTCTGGTTGGCGATAAAAGCAAAGAGGCGAAGCGAATCGAAAAAGAGAGGGTCAGAGAACAGCGTGCCAAAATCCGGGAGGGGATGATGAGCGGGGATGAACGCTACCTCACCAGCAGAGACCGAGGCCCTCAGAGAAAACTTGTTAGAGACCTCGTTGACACTCGATTCACAACTGGAGAGTTGGTTTTACCAGCTTTGGTGGTTGTGGTCTTGGTCACCTTTGTCGACTCAGTGGAAGTTCAGTTCTACGCTTTGGTTGCCATGTGGGTGCTGTTTTTAGCTGTTGCGTTTGATGCGTTCATGCATGGAATACGAGTAAAAAGGCGACTAGTTGAAAGATTTGGTGCGGACAAGGTCGAAAAGGGTGTTCGCTGGTATGCGGCCATGCGCTCGATACAGATGCGATCACTACGAATACCAAAACCTCAGGTTAAACGAGGAGAGAAAATCTAGATGCAATACAGCTATCTCGGCAACAGCGGCTTCAAGGTTTCAAGACTGATTTATGGAAACTGGCTAACCCACGCCAGTCAGGTCGCTAACGAAGAGGCGATTAGAACTGTTCACGCAAGCCTTGATGGAGGCATCACCACATTCGACACCGCCGATGTTTATGCAAACCAAGCTGCCGAAGAGGTATTAGGCGATGCGCTCAGCGGACAACGCAGAGAAGGTCTAGAGATACTAACCAAGGTCTACTGGCCCGTGAGTGCGAGAATGCCAAATGATCACGGTTTATCCAGAAAACACATCATGGAATCCATAAACGGGTCACTGAGGCGCCTGAGAACCGATTACGTTGATTTGTATCAAGCTCATCGCTATGACTACGAAACCCCTCTTGAAGAAACCATGCAGGCTTTTGCCGACATAGTTCGATCGGGTAAGGCCTTATACATTGGTGTTAGCGAATGGACGGCAGAGCAGATTGAGGCTGGTGCAAAACTCGCAGGGCAAATGAATTTCCAACTAATCAGCTCCCAGCCGCAGTATTCGATGCTGTGGCGAGTGATTGAAAAAAAGGTGATTCCAGCAAGTCAAAAGCACGGCCTCAGTCAAATCGTTTGGTCACCAATGGCTGGAGGGGTTCTGAGCGGCAAATACCTACCTGGTGTTTCACCAGCCGAGGGCACACGAGCAAGTGATCCAGAAACGGCACGCTTTATGGAGAAGTTCATGACTGATGTAACCCTCACAAGAGTTCAAAAACTAAAGTCTTTGGCTGAGGAAATGGGTATAACCATGCCTCAATTCGCTCTCGCCTGGACGCTACAGAATGAAAATGTGTCTTCAGCTATTGTCGGCGCCAGAACCCCTGAACAAATAAAGTCCAACCTCGGTGCCGATGAAATCGAAATTCCAGCAGATGTGATGAAAAAAATCGATGAGATATTGGGAGATTCGATAGTCAATGATCCATCGCTGACCAACTCTCCGCCGGAGAGATTGGTCTAATAATTTCTTTGAATGCGCTTGGGCCAAAAAGGCCCACCGTAAACAAAACCAGTGTAAACCTGAACCAAATCTGCCCCCAGGTGGAGTCTTTTCTGTATTTCTTCGCTGGTTTCAATTCCCCCGACTGAGATAATCGTTTTTTCTTCCAGTCTCTCTCTAAGCAAGCTGATTAGACCCCTTGCCCTTGATGCTAGAACCGGACCAGAAAGCCCACCTGCCTGGTTCAGTTCAGAAGGCTTAGCACTGACCCCGGAGCGAGAAATTGTTGTGTTGGCTGCAATAACCCCAGCCAAATCATGCTCGAGAACCAAATCGGCAATCCTGAGGACGTCCACGTCTGCTAAATCGGGGGCAATTTTCACCAACAGCGGTGTCGAACCAATCTCCTGCTTGACCGCTCGAATAATGCCATCCAAAGCTTCTGTTTCTTGAAGCTCTCTCAGACCAGGGGTGTTTGGGCTAGAGACGTTTATGACGAAGTAATCCCCTAATCCGGCAAGCTCCCTTGCACTAAAAGCGTAATCTTCCGATGCCCTTTCCAGCTCAGTGATTTTTGACTTTCCAATGTTGATGCCAATCACCGGAAGATCGGCATTTGATTCACGAAGTTTTCTCAATCTTTTTGCCAGAGCCTTAGCACCTCGGTTATTAAATCCCATGCGATTAATCAGCGCCCTGTCTTTCACTAACCTGAACATTCTTGGTTTTGGGTTTCCCGGCTGAGCCAGAGCAGTCACGGTTCCCACCTCAACGTGACCAAATCCCAACGCGTAAAGCTCTTTTATCAGCTCTCCGTTTTTATCAAATCCAGCCGCCATTCCCAGTGGGCCCTTGAAATCTAGCCCCATTGCAGAGACATTGTTTAGCTTCGCGGGTTTAACCAACCCCAGCCTGAATAAAATCTTGATGGCCAAAACCCCAAGGGAGTGGGCGAATTCAGGATTCAGCCTTTTTAGAAATGCACCAAATAGGAATTTATAAATCACTGTTCCCTCAGATCATCAATTGCTTTCTCAAAATCTTCCAGTGTGTCCCAAGCTTGATAAACACTTGCAAACCTCATGTAGGCAACCTGATCTAGTTGCCTTAGTGGTTCTAAAATAGCCAAACCAATCTCATGGGCTTCAATGTTTGCAGAGCCAGATTGCCTTAGGTTTTCCTCAACAGTTTGCGCAAGTTTTGCCAAATCTCCATCTGTAACAGGTCTTCCCTGACAGGCTTTTCGAACTCCTGAAACAATCTTGTCTCTGCTAAATGGCTCGACAACTCCAGAGCGCTTTGTGACCATCAGGCTAGCGGTCTCAATTGTAGTAAAGCGCTTGCCGCACTCGGGGCATTGACGACGTCTTCTGATGCTACTTCCGTCATCACTTGTTCTGGAATCTGTTACCTTCGAATCCTCGTGCCTGCAAAAAGGGCAGTGCATTTAGTCATCCCTCCTTGCGCTAATCGCCTCGCCGTGAGCTGGCAAACCCTCTGCGTTGCTAAAGCTGAGTAATTTTTGTTCTAAGTCCAGTAAATCACCCTTTGAATAATCAATTACTTGCTGGGCTCTTAGAAAACTAAGAACCCCCAACCCTGAACTGTGTCTCCCTTGCCCACCAGTTGGCAACACGTGATTTGAACCAGCCATGTAATCTCCGAGACTCACAGGTGAATACGGACCTATAAACAAAGCTCCCGCGTTGGTTATTTGGTTAGCAAATCTCTCATTATCCGCAAGTTGCAAGCTCAAGTGCTCAGCGGCGTACTCATTGGCGGCGGTAATCATCGATTGCTCTGATTCAACAACCAAAATCAACGACTGCGGACCGGTCAAACTTGTGCCCGCGCGCTCGGAGTTTTTGGTCAAAATCAGAGTTCTCTCAAGTTCTTGATTTACTTTTTCAGCCAAAATCAAGGAATTAGTTACCAATACACAAGCAGCGTTTTCATCATGCTCTGCCTGACTTAGAAGATCTGCAGCAACGTGCGATGGATTAGCTGTCTCATCAGCCAAAATCATTATTTCTGTTGGTCCAGCCTCGCTGTCTATGCCAATCATCCCCCTCAGAGACCTTTTGGCAGCCGCCAGATAAATGTTTCCGGGACCGGTGAACATTCTGAAGGGCTGCATATGAAGAGACTCAATTCCAAGTGCCGCTGCCGCCACAGCACCAACTCCTCCAATCGAATAGACCTCTTCAATCCCCAAAAGCTTTGCCGATGCCAAAACCTGTTTGGCGGGCAACCCATTTTCTTGGGCTGGTGAGAATAAGCCAATTCTTTTTACGCCGGCGACTTGAGCGGGCACAGCGTTCATAATCACACTCGATGGGTAAACCGCTTTTCCTCCCGGAGCATAGATTGCCACTGAGTCAACTGGTGAGTATCGCTGGGTGACTTTTGAGCTAGATCCAAAGTCGGTGCTCACCTGCTTGGGCATGGAATCTTCACTACTGGCACGAAGCCTGCTAATCGATTCCTTCATGGCATCCAATAAGGTTTTATCGATGCCTTCAAGAGCTTCTTCCAGCTGATTTTGTGAAACTTTTAGAACTGGGTTTTTCACCCCGTCAAATTGCTCAACCTGCCTTTGAATGGCACTTTCGCCGTGCTCCGAAACCTCTTCAATCAGCGTGTTTACGGTGTCCATGACCGATTCAATTGTCTGTTCTGCACGAATTAGAATCCGATTCACATCCGCAGGTTTTAGCTGTTCGCTGATTTCTACGATTCGCAATCTTTACCTTTCTTGCATTTCGCCGTTTCCAATCCCTTAACCTTATACGGATGACAAACGATAACTTGCTCGGAGCAGATGCCCTCAAGGCGGCCTTCAGAAGACACGCCTCAGGAATTTCCATAATCACTGGAGCTGATGAGGGTCGACCGTTTGGTTTCACTGCATCCAGTGCCACAAGTCTGGGCTCCAACCCTCCACTTGTTTCTCTGAATATTGCCCAGGGTTCATCCAGTTATCCGCTGATGAACAAGGGAAGACTGCTTGGTTTGCATGTTTTGGGATCAGATAATTTAGAACTCGCGCAACAGATGGCTGGACCCAAAGAATCAAGATTTGAAAGTAGCTATTCAGTCATGGATGAAGGTGTTCCAGTTTTTGATTCAGTTAGCGCTGTTTTGTTTATTCGCATTCGAGAGGTTATCGACATCGAAAAAAACGCGGTGGTGGTGTGTGATGTGGTTTCAGGAGTAGAAATGCATGAACAATCGCCAATAACCTATTTCAATCGCGGGTATCACGAAATTGGAAATCGTTTAGCTGATAACTACTAACTGATACTTTCCGCACCCAAAAGCTGTTTCACCTCACCAAAAAGCTCTGGGCAAACGTTTACTCTGTTGGGCAATAAAAAGTGTCGATCACCATCACTTCCAGTTAGTTTCAACTGCACCTCAACTGGACCCTCATAGGTTTCCAAAATTGCACGTAATTGATCCATGCGTTGCTTAGTTGCCAAAGAATCTCGAATATTTAATGTCACCACTCCCCCGTCATCTCGACTGGCATCAATGATTTCCATTGAATTGGCGGATGCGGAGATTCCATCATCACGCCTGGAGATTCGAACTCTGATCGAAACGGTTTGATCGGGAATCAATTGCTCTTTTAGCTGCAGATAGGTCTTACCCATAAACATGACCTGTATTTCTCCGCTGAAATCTTCCAGGGTGACCGCTGCGTAGGGATTCCCGCTGTTTCTTGCCACCCTATGGTTCACTGCAGTTATTAGCCCCGCTAAAGTCAGCATCTCCCCATCCGGCACTTCTGAGCGAGCGAGCAATTGGGCGATGCTTGAATCACTATTGCGACCAAGGATTGCCTCTTGCCCACTTAGCGGATGATCGCTTACATATAAGCCGAGCATCTCCCGTTCATGAGCCAATTTGTCTCGCTTGGTCCATTCTGGAAGTTCAGGAATGACAATTGAAGTTGTGTCTTCATCCAGAGAGCCAAATAAATCCATTTGTCCCAATGATTCGTTTTTCTTGGTCACACTGGCGGCCTCAACCGCATCCTCATGAATCGCCATCAACGCTCTGCGGTTGTGACCGAGTGAATCAAATGCCCCTGCTTTGATAAGTGCTTCAACCACTCTTTTTGTGCAGGCTTGAGCACTTACTTTGGCTATGAAGTCATTAAAGTCTTTATAGCCACCTTTGCTCTCACGAGAATCAATAATTGCTGTAACCACGTTTTTTCCAACGTTTCTAATAGCTCCCAGCCCAAATCGAATATCTTCACCGGCTGCGGCGAAGACACCTATTGACTCATTCACATCGGGGGCTAAGACCTTTATGCCCATCCTTCTGCACTCGTTGAGATAAATTGCCAGGCGGTCTTTTGAATCACCAATGCTTGTCAATAAAGCCGCCATGTATTCGGCAGGGTAGTTAGCTTTTAGATATGCAGTCCAAAAACTCAGCACCCCATAGCCAGCACTGTGTGCTTTGTTGAAGGCATAATCGGCAAAAGGCAGCAAGGTGTCCCATAAAGCCTTAACCGCACCCTCACTAAAGCCCTTAGCTTTCATGCCATCGCTAAATCCGGCAAACTGCTTTGCCAGTTCTTCTGGTTTTTTCTTTCCCATCGCCCGACGCAATAAATCTGCCTGTCCCAGGGTGTAGCCAGCAACTTTTTGAGCAACGGCCATCACCTGCTCCTGATAAACAATCAGTCCATAGGTTGGGCCCAAGATCTCCTGCAGTGGCTCCTCTAATTCTGGGTGAATGCTCTCTGGTTGCTGTAACCCATTTTTACGCTGAGCGTAGTTGGTGTGCGAATTCATTCCCATTGGTCCCGGGCGATACAAAGCACCCACCGCAGAGATATGCTCAAACTCACTCGGCTTCAACATCCTGAGCAGGCTTCGCATGTTGTCACTATCCAGCTGGAAAACCCCTAATGTGTCACCTCTGGATAACAACTCATAAGTTTTTTTATCGCTGTTCATGTCCAGTTTTTCTAGGACAACCTCTTCACCGCGATTTCGCTTGATATTTTCTAGAGCATCATCAATTACGGTCAGGTTTCTCAAACCTAGGAAGTCCATTTTCAAAAGCCCAAGTTCTTCACAGGGTGGCTGATCAAACTGAGTGATGATGGCCCCGTCATCTTCCCGCTTCATGATTGGTATTGCATCTGTCAGCGGAACCGCAGACATGATTACTCCTGCAGCATGAACACCCCATTGGCGCTTTAGTGATTCCAAACCGGTTGCTAGATCGAATATCCGCTTGGAGTCTTCGTCGGTTTCAATTAATTCTCTGAACTCAGCGGCTTCGCTGTAGCGCTCACTTTCCTTATTGTGCGTATCGCCCAGGCTTGCATCCCGACCCAAAACCATAGGTGGCATGGCCTTGGTCAGTTTCTCACCAGCGGAGTATGGCAAGGCTAAAACTCTGGCAGCGTCTTTGAGTGCCTGTTTTGCCTTAATGGTTCCATAGGTGACAATCTGAGCGACGCGGTCTGCTCCGTATTTTTCTGATACGTAGCGAATCACTTCTGGCCTTCGCCTGTCATCAAAATCAACATCGATATCAGGCATGGAGACTCGCTCGGGGTTCAAAAACCGCTCAAAAATCAAGTCGTGCTCGAGGGGGTCTAATTCGGTGATTCCCAATGCGTAGGAAACGATTGAAGCTGCCGCACTCCCGCGCCCCGGTCCAACCCTGATTCCCTGCTCTCTTGCCCAAGAGATGAAATCACTTACCACCAAGAAATATCCGGGGAAACCCATGTTTAGAATCACATCTATCTCATAGGCTGCCTGCTCACGAGCTTTTTCAGGGATGTTGCCGTGGTAGCGATTGTTCATCCCCTTCCAGACCTCTTTTTCAAACCAGCTGGCTTCGGTTTCCTGCTCGGGCAGCGGGAACTTTGGCATCAGATCGCGCTTTTCGAAACTGACCTCACAGCGCTCGGCAACTAATAACGTGTTGTCACAAGCCTCGGGAAAGTCCCTAAAGACCTCTCTCATCTCAGACGCTGATTTCAGGTAGAACTCCTGCGAATCAAATTTAAACCTATTCGGGTCATAAAGATTCGAGCCGGATTGAACGCTTAGAAGTGCCTCGTGCGCTTCCCAGTCTTCTTTTTTGGTGTAGTGAAGATCATTAGTTGCCAAAAGCGGGATGTTTAGATCCTTTGCCAGCTGAATCAGATCTGTCATCACACGCTTT
Organism: Microbacteriaceae bacterium; assembly: GCA_965660355.1. Taxonomy (GTDB): domain Bacteria; phylum Actinomycetota; class Actinomycetes; order Actinomycetales; family Microbacteriaceae; genus CAJXVY01. Next base: position 41,901 of record CBFHZN010000006.1, read on the forward strand.
TCTATGTCAATCCCGTGATCCATAAGCTCAATGAAGTAGTTTTCAGCACCCAAAGCATCGCGCATTCTGGCAGCGGCTTCTTTTGCCTCTTCATATTGCCCCAAACGCAATCTGGTTTGAACTTCACCACTTGCACAACCGCTAGTCCCAATAAGTCCTTTGCCATATTGGTCAATTAGCTCCATATCGATTCTGGGCTTGAAATAAAACCCGTCCAGTGACGCCTGCGAACTCATTCGAAACAGGTTCTGCATGGATTGGTTATCGGTGCTCAATAAAGTCATGTGAGTGTAGGCACCACTTGCGGAGACGTCGTCTTGGCCACCCTCAGCCCATTTGACTCGTTTTTTCTCTTTCCTGCTACCGGTTCCAGGAGTCATATAGGCCTCGAGACCAATAATCGGCTTGATTCCGGCCTCCGTGGACTGTTTCCAAAACTCATAGGCACCGAAATTATTACCATGATCGGTTATTGCAATGGCGGGCATTCCCTGCTCGGCGGCTTTATTGACGAGCTCACCAATGCGAGCTGCCCCATCAAGCATCGAGTACTCGGTATGGCAGTGGAGGTGGACAAAACTATCTTTGCTCACTTCACCTCCAATTCGTATGTATAACCTAAATCAGACTGAGCGCGGTTTTTGCCTCCACGCCCAAACTAATCAAAACTAATCCCACCATTCCTCAAGATATCCAATGCCGAGGACAAATCCTCTGGATAGTCACTCTCAAAACTTACTTTTTCAGATGTTTCAGGATGACTAAATTGCAATTTGGTTGCATGCAGCCATTGTCGCTGCAATCCAAGTTTGGCGGCAATTTTCGGATTTGCCCCATAAAGATCATCACCCACCAGAGGGTGCCTAAAGGCGTCGAAGTGAACCCTAATCTGATGAGTTCTGCCTGTTTCCAATCCGACGCTAATAAGAGTTGCCCCGGGAAATACCTCCAAGGTGTCGTAGTGCGTGATTGAGGGTTTTCCATCTGGGGCGACTCTGAATTTATATTCATGTTTTATGGAGCGAGCGATTGGAGAGTCAATTGTTCCGCTGGCGGGGTCTAGATGACCTTGAACAATAGCGTGGTAGGTCTTTTTGACCTTTCGATCCCTAAACATTTGCTTGAGAACGCTATAGCTTTTTTCATTTTTTGCGAGAGTCATCAAGCCACTGGTTCCAACATCCAAACGCTGCACGATTCCCTGTCGTTCGGCTGCTCCACTGGTAGTCAATTGAATACCCCTGCTGAGTAAAATCTCTGGAACACTTGGACCATCAAAGCCAACTGTTGGATGAGAAACAACACCCGCTGGTTTATCGATAACGATTATCGAATTATCTTGATAAACGATTTTCAACCTGTCATCTTCAATTGGAACCAGCTCTGGTGATTTTTTCTCAAACAGGTTTATTTCAACAAGCTGCCCGATTTTCAGCTTTTGGGATTTGTCACAGGGTTTCCCATCAACGATTACCCCACCACTCTCGATTGCCTCGGTGAGTTTTGCTCTTGACAGTCCGCTAATTTTAGCCAAACCGCTATCAGCTCTTGCCCCATCTAATTCTTCGGGGACAGTAAAGATCACTTACCGCCACCCAGTTCGTCACCTCTGAAGGTTCTAATAAGCGCGAGTGAAACTCCAATTACCACAAACGAGTCGGCAAGGTTAAAGATTGGGAAATTGAAGGGTATTTGCAAAAAATCCACCACGTGACCGTTAGCAAACCCAGGCTCTCTGAAAAGCCTGTCGATTAAGTTTCCGGTGGCGCCACCCAACACCAAACCAGAGATTATTAGCCAAATCAATGTTTTACTCTTTGGGCCAAACCAAATCAATGCCAAAACTGCAATAGAGCTAATAATTGTGAGTGGCCAGGTTGCCCCAACTCCCAAGGAAAACGCCGCCGAGTCGTTATAAACAAGCGTGAAGCGGAGTAAATCCCCGATTACACTTAGCGACTCCCCCGGGGAAAGACGATCTTCAATCAGAAACTTGGATAGCTGGTCAATGAAGACAATGAAAAGGGCAAGACCTAAAACTAAATAGGTTTTAGTCCTGGTCCGCATTATCCGACTGCATAGGAGCTTTTACGTCTAACGTCGACAGCTGTCCCTCGATGTACTCGCGCAGTTCTCTGCGATATCTAGTTTCAAATTCTTTCAGCTCACGAATCTCAGTTTCAATCGTGGTTTTGTCTGTTTCCAATCTGGCTAGTTCTTGCCTAACCTGAGTCTCCGCTTCGCGAACTAAACGATTAGCTGTCTCTTGACCTTCTTGAACTAACTCGTCTCGCTTAGCAACACCTTCACTCACGTGCTGCTCGTGCAATTTGCGAGCCAACGCTAGAAGGTTGTGACTTGACTCCTCTGGAGATTCGTCATTATCAGCTCTAGGCATCTCTATCTTTGGTGGCTGATATTCAGCTACCGGAGCAGGAGTAGCACCCCCAGAGCGAAGCTCTTCATTTTCTTTTGTGAGGCGTCGCATCTCCTCGACCACCTCGTCTAGGAAATCATCAACCTCATCCTGGTCGTAACCGTCACGGAATTTGGTGGTTGTAAACCTTTTGCTCACCACATCTTCAGGTGTCAATGCCATAGCAGCCTCACTACTTTCTTGGAACTCAAAGTTCCAGTTTAGAAGTTTTCATCAAATTAGGAAACCCGTCAATATCGCTTGAAGAATATTGATACCGATTAATACAAAAATAAAAGCAAAATCAAGAGAGATGCCACCCAGTCTTAGTGGCGGAATGAAACGACGGATGAATCTAAGTGGGGGGTCTGTAAGAGTGTAGACAACCTCCAAAATCGGCACCAGAATGCCCGATGGGCGCCATGATCTGGAAAAACTCATTACCAAATCAGCAATCAGTCGACCGATTAGCACCCACCAGTAAATGTCAAGTGCAATCAGAATCAGCGAGACAATAAATTCCATTTAGTTAATTAGCTCTTCTTCATTGTCGTCGGTTTCTTCGCCGTGATTGACATTCACATTGGTTGGACTGAGCACAAAAACCTTCGGTGTAACTCTTTTTAGGTGCCCCTCAAGACCAGCCTTTAGTCCAAGCATGAAATCAAGAATACGCTTTGCATCGCTTTCACTCATGTCGCCGATGTTTACAATTACCGGAACACCCTGCCTGAATACCTCGGCAATATCCGCTGCATCCGAATATTGTTTGGCCTCTATTGTGTAGATGTCACTCATATCACCACTGGACTTTCTCACAGGCTTCGATGGCTGTGGTTTGGGCCTAGAGGTAACTTGCTCGGGCTTTGCTTGATTCTCAGGCTGTGAAAAGCCTAAAAACCCCATAAAGCTGTCCCATGCACCCATTTGTCCTCCTAGTCCTATACAAGGGTATTGGCTTCAGTGGCTGTTTCCTGTAATTAGACTGCCAATCCTCAGGTGTGTCGCCCCATAAGCTATCGCTTGCTCAAAATCTGCACTCATCCCAGCCGAAATTTGATCGGCTTCTGGATGCACAGACCTTAGTTTCTCACTCGCTTCCCTGACTTTTTCAAATTCTTCTTCCGGTTCAACATCTAAACCTCCAACAGCCATCACTCCAACTAGCTTCAGGGAGTTCACCTGCAGCACCTGTTCGGCGAATTGCTCGAGCTGGTCTGGGTTTATCCCGCCGCGATTGGGATCATCGGTTAGGTTCATCTGGATAAAAACATCTAGATTCGCCTCTCGCTTTGCCAATTCTTTCAAAAGCGAGGGTCTGTCCAGTGAGTGGAGCACTTTTGCATAATTCAAGACTGAGCGGACCTTATTGGATTGCAATTGGCCAATGAAATGCCATCGGTAGTCATTTTCTTGAGGGGTAAACTCAACCGCCTTAGCTGAGGCTTCCTGGTCTTTATTTTCGCCAAAATCCCGCTCTCCAAGGTTATATAAATCACTGACCATTTGCGCGGGATGATTTTTTGTCACAACAACCAGGGTTGGTTCATTACGATTATTGGCATTTGATGCCTCGGATATCCGAGATCTAACTGAAGCTAATCTCTCGGCTAAGTTCAAGATAGGAAATCTGGTATGTCTAGGTCATCGCCCCACGAGTCATCTCGCTTTGAGCTCACTTTTTCTTTCTCGGGCTCTGAATCTGAATTGGCTGCATGCTCCGCCTGTTCATCAAAACTTGGCTCATCTATCTCAAGTTCAACTGGCTCTAAATCAATGTCCTCGGAGGCATGTTCGGGTTGTGCAGAATCATCCTCGGTTGGGTTCATGATCTCCGCCCCCACTGAGCTTAAAGCAGCCGCCCCCATTGCTTTGCTGTAATCCTTTTTGGTCTGTCCCTCAGTCTCAAAACCTGCCGCGATAACAGTAATTCGAACCTCATCACCCAAGGTGTCATCGATATTCGCACCAAAAATGATGTTTGCCTCGGGGTTTACAGCTTCCTGAACCAATCTGGCGGCCTCGTCAATTTCGTGCAGGCCAATATCGCTTGCACCCTGTACCAAAAGTAGAACACCGTGTGCGCCTTCGATGCTTGCCTCCAAAAGTGGCGAGGAAACGGCAATTTCACTTGCTCTGATGGCACGATCCTCACCCTTGGCAGTCCCAATTCCCATCAATGCACTGCCTGCGTTTTGCATTACAGATTTCACATCTGCAAAGTCCAAGTTGATTAGACCAGGGATGATTATCAGTTCACTGATTCCCTGAACACCTGCCCGCAAAACATCATCAGCGGTGAAAAACGCTTCAACAGCACTAATGTTTTTGTTGGTCATTTCCAATAGACGCTGGTTGGGGACCACGATTAGCGTGTCAACCTCGGCGTTTAGAACTTTGATTCCATCCTCCGCCTGCACCGCTCTGCGCTTTCCCTCAAAATTGAATGGTCGGGTAACAACTCCAACAGTCAAGGCTCCCAATTGCTTAGAAATTTTTGCTACCACCGGTGCCGCCCCGGTGCCTGTTCCGCCACCTTCTCCAGCGGTTACAAACACCATGTCGCTTCCTCTGAGCGCTACTTCAATCTCATCCGCGTGATCCTCAGCCGCACGCCTGCCCACCTCTGGGTCTGCTCCAGCACCCAATCCTCTGGTTATGTCCCGCCCTATATCAAGTTTCACGTCGGCGTCGCTCATCAACAAAGCTTGACTATCGGTATTTATCGCAACAAACTCAACACCTCTTAGGCCAGCCTGAATCATGCGGTTAAGAGCGTTAACTCCTCCGCCACCCACGCCAACAACTTTGATAACCGCCCTGTGGTTGAGACTCTCGGCCACGGAACTCCTCCAAACTTATAAACCTTGAACCTTTACCTTAGGTTTAGACTCAAGTCATCCTTTTTGAATGCGCGAAAAAGGTAGGCCCTGAATAGCTTTATTAGTCACAGGTGACTGGGCGTGTCATGGCAAAAAATTTACCTTTTAGAAATCTCTGTAAACAACTACAGGTGCAAGAGGTGCGCTGACATCAAAATCAACATCCTCTGTTTGGTTGGCAATCAAGGTTTGTAACACCTCGTGCTTCAACTTTGCCTCAGAATCATCCCCCCAAATCACCCTGGTGCCATCTCTGAGGGTCAACTCCACACTGTCTTGAGTGTTTAGAGAAACCAATGAAATCTCTCGATAGAGACCTATTGGAAGTGAAAGCAAGACATCAACTGCGGATCTAAAGCGTGGCGATTCAGATGGGTCCTCGGTGACTACGATTCTTGGAATCCTCTCCCCCGAGAAATTACTGAGCTTCACTCCAGCGGCATCAAAAACAAATTGCCCATCTGCAGTAATTACACTTGCCACCGGTTGTCTTTCTCTGACTCTGATGACGAGCTCATTTGGTGGTCTTGACTGAATTGCGAAGGATTCGATAACCGTGAAATCACCGAGCAGCAATTCAATCTGACTCTCGCTCACCGTTGTCAGCGGTTGGCCCATGAGCCCTTGTGTGGAAGCTTGCAATTCTTCACTGGTTATTAGTTCGTTTCCTTCAAAGTCAATTCTTTCAATGGCCAATAACGGCGTCTGAAAAGTCGCAAGCACTAAACCAAGCAGGGAGATGAATGCGGTTAATAAAAAACCACCCAGCAATCGGTTTGCCAGATAGCTCCCAGATTGTTTTTTAGCTAATTTTTTTTGAAGCCTCGCTTGCTTGCGAAGGGTCCTAAGCTGCCTTTTCTGATCTGCCACTACTGCTCCAAGGAATCAAGCAATTCCGGACACATTTTGTAAATATCCCCACACCCCATGGTGATGATGAAATCCCCGGTGGCTGCAAGTTTTGAGGCAATCGAAGGAACACTCTGCCACTGAGGTGCATAGTGGATTTTGTCTTTATTTTCAAAGTGGTTCACAATTAGCTCTCCGGTTACCCCTGGTTCTGGGTCCTCTCTCGCTGCATAAACATCTGTGACGATGACCTCGTCACTTAGCGCGAGCACTTCAGCAAATTCTTTTTGAAAGATTCTTGTTCGGCTGTACAAATGCGGCTGAAAAACAGTTATCAGCTTTCCATTGGGGTTTGAGGCCCTAGCGCCTTTCAATGCAGCCGCAACCTCGGTGGGGTGGTGAGCGAAGTCATCATAAACTCTGACCCCTCTTTTCTCCCCATGCAGTTCAAACCTGCGCTCAGCGCCCTGGTAATTAGCTACAGCCTCACAGCTTTCCTCAAACTCATAACCAAGACCAACCAACACTGCCACCGCAGCAGCTGCATTCTGTGCATTGTGTTCGCCAGCTATGTTTAGCTCCAACTGAATTTTTGATTGGTTACTAAGACTGAACCGCACCTTTGGTCCGCTGGAGTCCACTTCACTGAGTTCAACCTGGGAGTTTTCATAACCGAATCGGATGGTTCCATCAGCTTCGCTGACAGCAAGTTTTTGGCATCCCAAATCACTTGCATTTACAACCGCAAATTCATTTGCATTTGAGGCAAAGCTATTAAAAGCTTCAAAAAAAGCCGAGTTGGAACCGTAGTGATCTAAATGATCTGGGTCCACGTTTGTGATTACCGCAATGTCAGTGTCATAGTTCAAAAAAGAACCATCTGACTCGTCTGCTTCGATAACAAACAACTCCCCTGATCCAAAATCGCTACTAACTCCGTATTCCACAATCACACCGCCGTTTACAAAGCTTGGATCAGCCCCCAAAGACCTCAAGGCGGTGATTATCATTCCGGTGGTAGTTGTTTTGCCGTGAGCTCCAGCTACAGCTATCAGTCGCTTAGAGCTTGCCAGGTGAGCCAACAGAACCGCTCTGTGCAGAATTGGCAATCCCAATTCCTGGGCTTTCAACAACTCCGGGTTGGTATCCCATAACGCACCAGTGACAATCACAGTGTCGGCACCGATAATGTTTTCAGGGGCGTGACCGATTTCAATTTTGACTCCGATTTCTCGCAGGGAATCAATATTCCCGCTCCCACGGACGTCGCTTCCGGTGACCACGTGCCCTGCTTTGGCAAGCAGTCTCGCCAGGCCACTCATTCCACTCCCACCTATGCCGATGAAATGAACCTGACCAAGCTCACTGGGAACTTCAACTGAAAAATCTGGGCTAATCATGTTTGGCCTCCAGTGCCATTTTCACAAGCCTCTCGGTTGCATCAAGCTTTCCGAAGCTTTTCATTTTCTGACTCATTTCGGTAAGTCTCTTCCGTGAGCTCAGGATAGGTATTACTTCACTGTTGATGTATTCAACATCAAAGTCTTTATCATCCACCAATAAGGACGCATCAGCGTCAATCAACTGCTTCACGTTATGTCTTTGCTCACCGTTCCCAACTGGATATGGGACAAACAAAGCCGGGATTCCCAATGCCATCAGTTCACTCACTGTTGCAGCACCTGCTCTGCTAATGGCAAAATCTGAGGCTCTTATTGCTAACTCCATGCGGTTGCAATAGCTGACTCTGAGGTAATCACTTGAGTTTCTCTCAGGAAAGTTCTGGCTCTCTCCGGCGATGTGGTAGATCTGCACTCCAGCAGCCGTTAGCTTCTCACTTGCATGATCGATTACTGAGTTGATCTTTTGCGCTCCCTGCGAACCACCCGTTACCAACAAAACAGGCTTTGATGGGTCTAATCCAAGTTCAACCCGAGCTTGTTGAATGTCATAGCTATCAGCTGCAACAATCTCCTGCCGAAGCGGGACTCCAATTAGTTTCCCCTGCAATTTGCTGGGGAAACTAATTGCTACGTTTTTGGTTAGTCTCGCCCCGAAGCGATTGGCAATTCCAGGTAGAGCATTGGCTTCGTGGATAACCAATGGTTTATTGAATAACTTTGCTGCCAAATAAACAGGTGCAGAAACATAACCGCCGAAGCCAATCACCACATCTGCCTCAGAGATTGGTTTTCGCAAACCAAAAACAATTCCCAAAAACCTAAAGGGGAAGCTAAAAAAACTCAGATTTAGCTTTCTTGGAAATGGAAGCTTGCGGATAAAAATTAGCTCATAGCCTCGCTCGGGAACCAAACGAGATTCCAAACCCTGCTTGGTGCCAATGACCTCCAGCTGATGACCCAACTCCGACAACCGATCAGCAGTGGCTAACAGCGGATTAACGTGACCGGCGGTCCCTCCGCCAGCTAATAAAAACTTCAAGCCTTAACCAACTTCTTTGATTTTTGCTCGCTTGAATGTCGAGATCGCTCCAAAGCTAGAACCACACCAATAGCGCCAAGGGTTGCGATTAACGAAGATCCTCCGGCAGAAATAAGTGGCAGCGGAACCCCCAGGACAGGAAGTGCTCCCAACACAACCGAGATGTTAATAAATGCCTGCATGATGATCCAAGTCATCACCCCGCCAATAACCAACATCTGAAATGGGTCCGAATTTTTGTGAATCATCACCATAAAGGTAACTGCCAAAGCCATGAATAAACCGATAACTATGAAGGCTCCGATAAGCCCCAGCTCCTCACCGATGATTGCAAAGATGAAGTCATTTTCGACCTCGGGGATCCAAGACCACTTCAATTTAGACTTGCCCAGTCCGGTACCAAATAAGCCACCGGCAGCCAGCGCCCAGGTTCCATGCTCATATTGCCACCTGACACCCATCGGGTCGGCAGCGTCCGGATTTAGCCATGCTTGAAAACGTGCCGAGCGAGAGGGTGATCCCATTATGGCGAGAACTGCTAAAACAAAGCCAAGGCCCAAAACACCGAGAAGCTGTCCCCATCGCATACCGCCCAGAACAAAAATGCAAACTCCGATAACGGCAATCACGATTCCTGTTCCAACATCTCTTCCAAACACCGCAACCAGCGCAAGTGAAACACCCAGAATCAACATCGGCATTATCCAAGTTCTGAATCGGTCCCGATTTTGATAGTTGTTTGCAATGATTGCAGCGGTTGCAAGTATTAAACCAAGCTTCAAAAACTCACTGGGTTGCAAGGTGATTGGGCCAATGCTCAACCAATTTCGGTTTCCATTAATGTCCTCCCCAACAATCACGGTTAATAGCTGCAGAGCCAGAGTTGCAAACAGCGCCGCTGGAGCAAGCGATCGAACCCAAGAGGCTGGGACCCTGGAAACAAAAAGCATGGCGATGAGGCCAATCACCGCATAAATCGATTGCCTACCAAACAGGTGGTAGGCGGAATTATTTTGCCTCAAAGAATCAACAGAGCTTGCAGAGGCGACCATCACCAGGCCGAAAATCACCAATAGCAATGTCAATCCCAATAAAAAATAGAAAGGCTTCGATTCGCTTCGAAACATCAACCCTCCAAATCTCTTACTGCCTGCATAAACAACTCTCCGCGATGCTGATAACTATCAAACTGGTCAAAACTCGCTGCAGCTGGAGATAGCAATACCGTGTCGCCATTTTCTGCACGCCCAAAAGCTTCTTTAACGGCTGTTTGCATGACCCCTTCGCCATCTTCAACAGACACAATCTCAACCTCTGGGGCGTGTTTTTCTAGCGCCTTACGGATTTTGGACTGATCTTTTCCAATTAGTACGCATGTTTTTAATTGACTTGCAATTTTTTTCACCAGCTCGTTAGGGTCAACACCTTTGAAATCACCCCCAGCAATCCAAATCACGTGATGAAGCGATGCCAAAGCGGCCAGTGCTGCGTGTGCATTGGTTGCTTTCGAGTCATTAATAAATTTCACCCCCGAAAATTCGCCCAAAAATTGATTTCTATGCGCTGCGGGCTTGAAGGTCAGGATGGCGTCTCTTATGTGTGCTGGGGCAATTCCAACAGATCTTGAAATAGCAGTTGCAGCTGCCACATTTTGCAAAAGTTGAACGCTAATGGGTGCAATGTTGGCTATTTGTTCATGGGTGGAGATTTCCAAGGCGTTATGCCTTCTATCATCCAAAAATGCCCTATCCGCCAACACATCCTCAACGTAACCGACCATGCTTACTGATGGAGTTCCCAAACTGAAACCAATCGCCCTGCAGCCCTCTATCACCTCGGCTTGCTCTAGAGATTTTTCGGTATTTTCATCCTCCGCGTTATAGATAGCGGCAACTTTTGTATTTTCATATATTTTCGCCTTCGCTGACAGATAGTTTTCAAAATTTCCATGCCAGTCCAAATGATCTTCTGCGATGTTCAAAAAAGCCGAAGTGGTTGGTGATAGCTCTGACAGATAGTGCAACTGAAAACTTGATAGCTCCACAACAAAAAAATCGAACTCAACAGGCTCTCGAAGAGGATTCAAAACCGGATTGCCGATATTTCCACAGGCAACTGCTTTTTTGCCAGAACTGTTCAAGATATGAGTTACTAATTCAACCGTGGTGGTCTTTCCATTGGTTCCAGTCACCGTCAGCCACTGAGCATTCGGTTGTTTATCTCGCAACCTCCAGGCTAGGTTGACATCGGTCCAAACTTGCAAGCCTTTTGCCAAAGCATGCTCGATGAGTGGGTTTTTGGGATTGAACCCTGGAGAGGTTATTACCAATTCAGGGTTGAATTCATCAAAGGCTTCTAGGTCTGAGTCACTCTCAACCAACTCTCCGCCAATGACATCAAGTAGCTCTCTAAATTCCTCATCCGCCTGTTTGGCAAAAACTTTTACGGTGCTGCCGAGTTCGATGAGGGTATCGGCAACGCTGAAACCGGTCGAACTCAGTCCTAACACCGCGATTCGACCTTGCCAATCACCTCGCCAGCCCGAAAACCTCATATTCCATAAATCCATTCGGCATAAAAAAGACCAACACCCGCCGCCACGGATAGTCCGCCAATAATCCAGAATCTGACCACAACAGTGATTTCTTGCCAACCTTTTAATTCAAAGTGATGGTGCAGAGGTGACATCAAAAAAATTCTCTTGCCTGTTCCAGTGCGCCACTTAGTCAGTTTGAAATATCCTCTTTGCAAAACTACCGAGCCGGTGACAATCACAAACAGGCCCCCAATTAGCAAAAGCAATAGCTCTGTTCGAGAAACAATTGCCAATGCTGCCAATGCCCCACCTAAGGCTAGTGATCCAGTGTCACCCATGAATAATTGAGCGGGTGAGGTGTTCCACCATAAAAACCCAATGCAAGCACCGACAATGGCGGCTGCGACAACTGCAATATCCAGCGGATCTCTCACCTGATAGCAGTTGGGTTCCAGTGCCGTTGAACAAGCTTGGTTGAACTGCCAGAAGCCAATCACTACGTAGGCACCTATTGCAAAAATCGAAGCTCCGGTGGCTAAGCCGTCAAGACCATCGGCAATGTTTACTCCATTTGAGGCGCTGGCCACCAACAAATAGGTCCAGCCGATGAATAACACTATGCCGATGCTGCTACCCCAGAAAAAAAGATCCAGTGGCAAATCTCTGAACAAAGAGATTGATGTGGAGGCTGGGGTTAGTCCGCGTGAATTGGGAAATTGCAATGCTAAAACCGCGAAGGAGGTGGCGACAAGACCCTGCAGGGCGATTTTGGTCCAGCCTGTTAGACCCAATGAACGTTGATTTCTAACCTTGATTAGGTCATCAATGAATCCAACCAGACCCAGGCCAACCATCATAAACAGCACCAGCAAGGCTGTTGCCGAGGGAGTTTCACCATTGATTAGTTTTCCTGAGAAATAACCAATCAGAGACCCAGCGATGATGACCAAACCGCCCATAGTCGGGGTTCCACGTTTTGTGTGGTGAGATTGAGGGCCATCGTCTCTAACAAACTGTCCCCAGTTAAGTTTTTTAAATAACCAAATCCAACCGGGTGTGGTCAATAGCGTGACAAGCAGAGCAATTCCGCCACCTGCGATCAGTGCCCTCAACTAAACCTCCGCTAAATCTTCGGCCAGCCCGCTAAGTCCAACTGAGTTGGAAGCCTTGACCAGAACTAAATCTTTCTCGCCAAGCTTTCCACGAAGATGCTCAAAAGCCTCGCTGATACTCTCAAAAAATAGAGATTCGCTATCCCAGCTTCCCTCTTGGCTAGCTCCCATGTGAATCAACTTCGCATCTGCTCCGATAACAATCACCTGATCAATGTTGTATCGAACCGCTAGCCGCCCTATTCGATCATGCTGCTCATTGGAAAACTCTCCAAGCTCTGCCATGGCTCCCAGAACAGCAGTTGTTCGATAGCCCTCCCTGCCCAGAGTTGCAAGAGTTTGCAAGGCAGCCTGCATAGATTCTGGGGATGCGTTGTAGGCGTCATTGATCACCAGCTGGCCACTTGTTCCCGCAATTGGTTGCATTCGACCGCTTTCAACGAATTCAAGTCGCTCCAGAGAATCAATCGCGGTGTCTAAATCCAAACCCAAATGATCAACGGTCAGGAGAGCCGCAGCAGCATTCATAGCGTGATGCTCACCGAGAGTTTTTAGCCTCATTGTTTTATCTAAACCAGCGATTGTGAACTCAACTGTTGTTCCAGCTACATCCAGCCTGGTGTCCGTGATTTTTAGGTGTGCCAATTGGCTGTAGCCAAACAGCCGAAAATCCTTCACCTGATTTCTCATGTCAAAAACATTTGGGTCATCGGCGTTAAGCACCGCAAGGTCTCTAATAAATGGAAGCATCTCGGCTTTTATTTTTTTGGTTTCCGAGAGACCGCCAAACTTGCCCGCATGCGCATAACCAACCTTCAGCTGAAGACCAATATCGGGCTTCCCAAGCTCCGCCAATCTTGCGATTGATCCATGGCCGCTCGCACCCATTTCCAAAACTAGAAACTCAGTGTTGTCTTGCAATCTCAAAACCGTGAGCGGTAAACCAACATCGTTGTTGTAACTACCCTTGGGTGCAACCACCGGGCCAAATTCGGCAAGAATTTGATTGAGCATGCTTTTGGTGCTTGTTTTTCCATTTGATCCAGTTATGCCAATTACTTTTAGCTTGTTATTCTCGCGAACCCGATGCAGAACATATCTTGCCAACTCGGCCAGAGCGACAACTGAATCGGACACTCTAATCTGCGGAATTGATGCATTGGAATCAACCGTTTGAACGACAGCCAGGGATGCTCCGACCACAGAGACTTGATTTAGGTAGTTATGCCCATCATCTATTTCTCCAATCTTGGCAAAGAAAATATCACCGGGGCCGACTTCTCTTGAATCCGTGAAGACCTGACCGCTGGTTTGCGTCTGGGGGTCCCCGTTGACTAATTCACCACTAACCGCAGTTGCTATTTCTAAAAAACTGAGGCTAATCACCAAATACCTCGGCAATCACTTCCCTCGGAAAATAGGCCTTCTTGCCATCGCTAAACTCTCGATATTCCAGATTTCCAGGACCAAACCAAACTAAACAATCATCCTCGGAAAGCCCATCAGCTAATCTTTGCAAAGCGGTGACAGGCTCGGCTTCAGTCTCCATGTCAGCCTTATGCCTCTTTATGTCCGCAAGAATCTGCTCTGGGCCCTCTGAACGAGGATGCTGAGTGGTAGCAATCACACGATCGGCCAGTGCTGCAAACTCAATCATTGGCTTCCGCTTTGAATGGTCACGTTCGCCACTGAAACCAATCAGCGCACTTACCCTCGGGTATTTGGCCTTGAGCTCTCTAAGCGCCAGCGCGATTGCCTCCGGAGTGTGCGCATAATCCAAATAAACATCTGGTTTTGCGTGCACTTTTTCTAGTCTTCCAGGGACAAACCCATCGATCTTGCTCACCTTGTCTAAACCTGTAACGCCGGCGGTTAGCATCATCCCCAGAGCAAGGGCGAAGTTCTGAGCCATTAGTGGACCGGTATTCTCAGCGAGTATGTTGATATTGTGCCCGGGGAATTCAACTCTGGTTGCAAGCTGTTCTTGGGTAGAGCTAAAGCGCAGTTGAGCATTCTCGGTTGTTCCCAGACTGACGCTCGGTATTTCGATTACCTTCAATAACCGCTGTCCGCTTTTAGTATCGCTAAAAATCACCGCCTGGTCGCTGACCTCAACTTCAAATAATCTCGCTTTGGCCGCTAGGTAGCTATCCATGTCTCCGAAATCGTCAAGGTGGTCGTGGCTGAGATTTGTGAAGCCACTAACAACGAAGTGCAGTCCATCCACGCGACCCCTGACAAGTGCCTGTGCACTAACCTCCATCATTGCAATGGTTGCTCCCCGCTCCTCCGCGTAGCTCAAACCAGCAACCAGGTCATTTATCTCTGGAGTTGTTAGTCCGACTTTGTCACTCAGCCCATCAAATCGCATCCCACTGGAACCTGAGCTAAAAACTTTCTCACCAGACTGGCCAGCAAGTTTTTCCAAATAGTGAACAGTGGAGGTTTTGCCATTGGTTCCAGTGACTCCGAGTATTGGGATGCTTGCCGAGTATGCATAGAGCTTTTTCGACATTTCGAATAAATGCCTCTTTGGGTTTGGTAAAACTATCCTGGGCAAACCCTCGGGGAGTAATTTCTCACCCTCACGGTCAGTGACTATGGCCTTGGCCCCAACCTTCATCGCATCCTCGGCGAAATTAGCACCGTGGTGCAATTTCCCAGGGAGTGCCATGAACAGATCGCCTTTTTGAATTCTGGAGGTGTTTAGTGAGATTCCCGAGATCTCTGCTTCACCAGAGACCTTTCCCCCAAAACTGGCAGCGAATTCAGTTAGGGAGAATGTATTTTTCTTAGGTCTAAACATCTTCTACTCCCATTCTGTTGGAATATTCGCACTCGGCGTGGTCGATGGCGGAACACGATAATGCCTCAGAACCTGAGACATTATGGACTTAAAAGGTGGCGTAGCGCCAGCTGAGTTGGTTGCACCCTCTGGTTTATAAACCATTACTGAAACTACATATTTTGGATCTTCAGCGGGTGCCATGCCAATAAAACTGATGGCAAATTCATCTCCGTAGCCAGAACCATCATCGGCCTGAATCTGCGCGGTTCCAGTCTTACCAGCCACTCTGTAGCCGGGGACCTGAGCGGTTGAACCAACCCCTCCGCGTTCAACAACTTTTTCCATCATGTCCACTGTCACCCTGGCGGTTGACTCATCTAACACCCGATTGGATTGTTGATTTGGCTGCATTGTGCTCTCGCCATCACGTGTGCAAGATTCGACCAGAACTGGATCTAGATACACCCCGTCATTCGCTAAAGCCTGATAGGAATAGGCCATCTGAATTGGAGTGACCGCTAGACCTTGGCCAAACAGAGTAGTCAGGTTGGTCATACCGTCCCATTCATCTGCAGGCCTCAAAAGACCTGAGCTTTCACCTTCAAAATTAATCGCACTTTGGTCACCAAAGCCAAAATCAAGCAGGTAGTCATATCTGATATTGCGGTCAATCTCTCCGGCAAGTTTGGTGATTCCAACATTGCTGGAAATAGTCAGAATGCCAGCGGGGGTTAGTTTTCGGGGATCGTGATTGAAGCTGTCGTCAATGGTGTCACCCCAGGGAAGACTAATACTGTCCTCAGCAATAATCTGGGTATATGCGTTTGCATTCTGGGTGTCCACGGCGATCGAGGTGGTAATCGCTTTCATGGTTGATCCAGGCTCATATGAATTTTGAAAAATCTTTGATTGTCTGTGCTCGGATGGAGTAAGTGATGGGTCATTGGGGTCCACCGATGGTGCCTCTGCCGCCACTAACAGTCTGCCAGTTTCAACTTCAACCACTAACCCAACCGCATATTCGGCATTCTGCGACTGAACTGCATCCGCAAGCACCTGCTGGGTGAAATACTGCAAGTCAGAATCAATTGTTAGTTGCAGGTCTCCTCCCTCAACTGGTGGCTTGATTGTCTGCGCACTTGAGGGGATTTTCATTCCCTGGGCGCTTCGCTCAAATGTCTCTTGACCATCAACACCCGCCAAACAGGTGTTGTACTGCCTTTCCAATCCGGCTAGCGGGTAACCATCGACATCAACAAAGCCAACAAGGTTTCCAGCCACCGCTCCACTTGGATAAAGCCTGTAAGAAATCTCATCCACAAAAATCCAGGGGATGTCCAAGGTTTCAACTTGCTGAAAAACCGATGCGTTTACTCTTTTTTTGAGGTTGGCGTAATTTCCCTCACCGCTTAGAGCTTGAAAAACCTCGTTTACATCCATGTCCAAAATCACTGCAAGTTCCTGGGCAATCTCACCGACTGTCAGTTCAATCCGAACACCCTCTACATCTCGAAAAACAGGTCCAACCATATTCGGCGCCACGTTTATGTCATAGCGATATATGGTTCTTGCCAACACCTCTCCGTTTGCATCGAGAATCGAACCTCGTTGGCTCTCTATGGTTCGCTGCACCTCTCTTTTGGCATCACTTATTTCGTTGATGTCATCAGCCAGCACAACCTGAAATTCGACCAGCCTAAAACCAACAATTCCTAAGACAGCAGATAGCAGCAAAGCGATTATTCGAAGGCGATTTCTGGGTTGAGCATCATGTGCACCCATATCCGCCCCTTCGACAATTGACTAACGTGTTGGCGATGCGGGAATCATCGCCGATGACAAAATTACTTCTCCGCCTACAATTTCCGCAGTTGCCACACCCACGCTTGGGTTTTGGACCAGCGTAGAAAGGTCCGTGGTGGTGCTCATTGCAGTGTTTGAGATGAGGTTTCCACTTACTCTGAGTTTTTCCTCGCTGATGGCTGGCTGTGGCTCTCCGTATACTCGATCGCTCTCAAGATTCAAAAAAACAGGGTTGGCATTTGAGACCATTCCCAGCTGCTTTGCCGCCTCAGCCAGGTTTTGCTGAGAGGCAAGCGAATCTACCTCCTCGCTGAGAATTTGAACATCTGTGTTTAGCTGCTCCGATTCGTTTTTCAAATCACGAAGTTGATGGGCACCACCAGCTAACGCATTGGAGAGCATCAACTGCAAAACCAACACGGCAGCCAATCCAACAGTTGGAATCAAAACCAGCATTGCTTTAGGTCTTAGCGCCCTGGCCTCACCCTTGTTCAGAAATGCAAACTTGCTCATTTTGCCCCCAATTTCTCGGCGGCTCTTAGTCTCGCTGAGGCACTTCGGGGATTGATTTCTAATTCTTCCTCGGATGCTCGGACAACACCTCGAGTGAGCATTTTCAAGATTGGTTTGTGCTCCTCCAGCTCAACCGGCAAGCCAACCGGAGCGGATGAACTGGATGCTTTTTGCATCGCTTTTTTGACAATAATGTCCTCTAATGAGTGATAGCTGATTACCACCAGTCGACCCTCTGGGTTCAGAGCAGCAATCGCCTCAGGAACAAAGTTTTCCAGGATTTCGATTTCATTATTCACAGCGATTCTCAAGGCCTGATAGGTGCGTTTAGCGGGGTGGCCTTTGTGTGGCTTTGGAACGACAGCTGAAATCACGTCATTTAGCTCATGGCTGGATTCGAAGTGCTTTCCAGCGATGTGCTTTGCAATCAGCCTTGCAAATTTTTCCTCACCATAGGTTTTTATGATGTATGCCAATTCGCCGACCGTCGTTTTCTCAATTAGTTCAGCTGCAGTCATTCCCTCCGTTGGATCCATTCGCATATCCAGTGGGGCATCCTGTGAGTAGCTAAAACCGCGCTCAGGGAAATCTAACTGCATAGAGGAGACACCCAAATCGCCCAAAACGGCATCGACGCTTTTCACGTTGGCTTCAGCCATAGCCTCAGCAATCTGATCGTAGGTTCCTTTGAAAGCAATGAATCGCTCACCGAATGATGCAAGCCTCTGCTGTGATTTTGAAAGTGCGTCGCTGTCGCGGTCGATACCGATAACTTTGAGCTCTGGGTTTCGCTCGAGCATGGCTTCAGTGTGACCACCCAAGCCCAAGGTTGCGTCCAAGGCAACTTTTTGACCAGACTCAACGTTCAGAAGTTTTAGAGATTCCTCTAGCAGAACTGGCTTGTGAAGATTTGTTTGGTTCATAACATCTCGGTGGTCCTGGCCCGCATCCCGAGCCCTGTCCGATTCGGTTTCTGACAAAGGGGAAGATTGTCAGCGAATCGGCAAGAGCTTGCAATGCGAGCTAGAACAGCCCCGGAATCACCTCCTCCGAAATATCAGAGAAGGATTGCTCGTTATTTTCTAAATACTGGTTCCAGGTCGCTGAATCCCAAATTTCGGCCCTGTTGCCAACACCGATCATCACCAGCTCTCTGTTTAGCCCGGCATAATCCCGAAGGCCTGCAGGGATGGTCACTCTTCCCTGCTTATCAGGAATTTCATCGCTTGCACCACTTAGAAATACGCGGAGGTAGTCGCGACCACTGGAGCTGGTCATTGGAGCCTGCTTGATTTTCTCGTGGACTTCTTGAAACTCCCCGGCGCTAAAAACATAAAGACAGCGGTCTTGGCCACGGGTAACCACTAATCCAGAGGCAAACTCATCTCGGAAACGGGAAGGAAGGATAACTCGACCTTTGTCGTCAAGCTTTGGCGTGTGCGTGCCCAGCAACATGGTTGCCTCCTTCCCCTATATCTCCACTTTACTCCACTTTCCTCCAAAATATGTCAAATAGCAACATAAAACAAGAAAATTTCTCCAAAATTTTGGGCATAAAAAAAGAGGCCCCGAAGGGCCTCTTGGTTTCACTTCTATTTATTCGCCGAAGCGCTTATTCCATCGATCCTCAAAAAATCTTCCGGATGAACCGCCCTCACCTCCGGGCAGATTGGGAAGCTTCAAGTTGCTGCTAATCAAAACCACACCTATGAACATCACAGCAAATGCTGCGATGCCGAAATATGCAACCTGCAGTGCTACTGCAAAAATCAACATGCCTAGGCCAGCCACTAGGGATAGCACACCCAAAATCAATCTTGTAGAGCTTTTTCTCTCAGGGTCTTGCTTCTTGACGCGATTGGCAAAACCCTGGTCGGACTCGTATAAGTCCTTTTCCAGTTCCTCAAGCAGTCTCTGCTCGTGTTCGCTTAGTCCCATAAAATTCTCCTCATGCTCTGTAATTGTAAACAGCAAAGGATGGCTAGGCTATCCCTGTGAGTGAAAGAAATTCTCTTCTCGAGCTAATTCAGCAGGAAATTGACAGTTTTTGTGATGAAAAACGTCAGCAACTATCTGAAATATCCGAAGACCTAACCCCCATAATCGACTACACCCAAGAGTTATTGCAAGGCGGCAAAAGATTCAGGGCGTTGTTTGCCTATTGGGCATGGGCAGCTTCAGTTCCAGCTGGTAGCAAATCAGCGGAATTGATAGAGCAGGCTGATGGGATTGTTGGTATTGCCAGTGCGCTGGAGGTTTTCCACGCGGCTGCTCTGGTTCACGATGATTTGATGGATCAATCTGACACCCGAAGAGGTAAACCTGCAATCCATAAGCGTTTTGAAAACATGCATACTGAAAAAGGTTTTCTTGGTGAGGCAGAAAGATTCGGACAATCTGGATCTGTATTGGTTGGGGATTTGATGCTCAACTGGTCAAGCGAGGTTTTTGGTTCGGCTGTTACAAGTGCACCAACAACTGAGATCGAGTCATCTTGCAGAAACGAATTCTCCAAAATGAGATTCGAGGTCATGGCAGGACAGTACCTGGATGTCTTAGAGGAAAATGCTGCTCCACTTCGCTCTCTGGCGGATGCTGTCACCATGGCAGAAAAAGTAATGCTTTATAAAACCGCAAAGTATTCACTTGAGGCACCACTTCTAATTGGTGCGAGCTTCGCAGGTGCAGATGAACAGACCCTCAGAGGCTTATCAAATTTTGGAATCCCCTTGGGCTTAGCTTTTCAGATAAGGGATGACATCTTGGGAGTTTTTGGTGACCCAGAGGTCACCGGAAAGCCTGCGGGAGATGATTTACGCGAGGGCAAAAGAACAGTGTTGGTTGCACTCACCATTCAAAACAGCTCTCCTTCGATTGCCAAAATTTTCAATGATCTGCTGAGCGAGCGTGACCTGGAGGCTGAGCAAATTGAATTTATGCAGCAAACCATTCGGGATTCGGGAGCCCTGGAGAAAACCGAGCGGATGATGCAGGAATACGGTGACAGGGCATTGGATGTTTTGGAAAGCCTTGAATTAGAGCCAGTTGCAAAAAACAAACTTCGCGAATTAGCTGAGAGAGTTATTAGTCGCTCTAACTAAATTGCTAGCGCCTGAGCGAGTCTTCGGACTGCACTTTTTCTGCCTCTGACCAGAGACTGGATTGGACTTTCATCCAGTTCCTCTTGGAATTCAAACAACCACTCGGCTGCCTGTTCCGAATTGAACCCGGCGTCTTCTAAAACAATCAGAGTCCCCCGAATGCTGGCTAAAGGTTCTCCTTCAATGATTATCTCCGAGGGTATTTTCGGTTCTTTATCGATGCGAACACTGAAAAGAAACTTATCTTCAACCAGCCTCGCGACTTTCCCTTTGGAAACACCCAACAATTGGGCGGCCTCTTCGTAACTAAGCCAGTTCTCTACAGATTCAAATCCCACACCATTAGCATGCCACAGCTTTTGACTACCTTTTGAAATTAACTAATTCCTCAGCAACTAAGAAGGCCATTTCCAAGCTTTGCTTGTGATTCAATCTGGGATCAACGACTGTCTCGTAGCGCTGTTCTAAATCAGCCTCATCAATGTCATCACTTCCACCTAAGCACTCTGTGACATCATCCCCAGTGAGTTCGACATGCAATCCTCCAGGGTGAACACCCAGTGCTCGACAGACTTCGAAAAAGCCCTTCACCTCTTCCATCACATCTTCGAATCTTCTTGATTTATAGCCGTTTGCGGTTGTGATTCCATTTCCGTGCATTGGGTCTGTAATCCAAAGTGGCAATGCATCCACCTCGTTGGTGGCCTCCATGAGCCTTGGAAGCTCATCCCGTATTTTGGCTGCTCCCATGCGTGAAATAAAGGTTAGTTTTCCAGGTTCTCTATTGGGGTCCAATTTATCTATCAGCTGCAACACTTCATCTCTGGTTGCAGTTGGACCAATCTTTACCCCAATTGGGTTTTCAACTTTCGATAAAAATTCCACGTGAGCACCGTCGAGTTGTCTTGTTCGCTCACCTATCCAAATAAAGTGACCACTTGTGACATAGGACTTCCCTGTTCGAGAATCCGTCCTGGTCAACGGGCGTTCATAATCAAATAGCAGACCCTCGTGCCCTACAAAGAAATCTGTTGTCCTTAGCTCTGCACTATCAACTCCGCAAGCCTCCATGAACTTCATCGCTCTGTCGATATCTGATGCGATGTTCTCATAAGCTGCATTTGCGGGGTTGTCCATGAACCCCTTATTCCATTCGTGAACTGCCCTCAAATCAGCAAATCCCCCACTGTTGAATGCTCTGATCAAATTCAGTGTTGAAGCTGAGGTGTTATAGGCCTTCAGCAATCGCTCAGGGTTTGGAATTCTTGACTCTTCGGTGAAATCAAACCCGTTTACTGCATCGCCTCGATAGGCGGGCAGGGTAACCAGCTCTCTAGTCTCATTGTCATTGCTCCTGGGTTTTGCAAACTGCCCAGCCATTCGACCCATTTTGATAACTGGTAGTGAAGATCCATACATCAACACAACTGCCATCTGCAAAACTGTTTTGACTCGGTTGCGAATTCGATCCGCAGTTGCATCCACAAACGTCTCAGCACAATCACCGCCCTGCAACAAAAAGGCACGTCCTGCTGCAGCTTCAGCGATTTTTGATTTGAAGTTATCCACTTCACCTGCAAAAACCAAAGGTGGCATGGATGTGAGGGTGTGCTTCACCCGATCGAGGTGTTCTTGGTCGGGCCAAGTTGGTTGCTGCTTGGCTTCCAGCTTCTGAAAACTATCCAAATCTTTGGGATCACTCACTTTGACTCCTACCTATTCCCCTGGCTTCGCTTGCTGGTGGCGTAGACATCTTCATAGCGCTGGCCACCCAGATACTTCATTTCATAAACAATCTTGTCGGTCATCGACCTAAGAACCGCTCGCTCGCCTTCCATGCCGGCGAAGCGATTGAAATCCAAAGCTTCCCCGTAGACTACCCCGACTCTTCTAACTCTGGGAGTGGTCTGACCAATGCGTTGAACTTTCTGAGTGTCAATCATGGCAACCGGAACTACCGGCACCTGAGCCTCTAAAACCATGCGGGCTATACCGGTTCGGCCTCGATAGAGCGTGCCATCAGGAGAACGGGTTCCCTCTGGATAAATTCCAAGCAATAGGTCTTTGGCCAAAATTGACAAGCCGGTATTCAGGCTGGCCTCACTAGCTTTGCCACCACTTCGGTCAATTGGAATTTGACCGGTTGCCTTGAAAAACCATTTGGTGAAAAATCCCTTCAGTCCCTTGCCGGTGAAGTAATCGCTTTTTGCCAAAAAAGTGACCGGTCTGGAACATTTCAGAGGCAAAAAGATACTGTCTGAAAATGACAAGTGGTTGCTCGCCAGAATTGCGCCACCTGATTTAGGCACGTTTTCAGAACCGGTGGACCATGGTCTAAACAAAACATGCAGGATTGGACCAATTATGAAGGTTTTCAAAAACAGGTAGGTCATCGCTCTAGGATTCCGTCCTTGCTAAATCTGCTGCACCAATAATGCCCGCATCGTTTCCAAGTTTAGCTGCGATTACCTCTAGCTCGGGTCGGTAACCCTTGGCGGGCAAATTGTTGAGATAGCTGTGGTAAATCGGTTCAGTGAGCTTTTCCCCGGCAATACTGACGCCACCACCAATAACACAAACCTCGGGATCTAAAACTGCAACAATGCTGGCAAGCCCCTGACCCAGATAATCTCCAAGTTCTCGCAAAAGACTCAAAGCTCCGACATCGCCCTCAGTTATGGCTTGGGAAACCTCTGCTCCGGTGAGAATTCCATTCTCACTCGCCAGTTCTCTCAGGCGACGGCCAGCGGGTCCATCACTGGTGGCTAATTTCCTGGCGGCCTTCAAAAAGGCCGTTCCCGAACCGTATTGCTCCAAGCAACCACGTTGCCCGCAACCGCATTGCCTTCCGCCATTGATAAGCCTTATGTGACCAAGTTCGCCACCTATTCCAAAACCACCATGGATTAGCCTGCCATCATCAATGATTGCTCCCCCAACGCCAGTTCCAATGGTCAGCATCACCATTGATTTTGAGTGCTTTGCACTTCCGAATCTAAACTCAGCCCAGGCGGCGGCATTGGCATCGTTTTCTAACGAAACCGGGAGATCGACCTGTTCTTGAACCCTGGTCTTCAAAGGCTCATGGCGCCACTGAAGATTGGGGCTGTAGAGAATCTCATTGCGCTTTGAATCGATAAACCCGGCGGCGGCAATGCCCACGGCGTCGACTTCATTTCCCTCTGCAAGCCGGTTTACCAGCTCAACGACAGTGTTGGTCATTAACGCAGGATCGCTCGCAGGGGATGGAACTTTTATAACCTGAGAGACTTCTCCATCGGGTGAGACGAGGCCGGCGGCAATTTTGGTGCCACCGATATCAATACCGATTGATTGCAAGCTATCTCCAGATTCCAAACTAATAGTTTAGCTATTCGTGACCCCTCAAAAACAGCCAAAGGTCATGTTATTTTTTCCATCTTTCGATTGTTTTGGGGTTACAGTAGAAAAAATTTATATCAAGGAGCCTCAATGAAGATCTTCTCCGAGCCACTGTCGGCAGAAACAGACCCAAATGCGAATGTCACGGATTTCTTGGAACGCATAGCGAATCAGCATCCAGAGCATCCTTTGTTTTCTATTCAAAAAGGTGACCAGTGGGAAGGACTATCCGCTAAAGAGTTCCATGAAGAAGTGAAGGCCATAGCCAAGGGGCTTATTGGCATAGGTCTTGAGGCAGGTGACAAACTTGGGCTGTTATCCAGAACCAGATACGAGTGGACACTATTAGATTTCGCCATGATGTATGCAGGAGTGATCTCGGTTCCGATCTATGAATCTTCATCCTCTGAGCAGATCAAGTGGGTTTTGAGCGATAGCGAATCAGTTGGGTGCTTTTTTGAAGCTCAGGAGAACCTGGCAAGCTTTGAATCAGTCAAAAGTGGGCTAAAAAATATTGGTCACACCTGGGTGATTGACAACGGTGACTTGGAATTACTCAAAAAAGAAGGCGAATCAGTGACCGATGAGGTTCTGGAGCAAAGACGCTCGGCAGCCAACGGGGATGACCTAATCACAATTATTTACACAAGTGGCACAACTGGGAACCCAAAGGGCTGTGAACTGTTGCACGGTGGATTCGTCGCCCTTTGCGATAACGGTGCAGCCGAGCTTCCCTACATAATAAACAAAGAAAGCTCTACACTTTTGTTTCTGCCGCTTGCCCACGTTTTGGCAAGATTTGTATCCATCCTCTGCGTCTCAGGTGGAATGACAGCTGGCCACCTTCCTGATACGAAAAATGTGGCAGCCGGACTTGG
>CBFHZN010000006.1:66699-68823 GCA_965660355.1 Microbacteriaceae bacterium
TTGTATCCATCCTCTGCGTCTCAGGTGGAATGACAGCTGGCCACCTTCCTGATACGAAAAATGTGGCAGCCGGACTTGGAAGCTTCAAGCCAACGTTTCTGCTCGCAGTTCCACGGGTTTTCGAAAAGGTTTATAACGGAGCTCAATTAAGGGCGGAAACCGCAGGCAGAGGAAAGATTTTCAATAAAGCGGCTGAGACTGCAATTGAATACTCCGAGGCTTTGGAAACAAAATCTGGTCCCTCGCCTTTGTTGAAACTAAAGCACAAACTGTTTGACAAATTGGTTTATGGAAAGCTCCGAGATGCGATGGGTGGAAGAGTTGGTTACGCAATCAGCGGAGGCGCCCCACTGGGTGCGAGACTGGGACACTTTTATCGTGGTATTGGCCTGGTGGTGCTAGAGGGTTATGGCCTAACAGAGACCTATGCTCCGACAACCCTGGGACGCGGACATAAGTTGAAAATAGGCAAGGTTGGATATCCGCTTCCTGGCACCTCCACTGCGATTGCTGACGATGGCGAGGTATTGCTCAAGGGTTATAACGTTTTCCGCGGCTACTGGAAAAATGAAAAGGCCACCCAAGAGGCTTTGGAAGATGGCTGGTTCCACACAGGTGACATTGGTGAGTTAGATGAGGAAGGTTTTTTATCCATCACCGGTAGAAAAAAGGAAATCTTAGTTACCGCGGGTGGTAAAAACGTTGCACCAGCAGCTCTAGAAGACCCACTGAGAGCTCATCCGCTCATAGGACAGGTGGTGGTCATAGGCGATAAACAACCTTTTGTATCAGCACTTATCTCGCTTGATCCAGAAATGCTTCCCGTTTGGACAAAGGGAAATGGAATCGAATCAGCAGACACTATCAATCAAGCGATTGCGAATCCCAAAATAATCGAAGAAATTCAAGCCAAGATTGACCAGGTGAATAAAAAATTCTCCTCTGCCGAGCAGATCAAGAAATTTGCCTTCATAGCCTCTGAGCTGACAGAAGAAAGCGGACACATGACACCCTCTCTGAAAGTGAAAAGAGAGCGAGTGCTGGCTGATTTTGAAGAGCAGGTGACGGAGATTTATGGCTAGAGGAACCAGTCAGAGTTTCTAATCTCACTCATAGCGGTCTTTTTGGATTCTGTATCTAGGCGATCAATGTATAAAACACCGTCCAAGTGATCGCATTCGTGCTGAAAGACTTGTGCCAATAAGCCCTCTGCCTGGATAGCTATCTCTTTTCCATCCAATTGAAACCCTTTGATACTGACAGATTTGGACCTCGAAACCGTTTTCCATAACCCGGGAACGCTCAGGCAGCCCTCTTCCATCAATTCGGTTTCCTCGGAGAAATCAGTGATTACTGGATTTATCAGATACCCAAGCTCTCCATCAACGCGATAGCTAAAAACTCGCCAGTCCACCCCGATTTGATTGGCGGCAACTCCTGCTCGGCCAGCAACGGTGCAGGTGTCTAATAAGTCTTGCACCAGTTGAGATACGCTTCCAAGATCGGTAATTTCCCTGCAGCTGGTTTTTAGAACAGGATCACCGAATACGCGAATTTCCCTTTCGCTCACACCAGTCCATCCGCCACTAGAGCAGCTAACTCCCTCGCTGCTTTTTGAGTGGAGGGGTGCAACTTATTAAAATTGATTTCAGATCCGGCCGCCAATTTGGGGTCGTAGGGAATACGAACAACTGCGCGGGCACGAGTTCGGAAGTGAGATTCAATCTCGTCTAGTTTCACCAACTCAGTTCCGAAAGTGGCAGTGTTCAAAGCCACAACCGAATTTTTAGCAATATCCCCAAAACCATTTGCCTCCAACCAAGTCAAGGTTTCACTAGCGAGTCTTGCCTCATCCACGCTTCCGCCACTGACAATCACCAATCCGTCCGCTCTTTGCAAAACAGCCTGCATAACGCTGTGAACTATGCCTGTTCCGCAATCTGTCAGCACAACCGAGTAATACCTTCTGGTTATATCTGCAACAACGTTGTAATCGCCATCATCAAAAGCCTGTGAAATCAGTGGGTCAGTGTCGCTTGCTAAAACGTCAAGCCTGGTTTTGTCCCTGGAGACCAACTCGCTAAATGCTGTGAAGCTTGTGATTGAGCTGGCTTTGATAACCAC
>CBFHZN010000006.1:68922-70877 GCA_965660355.1 Microbacteriaceae bacterium
GTCAAGCCTGGTTTTGTCCCTGGAGACCAACTCGCTAAATGCTGTGAAGCTTGTGATTGAGCTGGCTTTGATAACCACGTCTCGAACTGTTTTTGAGGTTCCCCGTTTTACTCTCTCAGCTAAAGTTCCTCTATCTGGATTAGCATCCAGTGCAACAACCCTGTCCTCTCTAACCTGCGCCATCGCCATTCCAATCAGCGTGGTGATGGTTGTTTTACCAACGCCACCTTTGCGAGTTAGCACCGGAACAAACTTTGCTTCATTTCCAAAGCTTGCTGCAATTCTTGAATCAACCTCTTTACGGTGGCGGGCTTTTTTTGAGTCGCCAAGATTGATTAGTCCAAAACTCAATCGGTAAAGCAAGAGTTGCCAAAAACCCTCTGGCTGAGTTTTGTCTCGGGCTTTGTCTTCCAGCAACCTGTCCGCGGTAAGCATCGCTGCCGGTTCAGGGTCTGCAAATAAATCGCTGTCAACACTCTCGGTTGCTTCAAGGTCGACGCTTTCAAACTCATCTTTACCCATTGCGAATTGAGCAGTTTGCGGATCTAATTCCAAATCCTCAAACTCAGCATCACTGCCGACTGAATAATCCTCATCCTCAGGTTTCTTTTTCAATCATTCCTCTATTCGATAACTGCGATCAAATCTCCAGACTCAACAGGCTGAGAACCGATAATCCCCAACCTTTGAACCCTTCCAGAAACTGGTGCTGCGATGCTAGCTTCCATCTTCATCGCTTCAATGCTCGCGATTGGTTCCCCGCGCTCAACTTTATCGCCTACCTCGACTCTTGGGGTAACAACTCCACTGAACGGAGCGGAGGCATGGCCGGGGTTATTAGGGTCTGCCTTCTCGGCATCAACCGTTTGCACCTCAATCGAATAATCCCTAACGGTGACCGGTCTTAGCTGGCCGTTTAATTTAGTCATCACCGTTCGATAGCCTCTTGAATCGGCCTCCCCAATTGCCTCCAGCCCAACATACAAATCCAGACCTTTACCAAGTGTCACCACATGCTCCGTTTCCGCCTGTAATCCATACAGGTAATCAACGGTTGCCATGTTTGAGAGATCCCCGTAAGCCTCTCTGACTCTTTCAAATTCCTCAGTTGGTTTTTCAAACAGCAGTCGATTCAAGGTCATCTGAACCATGCCCGAATCTTCACTGTTTAAGCTTTTCTGATCCTCATCAGAGATTTCCACAAACGTGTCTTTTCTGACCCTGCCCTTTAGCACCTTGGTCCTGAACGGCTCGGGCCAACCCCCTGCCGGGGTTCCCAACTCACCATGCAAAAAGCCAATCACCGAATCAGGGATGTCGTATTTGTCCGGGTTTGCCTGGAAATCTTCAGGGTCGGCATCAACCGCAACCAGGTGCAAAGCGAGGTCCCCCACAACTTTGCTGGAAGGGGTAACTTTTGTGGGCCTGCCAAGCATTTTGTTGGCAGCTGCATACATATCTTCGACCAGTTCAAACCTGTCCGCCAGTCCCAAAGCAATCGCTTGCTGTCTTAAATTAGACAGCTGCCCACCCGGTATCTCGTGGGTGTAAACCCGGCCTGTTGGTCCAGCCAAACCAGATTCAAATGGCTTATAAATTCCACGCACGCTTTCCCAATAGGGTTCGAAATCGGTTATTCGCTCCAATTCAATTCCAGTGTCACGCTCGGTGTGAGCCAAAGCTGCAACCAATGCACTGGCAGAGGGTTGTGAGGTTGTTCCAGCCATCGGTGCACTGGCCACGTCAACCGCATCAACCCCCGCTTCACTGGCCGCTAAAAGCGTTGCTAGCTGACCGCCAGCAGTATCGTGAGTGTGAAGATGCACGGGCAGTTCAAAACGCTCTCTAAGCGCTGTGACCAGTTTGCTGGCCGCCATTGGTCGCAACAGGCCAGCCATGTCCTTAATGGCGAGTATGTGCGCACCCGCCTCAACCATCTGATCGGCTAGTTTCAG
>CBFHZN010000006.1:70975-73624 GCA_965660355.1 Microbacteriaceae bacterium
GATAGTAATCCAGGGTATAAATCTGCTCTTCTGGGTCTAAAAGATCCGCTGTGTAAGAAATGCCCACCTCAGCAACAGCCCCTGCTTCGCGAACAGCCTTGATAGCAGGTGCCATCTGCGACACATCATTGAGTGCGTCAAATATTCGAAAGATATCAACACCTGTCATTGCAGCTTGTTTTACGAAGGCGTCGGTTACCTCGGTTGGATAGGGAGTGTAGCCAACTGTGTTTCTGCCTCTGAGTAACATCTGGATGCAAACATTTGGCATGGCCTCTCTTAGCTTTGCCAAACGCTCCCATGGGTCTTCACCTAAAAACCGCAGTGCCACATCATAAGTTGCTCCTCCCCAAGCCTCAACGCTCAGAAGCTCTGGTAACTGATAGGAAACATAGGGTGCTGCATTCACTAAATCCACGGTTCTGACTCGAGTTGCCAAAAGTGACTGGTGAGCATCTCTGAAAGTGCTGTCAGTGACAGCAAGCGCTGTTTGCTCTCTCAAGTCTTTAGCGAATTGCTCTGGCCCAACTTTTAGCAAGTGATCTCTCGAACCCGATGGTCTCTCAGTTTGGTCAAACTTTGGAAGCTTGGTCACAGGTTCCGCGACATTGGGTCTTTCCCCATTTGGCTTGTTGACTGTCACCCCTGCAAGCCACTGCAAGATTTTGCTTCCACGGTCCCTACTTGGCTTTGCCTGGAAAAGCTCTGGTCGAGTGTCAATGAAGTGGGTGTCTAGCTCTCCCGCTTCAAAAGCGGGGTCCCCCATGATTGACTGCAAGAAATAAACATTGGTTGCAACTCCACGAATCCTAAACTCAGCCAGAGCCCTCCTGGAACGCCTAACCGCCTGCTCAAAATCTCTACCCCGTGCAATTAGCTTCACAAGCATCGAATCAAAGTGCGGGGAAATCTCAGCGCCGGTGGTAACTGTTCCACCGTCCAACCTAATTCCCGCTCCACCAGGAGAACGATAGGTAGTTATCTTTCCCGTGTCTGGTCGGAAATTACTACTTGGGTCCTCAGTGGTGATTCGACATTGAATTGCGAAACCACTGGGTTTTATATCCTGCTGCCTTAACCCAATTTGCTCCAAGCTTTCGCCTGCGGCAATTCGAAGTTGAGATTGAACCAAATCCACATTTGTTACCTCTTCAGTGATGGTGTGTTCAACCTGAATCCTTGGATTCATTTCAATGAAAACGTGTTCTCCGATGTTTGGTCCATCGGTTTCAATCAAAAACTCGACGGTTCCGGCGTTCACGTAGCCAATTTCCTTGGCAAAATTCACAGCATCCGCAAACAGCTTTTGCCTCAGCTCTTCATCAAGATTGGGAGCAGGAGCTATTTCCACAACTTTTTGATTTCTGCGCTGGATTGAACAATCACGTTCATGAAGGTGCAGAGCTCCCCCGTGCGAATCAGCCAAGATTTGCACCTCTATGTGCCTGGGTCTTATAACCGCCTGCTCTAGAAAAACCCTTGGGTCCCCAAAAGCACTCTCAGCCTCACGCATTGATTGCTCGAGGGCTTGTTCTAACTCTTGTTTGCTATCCACTCTGCGCATACCGCGACCGCCACCACCAGCTACGGCTTTAACAAAAAGTGGGAAGCTGATTTCATCTGCCTGCTTCAAAAGCGCGTTTTTATCGGAGCTACTCTCAGTGGATTTCAAAACCGGTACATTTGCTCTGATTGCAGCCTGCTTGGCATTTACTTTGTCCCCGGCTAATTCCAATATCTCCGATTTTGGACCAACAAAGACAATTCCGTTAGCGGCTGCCTTCTCGGCTAGGTCTGGGTTTTCACTTAGAAATCCATAGCCTGGATAGATAGCATCCGCACCACTTTCTTTGGCAACCCGAATGATTTCGTCAACATCTAAGTAAGCCTTCACGGGTGAGCCATCGGAATAGATCTCATAGGCCTCGTCGGCTTTTAGCCTGTGAACCGAATAGCGATCCTCGAAAGGAAACACCGCCACCGTCTTAGCCCCAACCTCGTAGGCTGCTCTAAATGCGCGAACAGCGATTTCGCCTCGGTTAGCTACCAGAATTTTTTTGAACATCAACCCTCACAGTACTGTCAGTCACCGATTATGACTAAAAAAAGGGTAGCCTATCCGCGTGCAAGTTCTCAGCGTAAGTTCACTGAAAGGTGGGGTTGGAAAAACCACTATTGCGCTTGGAATTGCCTCGGCAGCCTTGGATAAGGGCATAAACACACTGTTTGTTGACCTAGATCCACAATGTGACGCAACAACTGGATTGGCCGCAACAAACGATTTTTCCGAGTCCTGTGCGGATGTTTTACTCTCCCCCAAGCCTTCAGTGGTTCAAAAAGCGATAGTTGAAGCCAAATGGCAGCAAGGACACCAGAGCAAAATTCACGTGATGGTTGGATCAACTAGGTCTTTGATGGTGGACAACCCGCAACCCACCCTTGGCGAATTATGGAGGTTGGAACAGGCTCTGAGTGTTGTTGAAGATGATTACGACTTAGTTGTGATTGACACCCCGCCATCGTTAAACGCATTGACAAGAACCGCCTGGGTTGCCTCAGACCGAGTTTTGGTTGTTAGTGAACCTAGTTTTTTTAGTGTTGTCGCAGCGGACAGGGCAAGAAAAGCGGTGGATGAAATTTCCAGCAAAC
>CBFHZN010000006.1:73723-77278 GCA_965660355.1 Microbacteriaceae bacterium
TATCGCCTCGGCTTGCTCTGCACGGTGTTGTTGTGAATAGGCTCCGCGAAAGCTCAGATGAGCATAATTTCAGACTGGGCGAACTTCGAGAGATGTTTGCCGAAAAACTGGTTTATCCGCATTTCTCTGAGCGCACCACCCTGCAGCAGTCAACTGGTGCCGCCACACCGATTCACTCCTGGCCAAGTGAAGCTGGGATGGATATAGCCCGCTCATTTGACTCAATTCTTTCCAGTGTTTTATCAGACATGAAATCAACCCCGCAGGTTAGAAGAACACGGTCATCAAACCCAATTGAGCGAGCCATTAGGGGAACAACCAAGGAGGCTCTTGGGGAGCTAACGGGAACGATGGATATTGTTCAAGAGAAATCAGGTCGAAACGCTTCAAAAATCAAGCGCAGGGGAAGAAGAGCGAAGTCTTAGGCGCTTCGCTGCGCTCTTCTGGCCGCCAATTCATCTACAGATGTCAGCTCCTCTGGGCCAAGCTCGGTAAGTGAGGTTTCAACCTCTCGCAGAACTCTGCCAACGGCAATTCCAAATACTCCCTGCCCTTGGCCGAGCAAATCAATCACTTCATCCTGGGAGGTGCAGAGATAAACACTTGCTCCATCGCTCATCAGAGTGATCTTTGCCAAATCTTCAACTCCGGTGGCTCTTAATCTTTCAACAGCGTTTCTAATCTGCTGCAGTGATACACCTGTGTCCAAAAGTCTTTTCACAAGCTTCAGAACCAAGATGTCACGGAATGAATAAAGTCTTTGTGAGCCAGAACCTTGCGCGTCTTGGACTGTTGGTTGAACCAAACCAGTTCTTGCCCAATAATCCAGCTGTCGGTAGGAAATTCCCGCCGCGGCCGCAGCATTTGCACCGCGGTAGCCCGAGTTGGCATCCTCATCGGGTAAGCCATCTCTAAAAAGCATGTCCTCGCTCATGGCAACCTCCTAGTTCCGAACCTCAATTATTACTCCTTCAACCACTGCCTGAAGGTTTGTTTGAACTTCGGCGTGTCGGATTATTTATCCAATTTGCCAATTTCGCCAGCAAGTAATTGTGAGCGAATGTTGGCAAATCTGTTTTCTATCTCTCGAGCGTAGTAGGCGGCCTTTGCAGCACTTTCTGGCGTTCTTTTTCTAACAACCGGCTCAATCACCCCACCAATTATTCCTATTTCTCTATCTGCGCTGGCCTTGATCCCCTTCAGGTGCCGGGGAGAGATGCCAAACTGGGCAAGGCCAGCTATCGAAACAGAAATCTCTAATTCATGAGATGAGTGTGGTTCAGCTCCGATTAGCCCAATTTCCTGGGCTTCTTTGAGAGAAGTTTGAGAAATGCCTGATTCTTCAATCAACTTCATGGTTGAAAACTTCAAACTCTTCCGCAGCTTATTGGCGGTTGGAGCGTTGATTGGAAGTGCGGGGTTTTTGCCTCCATCCAGATCCTCGAAATACTGTCGAATAACCTTCAGTGGCAGATACTGATCTCTTTGCAGTTCCAAAGCCACCCTCAGTCTTTCAATCTGCGAATCTGAGAATTTCCGATAACCAGCTTCTGTTCTTTGCGGATTCACTAACCCCTGGTCTTCTAAAAACCTCAGTTTTGAGGGCGTCAAATCTGGGAAATCTGGCTTGAGGATTCCAAGCACTTCACCAATGTTGTAAAGCTTGCTCTGCCTGTGCTGGTTGATAGCGCGAATTGGTTCACTCACTCGCTACCTCCCTGCTTATTCGGCGCTGAATAAAAAGTCATCTTGAATTTACCGATCTGCACATCGCTGCCGTTTCTAAGCGGTGCACGGTCCACTCTTTGACCAAGCATATAGCTTCCATTGAGGCTTCCCAAGTCAATTAATTCAAACTCACCATCGACTCTTTTGAATTCAACGTGTTTGCGGGAAACAGTCACATCATCCAAAAAGATATCCGCATTTGGATGCCTTCCAGCAATAGTTGAATCTGAATCTAATAAAAACCTTGCCCCAACATTTGGCCCACGGGTGACAATCAATAGTGCATTCCCATCAGGCAATGCCTCAATGGCGGATTGCTCCTCGGCGCTGAGTCCGTGCGCATCGGCTATTAGATCGTCTTCGAACCGGGCCGTTTCCTCTGGATTGAAATCTTCGCTCATCAACCTTCCCCTTTGGAGAAAAGATTAGCTGATTCAGGTTTCTTGGATGTAACTAAATCTATAACTTGCCTTATGTAAACAATGCCAGCCCACCAATAAAGGCCTATGCCCCAAAAGGCAAATGCCCAAGCTATTGGCAAAATGATGTGCTCGGTGGATGCAAATATGTCAGCCAGCAACAACAGCGGAAAGGCGTAGAGCAAAGCAAAAGTGCCAGCCTTGCCCAGGAAATGAACTGGCAACGGCCCATATCCGTGAGTTGCCAAAACTGGGTAGGCAATCGCCAACATCACATCCCTGAGGATTACCACCACCGCCAACCAAATAGGAATATTTCCATTTACTGCTAAACCAATCAGGGTTGCAAAGATATACAAACGATCAGCGGCCGGGTCCAATCTGGCACCTAGTTTTGTCACTTGATTAAGCTTTCGTGCTAAAAACCCATCAAACCAGTCGCTGGCAGAGGCAAAAATAAGCACCAGCAGGGCAGCTACGTTTTGCTCCCGCAGCAACAAAATCAAGAAAACCGGAACCAGCAAAAGCCTCAATACGCTGAGCGCATTGGGAATTGTTAGTTCGCGTCTAAGGTCCACAGAGTGCAGTCTATTGAGAGTTGCCGGTGCTTGAGGAAAAATTATTTCTTCGCTCAATAAAAATAAAAACTACAACCAGTCCAATACCCGCAAAAGCAGCAGGAACCAATGGGAAATACTCCACCAACTCCGTTGACAGTTCAGGAAATAGCGCGGGAAGTGTTCCAAGCATCAAGCCAGCCATGAACAGATAGGTCATTTGTGGGAAACGATTCAAAAACCACCTAACCAAAAACACAATCGTCACCAGCCCAATAATTGCCCCGAGAGCAAAACTTGCTAAATAGGCAAGATCGAGGTTGTTCAATGCAGAGATTGTTCTCTCGTAGGAGCCAAGTAATAAAAGTAAAAAAGATCCAGACACACCTGGAAGCACCAAAGCACTTATGGCTATCGCCGCAGCCACTGGAGTTATTACCTCTAATCTCCACTCAAATAACTCACCAGTGAGTAATAGCCCGACAAAGATCCCTGGTATTACCCACAAGGAGGTTGAAGCTGAAACTTTTCCCGCAAGCCTCAGCGGATAATAAACACTTGCTAAAACCAATCCTCCGAAGAAACTGAATGTGATCTTGGGGTAATTGATTAGAAGCGGCTCGATTGCGCGGGCCATTGCAAGTAGCCCAATCGCCATTCCAATCGCTATCAAGCCAATCTTTGACCACTCAATATTGCTGGAGGGTCTAAGGGATTTTTTTACTAAACCAGCCAGTGATAAAAAGAAATTGGAAATGGTTTCAATCAGAAATTTATAAATTCCTACAATCAGCGCTACCGTTCCACCGCTGATGCCCGGTATCGCCTCGGCGGTACCAATCAGGAAACCC
>CBFHZN010000007.1:0-70104 GCA_965660355.1 Microbacteriaceae bacterium
AAAGAATCATGTGGAGATCGGTATCCCCAATCTCGCCAGTATTATTCTAAAACATGACCCAGCAGGTGTTGTACCCGGTGTGACAGAAGCACCACCTGAAGAACAACCATGGGTCTTTGGTGTGTTCTGGAGTTTTCGTGTGATGGTGGGTATCGGCGTGTTGATGGTACTGACAGGTATTGTTGGACTGTATTTGAGGTGGCGAAATCGACTCTATGACACATCTTGGTTTCATCGTGGGTTGACATGGATGATACCCGCACCGTTTATCGCAGTTCTTGCTGGTTGGTTTGTCACTGAGATTGGTCGATCACCTTGGTTGGTCTATGGTATGATGACACATACACAAGGTGTCACCAACAGTCTTTCGATGCCTATGGTATTGACAACCTTAATAGGGTATGTTACCATATATGCAGTTGTATACACTTTTGGGATGAAATACATTATCGAAACCATAAGAAAAGGTATTGACACATAGTGAATAGAGTCCCCTTCGTCTAGTGGTTAGGACACTGCCCTTTCACGGCAGTAACACCAGTTCGAATCTGGTAGGGGACGCCAAATTCGGGTCGTTAGCTCAGTTGGTAGAGCAGGAGACTCTTAATCTCTTGGTCGTAGGTTCGAGTCCTACACGACCCACCACTTTAACTTTACCCCATAACCCCCTGATTTTCCTACTCTTTTTCAGAAAGTTTATAAGTCGTTGATTTTAAAGGGAATAAAGTTCTTGACTTTTATTGCCCGCTTCCCTATAATAGGTATTGTAAGGTTGATAAAGAGAGAGGAAAAGATATGTATGCAAGTGAGTTTGTTGAGTATGTTTTGAGTTTCTACGGTAAAGGTGAAATCTACGATCTCGGTGTGAAAGAAGATGAAGTTTATAAAGCATTAGAAATGCGGTTAAAAAGAAAAGACATCGAGTTTTCGGGTGACAGTCTTGACCGAGAATTGGTTCGGGACATTATTCTAGAGAATCGTGGTGAAGAACCTTGGGGTTTAATCTAGACTTGACTTTTCTTGTCTAGTCCCCTATAATAGGTATTGTAAGGTTGATAGAGAGAGAGGAAATATATTATGAAATCAATTAAACGCACTTTTTATTCAGATCCGGGTCATGGTTGGTTGTGTACCAAGATCTATGAGTTGGAAGAACTCGGCATTCACGACAAGATCAGTCCTTGGTCTTATCGTAACTATGACCTTGTCTATCTTGAGGAAGATCGTGACGCAGGTATTTACATCAACGCAGTCAATAAACTTGGTTATACTGTTGAGTTTGTCCAAAAGAATACTGATCAAGAATCACTTATTCGGTCATATGATCCGTACTACTTTCAAATGGACAGCGGTGTGTCAATCGCTAAAGCGGAGGTTGCGTAATGGATAAACTCTTTTCGATTTGTGACGGTTGGACTACGAACGGCAAAATGATTTGTTCTGCTGACCCCAAAGGCGGTATCATTGACCGCAACTTGGCTGGTCTTGGTTGGTTTGTCGTTTTCAATAACGGTCATTCGGTCAACGATTTCTTTGATACTCGCGAAGAAGCGATTGATTATTTTTGCAACAATCAATAGGGAGATGCGTAATGAAAATAGTATATAATCGTTTGTTGGGTGGTTGGTATATCGTTAGAGGGCCGCATCAGACGCCACTAAGTGGTAGATTTCAATCGAAACGTGATGCAGAATTGTCTTTATACAAACATAGGTAAGGAGATTATATTATGGCTACAAGATGTGCAATTGGTTATATGTATGAAGATAACACAGTGTTTGCAAAGTATTCTCACTATGATGGTTATCCTTCACATACAGGTCAAATGCTGGTCGAGCATTATGACTTCAATCTCAAGATTCAGGCTATGATTGCTTTGGGTGATCAGAGTTATCTCGCACCAGAGATTTTCCCGGAAGGTGACACTCACAGTTTTGATACACCCGAAAAAGACGTGACTGTATTCTACGGTCGTGATCGTGGTGAACCAAATACCGCCCCAAAAACATTCGGTGGTATGGTCGAGTTCATTGATCATTACGAAGATGTTGTTGATTATCTGTATGTGTATAATCCAACTGACAAAATGTGGAAGTGCTGGAGTACGCACACCGGATCAAAGATTGACCTTTATGAGAAAGAGGCAGCGTGATGAATAAGATCCTTCAAGAGGTCACTGATTGGGAAGATGATATCCCCAACCACACCTACGAGATTCGACCTGATGGTAAGTGCGTTGCTTACAAGAAGGTTGGTTCAAATGAATGGTACACATTCAAGAAACCCCTGCGTTTCACAAAGACAAGACGCAAGTTTAAAGAGGTGAAGTAATATGTTCGTAGCAATCCCCAACATGAATAATGATAAAGGAATTAAACAGTTTCAGGATGTCAAGGAAGCGGTCAACTATCTTAACGAATACACCGAGATCGAAGAGTATGGTGCGCGACTGACTGCCGAAGACTGGAACCTGATCGGTAAGTTGGAGTCAGATAAACCGTGTAAGTTCAAGGCAAATAAAGTTGTTGACATTTCCTGAGTTGGTAAAGTATAATATAACTGAACAATGGAGGTGACTATATATGAGTAAGATGAGTTCTTTTACGACCGAAGTTCAAGAAGTGGTCTGTGAAAACTTTAATGAACCCTTAGAGTTTGTGATCGAAAAAGTGAGTCAACGATTTTCTTCCGAACCCGCCTGGAAAGTTGGGTATGCGATTCGAACTGCTGAGGATCAATATCAACAAATTAGAGAAGATTTAAATTGGTATGGGACTTTGTGTTAAAAAACTCAAAACCCTATATACAATATATGAGGTGAAAAAAGTAAACTATGGTTAATCTACCCCAAGAAAAACAAGTATTCGAAGTGTTCGAAGAACTAGAACTACAGACAACAAAACCAAAACGCAAAGCAGTTTTGGAAAAATATCGAGACATGCCAGCATTGAGAGATGTACTTCGCGGCATGTTTGATAATACTCTTGTGTTTCTTCTTCCCGAAGGAACCCCGCCTTATACCCCGAACAGACCAGAGTCTGCACCTTCCACTCTGTTACGAAAACATCGTGAGTTCGGTTGGTTTGTAAAAGGTGGCCCCGGTACTGATATGCCCTCCTTTAAGAGGGAAAAGAAATTCATTGAACTACTTGAGTCAGTGCATCCGGACGATGCGTTGCTCGTGTTGGCGATGGTGAATAAAAAATCACCTATCAAGGGTCTTAACAAAAAACTAGTACAGGAGGTCTTTCCGAATCTAATCCAAGACGATGACTCATAGTCATCATTTCTTTCCACTGAAAATAAAGGAGTGATATGACATCAGCTCAAATAGAACGGTTGAAAAAAGATAGTCAAGAACTAGACCACTATATTATGAGTTTGAAAAAACGGGGTAAGGAAGAGAAAGCACACAAACTGATGGATAAACGTGAGTTTCTCGACCAAACCATTAACGAAGTTAGTCAATCACAATAAAGGAAGGTGATCCACATCTCTTCAAGACACTGTCTTGTCGTAACCAGTGGATTAGATTATAGGTGCGAAATTTATCATGCCGATTTACAAGTTTAAGGAAAAGGAAAGCGGAGAGATTACTGAGGTGTCTCTCCGCATTTCCGAACTAGATTCATACAAAGAAGATAACCCAAATCTCGAACAGGTTATCGACTATGCTCCCAATATGGTCACCAATGTCAAGTCGCCTCTTACGATGGCGGGTTCGGGTTGGCGCGACCATCTCAAGAATATCAAAGAAAAGTCTGGGCGGGGGAACACCATTAAAGTATGAGAAAGGAACGCACACCCCCTCAGAAGTTGCGTATCGATGACCTTTACACATTTGAACCACTTACCTCATCTCAGGAAGTGGTTTACAATGCATGGTCAGAAAATAATAATGTTGTTATGTGCGGAACCGCAGGCACAGGCAAAACATTCTGTGCATTATACCTCGCACTTGAGACCGTCTTGGACAAGGGGAATAATTGTTCCAAGGTTGTTCTCTGTCGCTCTATTGTCCCCACACGCGAAGTAGGATTCTTGCCAGGGTCTTTAGAAGAGAAAGTAGAAGCATATACCGCACCCTACAAGGCAATCTGTTCTGAACTGTTTGAGGACGCCCTGGCGTACGAGAAACTGGTATCACAGGGTGTTATCGAGTTCATGTCAACCTCATATATTCGAGGTGTTACCATGGACAACACAATCCTGATTATTGATGAAATGCAGAATCTAACCTTTCATGAACTGGATTCGGTAATCACTCGGGTCGGAGAAAACTGTCGAGTGATGTTCTGTGGTGATTATAAACAGTCAGACTTTACCAAACAAAGTGACAAGAAGGGTTTGCTGAAGTTTCTGGATATCATCGAACACATGACTCGGTTCACTACAGTCGAGTTTGGATGGTCAGATATTGTCCGCTCAGATTTTGTTCGAGATTACATCATGACCAAGGAGATGTTGGGATATCATCATGAATAGAGAACGAGTCTATGAACAACTGAAGATAGACGAAGGCGTGATCTATGAGGTATACGAAGACCACCTCGGACATCCGACCTTTGGTGTCGGACATCTGATTCTAGAAAAAGATCCCGAGTATGGTCAACCAGTCGGAACTCCGGTGTCCGAAGAACGAGTCCGACAAGCATTTGAACAAGACCTTGATATTGCGATTCGTGAATGTGAGGTTTTGTATAACGGATACTTCCCAAACTTTCCGTGTGAGGTACAAGAGATTCTGGTGAACATGATGTTCAATCTCGGAAGACCTCGACTCAGTCAGTTTGTGAGGTTTACATCAGCACTCTACAAGAAGGATTGGAAGACTGCTGCTATGGAAGGAAGAGACTCTCTCTGGTATCGTCAGGTGACGAATCGGGCAGAACGTCTCATGAGTAGAATGGAGAAACTAACGGTAGTAGAAAATGGCAAAGTATAGTCGACACGACTCAAGAAACAAGAAAAGAGACAAACACAAAAGAAACGTAAAAGAAGGATTTAAGGGCGGGATACATACTGGAGAGTACAAGCGGAAACCCAAGTATGAATCTTATCTTTCAGTATCTGATTACTAATCCTGATCTAGACGAAAAGCGAGGCCCTATCGAGGGTCGATCCCGAACCGAAGTCTATCAAGAGATGACCGATATATCGAGTCGGTCGTTTCAAATCTATGCGGACAAAATCGGTGCAGACTATCTGTATTCGGACGAAGCAGTCTATACTCGAAATGAAATAGAGAGAGACAACTGTGTCCCTCTCTTCGAGTGTCTGCGTGTCATCTATGATGAATCCTTTGACAAGTATGATAAGGTTTTATTTGCGGACACCGACATTGTTGTGAACACCGATCAGAATATCTTCGAAGAATCTGATGCAGAGGTGTATGGGGTTCTTGAGAGTGATATTCGCACCGAGAAAGATGGCGGTTATAACACTTGGGATTATGATGATTCGACATTCCAAAACTTTCGAGAAAAGTATGAGTGGCATGACATTCCGATTGTCCCCTCGATTCCCCCCAATCAACCCTCTCGATTGACCATCCTGAACACCGGGGTTGTGGTCTGGACAAGAGAGGCGCGCCTACGCGCGCGCGAGGTCTTTGATGATTGGAAGTGGTGGTATTTCGAAGGCCCTCAAAAACACATGTCAATCATGAATGACCAACCCTATATCTCGGGTCAGTTAATGAAACACGACTTTGATCTGGGGACAATAGATCAGATCTGGAACGACACTCCGACCCATTACAGTGATCCCGATGGAGAGAAGGCACTCGGGGCAAACTTCCTTCATTACACCGGAGGGGGGAACAAAACAGTCATGATTGACCAATATCACCGAGGATTATTTCCCGTATTCTCCTAAGTCCCTGATTTCAAAGGCGATAAAGTTCTTGACAAATTGGGGGCAATCCCCTATAATAGGTATTGTAGAAAAGGATAATAACTATGAAAGATAGTGATAAAGTGATTTTGACCGACTGTGATGGCGTCCTGCTCAACTGGCGGATGGCGTTTATTGACTGGATGGAGTCTCACGGTTATGAGATAAAGAATCCCAATGTTTACAATATTAGTCAATTATTCGGGATTGAATATAAAGAGGGTCGCGCGCGGGTGCGGCAGTTCAACGAAAGCGCTGCGGTAGGATTCTTGCCCCCACTGCGTGATGCAATCAAGTATGTCCGGAAGTTACATGAAGAACACGGTTATGTGTTTCATGTGATTACCAGTCTCAGTAAAGATCGGTATGCTGGCGAACTTCGGACTCAGAATCTTCAACAACTCTTTGGCGAGAATGTGTTCACTCGGTTTGTCTATCTTGATACTGGCGAAGACAAGGATGTCGCGTTGTCAGAGTACATCGGTAAGGATTATCTCTGGGTTGAAGATAAACTAGAGAATGCGTTAGAAGGAGATAAGGTCGGTCTAGATACTGTCGTAATGAAACACGAATGGAACGAAAACGATTGTCCTTACCCTCTAATGAATAACTGGAAGGACATCTATCACTACTTGGAAGGTTGATGTCTCGAAGATATATTGGATTCTCTGAGTTCTATCATGACGCTGGGGTTTCTGTCGTTGAAGAAGACGGAACAGTTTCATATGCCACCCATGCAGAACGATGGTCTAAGAAAAAGAATGATCCCGTAATACCAGAAGAACTCTGGGACTTTGTAGGTCAGGAGAAAGATGATGTCTTTGTGTTCTATGAAGACTATGACCTAAAACACGATAAGAGAGGCGGCATTGCGGTCACTGGTGATTTTAAAAAACACATCCAAAATTCAGTTACCGCACAATCTCAGGTTCCCCGAAAAGAGT
Source organism: Microbacteriaceae bacterium (assembly GCA_965660355.1). Taxonomy (GTDB): domain Bacteria; phylum Actinomycetota; class Actinomycetes; order Actinomycetales; family Microbacteriaceae; genus CAJXVY01. The sequence continues at coordinate 6,840 of CBFHZN010000007.1, forward strand.
TTCTGACCTATGATGAGTTTCATCTTCATCATGAATCTCACTGTGCGTTAGCATTCTATACACGCCCATGGCAATCCCAAGAAGATACTGTCATGGTGTCTATCGATGGTGCGGGGGAACTTCAGACTGCGGTCATTCTAGACCACAACTTCAACCTCATTAAAGAATGGCACTACCCTAAGTCGGTCGGTCTGATATACAGTATCGTGACCTCAGAACTGGGTCTGAGACCGCTTGAGGACGAGTATGTGGTCATGGGTCTGTCGTCTTATGGAGAAGATAAGTTCTCAGAATGGATCTGGAACGAATATCACGCATTCTCAGACACCGCAGACCAAGAGTTGACCTCTGGTATTCAGGTGGGTGGAAAAGACTCTCAGAGAGAACGACAGAGGGTCTCATTCCGTAAGAGACTTAAACAAAAGGTTGCAGAACACTCGCCCGAAGATGCTGCTGCGTCTGTTCAGGAGTTTGCGAAACGCGCGATTCTTGAGATCATGAGTATCGCAAGATGTTATGGAAATAAGTTGGTCTACTCAGGTGGGGTTGCACAGAATGTGGTGGTCAATTCTCTGATAGATGAGATGTTTGATGAAGTCCATATCGCAATTGCGCCTGCAGACTCCGGTTCGTCACTGGGATGTGCAGCAAAGACTTGGGCAAGAGAGACCGGAGGGACTCACCTTAAATGGAGTCCCTATCTGGGAACCGATATCAACCGTATCGTCAACCCGAGTGAGGTGGTCGATCATATACTCAAAGAACAATACTGTGGACTTGCAAACGGTCGTGCAGAGTTTGGGCCTCGAGCATTGGGTAATCGATCACTGATTGCGGACGTACGATATGATGTCAAGGATACCGTCAATGAAATTAAACGGAGACAAAAGTATCGACCCTTTGCGCCCGCAATTCTTGAAGAGTATGCAGACCAATACTTCGAAGGCCCGATGAATGAGTATATGCAGTTTACTTCAAAGGCACTCCATGACTATTCTTCGGTCACCCATGTAGATGGCACTGCACGAGTACAGGTGGTAAGAAAGGATTGTCAGTCAGTCTTTCGTAAGATTATCGAAGAGTACTATGAAAAGACAGGTATTCCGATGTTGTTAAATACAAGTCTCAATATTCGAGGAAGACCGATGGTAGACGATTTGGTTGACGCAAAAATATGGCAAAGTAAATACAAAGTGAGGGTATTTTAATGATTGCAGGAAAAGTATGGGGTCAGACCGAACTGGTCGAGGCGAACGGAGTGTTGGAGTTTCATCGTATCGAGATGGAACGCGGCGGGGTTTGTTCTAAACACAAACATGATTTCAAATGGAATGGATTCTTTGTCGAGTCTGGTGCAATGATCGTACGAGTCTGGCAGAATGACTATGACCTTGTGGACGAGACTGTTCTACGCGCGGGTGACTACACAAAGGTGAAACCCGGAGTCTACCACCAGTTCGAGTGTCTCGAAGACGGAGTTGCATTTGAGTTGTATTGGGCAGAATTTAATCATAACGATATCGTGAGAGAGACTGTGGGTTATAAATAAGACCGACATCTTTGAGAACTACATATCATGCCGGATGTCCTTTTTATACACACAAAGGAACGATCATGGCAGACAAGAAACTTACAGAAAAAGAAATGGAAACCATGGAATGGAAAATTCGTTTAGAGAACGAAGATAAGAAAGAGGATGCTCAACGAAAGATGGCATGGTTCTCTTTGAGCGGGATGATTCTCTATCCATTCGCGGCAGTTCTTTCTACGGTCTTCGGTCTCGATCAAGCGACCAAAGTCTTGGGCGACATGGCAGCAACCTATTTTGTTTCTGTTGCAGGTATTGTAGCGGCATTCTTTGGTTCCCAAGCATACTCAAAAGGTAAGTAGTGGAAAAGGTCACGTGGAGGGGAACGCCAGGCGTAGGTGATTTCATGTGGGCACTTAACTGTGTCCACCTTCATGCATACCAGACCAATACCAAAGTCAATCTCGAAATGCATTGGGAACACAGTGAAGACTACCTTCACCACTTTGAAGACCCCGAGACCATTATCGAGAGAATGCAGTATATCCACAACTTCTATCATCGTCAGGATGATGTCAAGATTACTCATGTGTTTAACTCCAATGGTCGTTACGCCGATTGGAGTTTTCAGGATGACATAGTAAAAGAAGATGACGGTCGAAAGAGAATACAAGCAAACTCAAGAACTAAGAATCGCTTTGAGTTTGAATCTGGAAGGTATTCTGATACGCCAGGCGAAGACGCTCCAGAGAACGATTGGTTGTTTCGAAAGGGCGCATTCCAAGAAATTGATAAGAATAAAGTTGTCATCTGGAGACCTACATTTAATGCAGAAATCCCTCGAACTTGGAAAAGACTATTGACAGATCGCCAATGGGATGATATAATAAAAAAGTTACGCCGCCAAGGATTGAATATAACAGAATTGACTTACCGAACACCAGTAAGAGAAGCGATGTATCATATCGCAACATGTCGGTTGGTCTTTTGTTATGACGGTATGTGGCATTATATCGCAAAGAACTTTGCAAAACCCCTTGCGGTAATCAGTTCCGAACAAGTTACTAAATATCACACTCCACATGCCGTAAGAATTTCACCTTCAGAAGATGATGAAATAAATATCCGTGATTGGATGGGTGATATACCCGAACTGTTAGGACATCCAAAAAAGAAAGCAACCAAGTATTTAGAAAAGATGAAAATTATATATGATTCAAGAGCCCTTTCGACAAGATGATCGTGACTATTCAAAACAAGACCTAGAAGAATTCCATCGGATTTATCGAACGGGCGGAGTTCTTCAAGTTGATAGCATGGACTCTCAGGGTTATGGAGATATTCTTCGAACTATCTCTTACACCCAAAAACTTCAGAGAATGCTAGGAGAAAAGGTTCGTCTCAGGTTTTTTGTTGAAGAATTTTTTCGTGAAGAGACTCGAAAGGTATTAGATGAAGTAAGATTTTCCCGTGATTTTCCGGAACCACAAATAATTTCTCATCCGAATATTATGATGACGACAAGCGAAACTGTTCGATGGTTAAGATATAGAAGGGCAAAATCAGTTTTCGATTGGATGGGATATCCTGACCTTGAACTCAAAAGACCTATCTCGGATGATGGTCATGTTGTAGTATGGAATTCAAATAAGAATCTGGAATACCCCCCAAGATGGAAAGATCCGGTTCACCCCAACTATATGAAAAAACTTGCAATAAGTACAGGAAAAGAAGTAAAACTGGTGAACTATAGAATGCCTGTAGATTATGTTTTTCGTACTATCGCGACATCTTCTTTCTGTATTGGGTATGAAGGCATGGGGAATGTGATCGCATATAACTATCGTAAACCGATGATGGTGTTCAGCGAGTCACCGATCATTTCAAGAAATACTTCGGGCCCATGGGCGCACGTCACCCCAAGGTTTACCCAAGACTTAGTAGATAACCTAGATAATATTATTGATGAACAGAGAGTGAAAATAAATGAGTCAAAAGAAACCAGTCAAGATTGACCGAGCGGTCATCGAAGTCAATGGGGGATGTAATTACTCGTGTAGTATGTGTCCCCAAGACATGCGGACAGGCGGCCGTAATAAAGACTTTCTCAAGAAAATGTCACTCGAAGAATTTGAACGAAATGTTGCGGATTGTGTGCAACATGGTCTTCGGGTGGTCAACCTTGAAGGATCAGGCGAACCCACCCTGAACCGAAATCTGCCGGAATATATCAAGATTGTCAAGAAGTATGGCGCAAAGTGTTTTGCGTTTTCTAACGGTTTCCGTATGCAAGGCGACTTCATGAAAGCGTGTGTAGATGCGGGACTCGACTTCTATCGATTCTCATTCATCGGTTCAAATAAAGAAGACTATACCAAGTGGATGTTTAATAAGGCAGGCGGTAACTTTGACCGTATCAAGAATAACATCAAGGACATGGTGAAGTATGTCGAAGAGTCAGGAAGTGACTGTGTGGTCGCGACCTATCACCTGATTACCGACACTGACAATATCGATCAAGAACTTCAACAGTATAAAGACCTTGTAAATGAACTGGGAGTTAAGACCGAGATCTGGAAGATGCACAACTGGAGTGGTGTTTACCGACCCGAGTATGGTCGGGAAGGCAAGGTCAAGACATGTGGTAGACCGTTTAGTCCGGACGTGGTAATTCGAGCAGGCGGACTGGACGGAAAGAGTGGCGCGGTTGCGCCATGTTGCCAGGTATTGGGTCGAGACGAAGAAGCGGTGTTGGGTCATACCAGCGAGAACACCATCGAAGAAATTATCCGGGGTGAAGAATACTCGGCGTTGCGAGAAGGTCATCGGACAGGAAACTATCCAGATTACTGTAAAGAATGTGATTTCCTTATTGACGACCCCGAAGTATTGGTGTATACTAACCATGAAAGAGATCTATATAAGATGCATGGTACAGAGTTTGACTTGGATGACTATCGAGTCGAGACCGATAAGATCTCGATTCGGACGGTGACAGAATGAATAAGATCATTAACTTTTTAAGAGACCTTTTCTACGAAGAGTATGAAGTGACTATCTGGTTCAAGGTCAAACAGACCGAGTTTAAGAGAGAAAGCACCAAGAAGGTGTTTTACTTCAAAGAGATCAACAAGAAGAGTCAGACTCACTTTGTAGGAAGGACACACTCAGGCGAAGAGGTTGTCATCAAAACAACCGAGCCATTTGATTATTGTATAAGGAAGATTCATTGATATGAAAAGATTGATTTATCAGGTTGCGGTAAGCAAACCATCCAAACTATATGAGCACTGTATTAAGAGCGTGCGAGAATATGCAGATCGTCATGATATCGCACACTTTATTCAGACCGAACCAAAACTTCGAATCAAACCAGATCCGTTCAACATGGGTCGGAGTAAAGAGTCCTACGAGAAATATGGGGGATATCTTCCAATCTTCGAGAAAGAGAATGCATTCGAAGAACTTGATGACTTTGATCAGATTGCGATTGTTGATGCAGACATCTATATTCGACCTGATGCTCCTAACATCTTTGATGACTTTGGGACAGACCATGCATTTGGTGCTGTGGTCGAAAGAGAGATGCCTTTGACCAAACAGTATCAACAAAAGATTCGAAGATACTCGAACATGCAATATGCATCATTGCATAACAGGGGTATTGACTTCGACCCTCAACCTGAGTTAGGATATGAGTTTGCGAACATGGGAATGATTCTATTGAACTCCGAGAAGTTCAAACCCCATTTGAATGGGCAGACACCTCGCGAGTTCTTGGATCGGATGGAGTTCAAAGACTTTGTTGATGGAGTAGGCCCGTGGAAGTGGAGTACTGATCAGACACTATTGAATTACTTTATCAGGAAACACAATGTATCATTTAAACACATGGACTGGAAATGGAATGGACTCTTTACCGCAAACACTCGGATTGATGAGTGTCACTTTGTCCACTTCTTTCTGAAAGATCACTTGCCTGAACAAGGTGAAAATGTAGAAGAGTTGATGAGACAGATATGAATACACTAAGAGAAATATTTGACATTCACCGATGTGATAAGGGAACTAAAAAACACTGTTATGACCGATGTTACGAAAATTACATGGAAGACAGACGTGAAGATGCCGTCCATATTCTGGAGATTGGATGCTTTCGAGGTGAAAGTACAAGAGCATGGTTCGACTATTTTCCGAATGCAGACATCTACACGATTGACCTATTCGAACGAGTAGATGCATCGACTATTGATATCCTTAATCAGGACAGGGTTCATTGGTTAAAGGGAGACAGTCTCAATGCGTCACTTCCGAGTCGGATTCGAAAAGAGTGGGGCGATGTTGAGTTTGATTTTATTATCGATGATGGCGCGCATTATCCTGAGGCTAACCGACTGACATTCAATCACTGTTTTCAGTTTCTAAAGGATGACGGCGTTTATTTCATCGAAGATGTTTGGATGTTGGACAAGATGAATAAGACTCATTCGTGGGTCGCGAATCGACCTCATCTGTATAGTATGCCTGATCATGTGAGGTTCATGACCACCATCGAAGAATATGATGTAAAACATTATGACTTTACCGATGGTCATCCGGATGGATATATTTTAAGAGTAAAACGATGATCGGAAAACAGAAACTCTTTATTCATGTCCCCAAAAACGGGGGAATGACTGTCCGCCGGAATCCGGAAATCCGGCGGAATATTATTGTCTGTAGTCCGACCACCCATAAGAGTAGGGAATATACCAAGGGGTTGGAAAGGAAAATGACAAGTGTCGGGGATGTGATGGGATATGAACATGCTCGATGGAGGGACATCAAACCAGAGATTCGAGACAATCATCGTGCATTTGCGTTTGTGAGAAACCCATGGGATAGAGTGGTATCTCGATATTTCTTTGCGCGTAAGGTAATCTATGTAGAAGAAAACTCGGATCATTATGGCAATACCGACTATTGTGATTGTTCTTCGTTTGAAGCATTTCTTGAAGAACGACATAAATGGGGTGGGGTAGAATATATGTGGCATCGTGCAGTTCGTAACTGGTATCCCGCATTCGATCATGTGTCGGACAAAGAGGGCAATGTACGGTGTGATATTCTGCGTTTCGAAAACTATAATGAAGATATCAAGTGGTATATGGGTCTTCTCAGTGATCCGCCTGCCCGTAATGTGACGGGTTTGAATAAGGGCAGATATCAAGACATGTATACCGACAAGACACTTCAGATTGTTGCTGACTGGTATGCAAAGGACATCGAATACTGGGGATTTGACTTTGATACAGGCGCAACCAGAAACTACAGTAATAAACTATGAAGAAGATTAACGCATATATTATCTGCATGTTGAACGATTCGGTCTCGACCTATTCGACTCGGAGATTGATTCAGTCAATCTACAACACCGAATCTAATATCAACCCTTTGGTGATGGATGCGACCACACCCGAGTCTATCGAACGTGGATTGAAGGATATCTCTTATTTGGGTAATCCGAAATCTCTGGACTATACATGGCCGACCGAAGATAGTCAGAATAGTCTTGATCTTAAAACCGGACTCTATAAGAAAGCATATAAAGCAGATGATGTCAACAAGGTCATTGCATGTATGGTCTCTCATATGAGAACATGGCAAACCTGTATTGACTTAGACGAACCGATCATGGTTCTGGAACATGACGCATTGTTTATTCGTCAGTTTGTCTATCAGGATCTTTTGAAACCTAAATCTCTGAAACTAGATGAGGGGTGGTTCAACCGATGGAAAAAAACCAAGGAGTTGTCAGTACTTCCATGGGAAGACAATAAAAAGTTTGCGGTACTCGAAGAAGTTCTGAAAGGAGAACCCACCGGAGAGTTTACGGGCGGGATTCTTGGACTTAACTGTCCGATCGGTGCAACTCGAAAGGCATCGGTGTTTCACAAAGAACTGTTCAGCAACTTTGGAATCCATCGTGTACCCTCGGTCGATAAGATCGGGGATGACCCATTACCTCAAGGTCTGGCAGGTAACTCTGCATATATTATCAAACCATGGGCTGCTAAGAAACTACTAGATAAAGTACAAGAAATAGGAATGTGGCCAAACGATGCGTTGATGTGTAAACAGTTCTTTCCATGGATGCAAGTTTGCTGGCCTTATCATACGGTTGTTCAGGGAACCCAATCGACCACAACAGGATAGAATGATTATGAATGGTTATGTGATTACGATTACTCACAATGATGACTCTACTAAGTATGCGAATCGTTGTATCGAGACCGCAAAGAAACATGGCAATCTTGAAGTATTCACCCATGTTGCAACGACTCCGGAAGACGATCCGATCGCTCTTGCCGAAAAGATTGGGATTCCGATTCAGGGGTTTCGTGAACCCTATTCAAGGTTAGAGAACTGTGTTGCTGCATTTCTGTCACACTATGGGTTGTGGGTCGAATGTATCGATCACAATGAACCAATAGTTATCTTTGAACATGATGCGGTTGTGTTTGATGTGATTCCGAATATACCTTTTACCCATGTCATGAACATTGGTCAACCGAGTTATGGTAAATGGAATCGACCCCAACATCTTGGAGTGGGCCCACTCACTACTAAGAGATACTTCCCGGGCGCGCACGCCTACATGCTCACGCCCGCGGGCGCGCGTATGTTGGTCGATCAGGCGAAAGTGCAAGCGAGACCGACCGATATCTTTTTGAATATCGATACCTTTCCGACACTTCAGGAGTACTATCCTTTTGTAGCACGTGCGGACGATACTTTCACAACGATTCAGAATAGACAAGGTTGCGCTGCGAAACATAACTATACTGAGGGGTATAAAATCATTTGAGTAATACGCCTGTCAGAACAGTAAATAACCCGCCCAGATCGAACGGGCCGTTTCGAGTAAAATTAAGAGACGAAGATTATCTGACATTCTTGCATATACCAAAGACTGCTGGTTCTTCTATTCAAAGTTGGGTCTATGGGTTATTTGAGACCGGGAATACGCCGATCAAGTCTTTTCAGTGTTATGATCTTCATCTGACATTACAGGACGTGGTAGAAAAATCATACTGGGGTGACAATTTAGGAACTAAGTTCACTGTGATTAGAAACCCATATGTCCGGTATATAAGTTTATGGAACTTTGAATCAACCTATTCAAGAAGGTATATCGGAACGGATTTTGTAGAATGGTGGAGGTCTTGGGATAATGAAAAGGCGCCCCTACAATCTGAGTATTGGAAGGGATGTGATATAATTATTCGATACGAAAATTTGCAAAAAGAATTAGACGAAAAAATTGCTATGCGATTTTTTAAACAACCTTCTGTGTTGGGAAAAGAAAAATTCGTTAACAAGAGTTATACTATAGAAGAAGTAGATACCGTTATTCCCAAAGAAATACGAGAAGAAATATACCAACTAGATATAGAAACATTTGACACATTTGGATATGAACGATGTTAGACAAAACTTTTTTAACAGGATGTGACGAGAATACATCATGGCAGTTGCCTTGGTTTATTCGTAACTATCTTGATGCAAATGATACCCACCTCTATGTCTGTGACTTTGGAATGGAACAAGAGATGGTTGACTTTGTGAATGCATTAGATCACAATGTTACCCTGATCGAAACGAAGAGTAATGCAACAGGTTGGTTTAAAAAACCTCTCGCAATGTTACAGGTCGCCGAACTTTCTCACAAGTCGTGTTGGGTTGATACTGACTGCGAGATCTTTGCGGATATCTCGGGCATCTTTGACTATACCGCGACCAACAAAATCTCGATGTGCGAAGATCGTCCGTGGACAAAGAGACGGGGACATCATGGTGTCTGGTATAACTCTGGGGTTGTTGCGTTCGAAGGCAAACCCAATATTCTAAGAGCATGGGCAGAACAGTGTATCAACAATCCCATCCAAGGAGATCAAGAGACCCTTTATGCTATGATGGGTGGGGATGAAATTATGAAGATGTCGGTAATCTCACCTCTACCACATAAATATAATACACTGCGACTGGACTATCAGGATGGGATTGCGGTACAGAATCCTATGATTGTTCATCATACAGGCGCAAAGGGTAAGAAGTACATACGGGAAATGATGTCCAATGATCAGTAGAATTATCAGTAAAGTATTGTTAGGCGTGACTCTCACGATGGGGGTGGGTGCTTATTTTTACTATAAAGACACACAGGGGACGATTCAGAATCTTCAGGCAGAGATTCAATCACAACAGAATTTGATTAACGGGTTTGAACTGAGACAAGAAGAACAGATCAACACTATCGAATCGTTACAGGAGACCTTGGACAATACCACCCAAAACCTGAACGATTTGGTTGAACGTAACAATGAGATCGAGTCAGAAATGAATCGTTATTTGGATATCTTTGCGAGACATGATTTATCTCGACTTGCATCCGCAAAACCGGGATTGATCGAAAGTCGCATTAACAAAGGAACTCAAGATGTTTTCGACACTATTGAAAACGACACTACTGATATTGACAGTGTCACTGATCAGCGGATGCGCTAGTTTTGGAAGTCCGGAACCAACTCCGGTAGAGATTCGGACAGTCGAGGTTCCGACTCCGATCACACACCCGACTCTTCCCAGACCGATTGATCTTAAAGACCCTCGGTGGTATGTGGTGTCTGATTCGAATGTGGACACCTTTCTTGAAGATATCAAGAAGAGAAATGGTGGTCAAGTGGTTTTTGTTGCTATGACCGTCAAAGACTATGAATTGATGGCATATAATATGCAGGAAATTCGTAGATATATAAACCAGACCAAAGAAGTTATTTTATATTATCGCACACTTGACGGAGAACAAGAAAAATGAGAGTGAATGTTTTAGGTAATGGCGACCATGCCTATATGTTCAAACGAGGGACGCCTGGCAAACTTTTGATTTGTAATATGCCTCCTTTCGAGATACCGAACAATGAAGTTCATGCAACCTGTATGGTAGACTTCAAGATGATGAAAGCACTTGCCGAAGGGCAGGTGAGACTTGACATGTATGATTGGGTCTTGGGTACAAGACCTCGAAAGTGGATGGAGATGCAACCTTCGTTCTATCTCAAGTACTCTCAGAGAATCAAAGCATTTCATCAACACATTCCGGAATATGCAAAACTACCGGGACAGAACCCATCACAAGCAGCGACCAACTACTCTTGTGGACACATGGCGGTCGACTATGCGTGTCGCGCACTCAAAGCAAAAGAGTGTCACATCTATGCATTTGATTCTATTTTTGACATGACTCTGAGAAGCAGTACCGATTTGATTTTACCCAGTGACCGGAGCAACGGAAACACATATCGGTTGTCAAATAACTGGAGACCTATCTTCACTAAGATGTTCGAAGAGTTTTCGGATACCCAGTTTTATTTACATCACAGTCACAAGAACATTAAGATCGAAGTACCCTCGAATGTTTCGATTATTACGGAGGAAGGAAAATGAAGAAGATCTGGAATTATATCAAGTGGTATGTCGAAGAGACCATCTTTGATATGCGCATTCTTTATAGCGCATACCCCAATATCTTGATTCTGACAGTTACCGCTTTGTTAATCGCATTGGTATTGTAATCAATACACTTTGACCGACTGTTCGACTCTGCGATACCACTCTCGTTTTTGATCAGACTCTTGACGGTCGTTCTCGGATCGCAGGATAAATGCTTTTGCGATATCGTCCGAGATATACTTGCAGTATTCGCGGTCTAGAAACCTTTGTTTAGAATCGTCACCTTCGTAGATGTCGATCAGTTCATATTCGGGTTTGCACCATCTACTCCACCTTGACTGCAATAGTTCACCCCGAAAACTTGCGGTATGGGGAACACCCGCAAATACAATAGCATCGAACTTTTCGTCCGGGACATCTTTGGCATCTTTGATCAAAACCCTAGAGTCACCATGAAGATATTGTCTATTGAAACGCATGGTCGACAGATCAAAGTGGTCATAGAGATGCCACAGTGCGCCTAGATTTTTGGGGGCATTTGGTTTCAGGACATGCATGTTAAAGTTGAACCCATACTCTTTATGAATGACAGGCATCAACTGGGATAAGATATTCAACTGGTCTCGATTCCAGTTTCGATTCTTGCCTTGATCATAGTGTCCCACAAACAAAACATTCTCGGGATTCCGGTTTGCGATCAGATTGAGAAGAATCGGAGATACCACCAACATCTGTTCCAACCCCTTATCAAACCGAACTCGGTCATCGATCTGTGTCAGATACTCTTCCATGATCGAGTACAACTTCTGATGTAGATCTCTTTTCCGGCGGGGACTGACTGTCAGATGGGTAGAGTTGTCTATGACATACTCAACATTCGGATTGTATTTCATACCTTATCCTTGATAGATTTTTTGAATGTGGTTCTCGAACTGTTCGATCTTTTCCAGACGGTTCGGCCACAGAATATATTCTTTTTCGGGTTTCTGTTTGAGGTTGTCCAACAAAGGTTGGATAGCATTATAAAGTTGATCCAACCTTTCTTGGGTCTCTTCGACAGAACTCGAAGCAGACTGTACCACCTCTAACTCTGCTTCATCAACTGGTGTAAACCCAAAGTCGAAGATTTCGTCTGTCATTTTGGCAATCCTTGTGTGATTATACCTCTATTTATATAACCCCTTGATTTTAAAGGATTTGTAAGTTCTTGATTTTTGGGAACTTTTTAAAAAAGTTATAAGTCATTGATTTTAAAGAAGATAAAGATTTGACAAACCCTGTACCAACCCCTATAATAGGTATTGTAGAGTTAATAAAGAGAGAGGAAAAAGATATGGCATTTATGGATCAAGAACGCAAAAAAGAACGTATGCCTGCGATCAAGGCAGTTCTTAAGAAATACGGTATGAAAGGTAGTGTGAGTGTTCGGCATCACATGGCTTTGGTTGTGTCTCTCAAGGAAGGCGCGATCGACCTTCGGGGTCGTCACGAACAAGTCAATACTTACTGGATCGAAAAATACTATGATGATGATCCGGTTGCTCGGGACTTTCTTCTTGAGTTGAAGGACGCTATGTTGGGTTGTGACTACTATAACAACAATGATATTATGACTGACTACTTTGATGTGAGTCACTATATCGACATCAACATTGGGTATCCCCCAAAAAACCCGTATGTCTACAAACCAGAACTCGCGGAGGTTGCGTAATGTACGGGTGCTACTTTTTAAACTTTGATTACACCAAATGGTTCGATACTCTTGACGAAGCAGTAGAACACGGTAAGAGTACTACATTTCAGTTTAAAATTATTGAGGATAATGTATGATGTGGAACTATGAAGGTGAACGAGTCAAGGGTATCTATTTGGATGATGTTCCCGTGAGTGGACTCGTGAAGAAGAGTCGAGTCAAGTATGGTGGTACTGTTTCGCATCACGTAGTTCTGGACGAAGGATTCTCTATCATGGATGGTCGAATCAATCGTCAGAAAGGTGAGGTGGTGATTCTTGACCACAATCAGGTCATTCGGTTGATGGGAGGTAATCTCGAATGATCTACGGTTCGATGCGTCACTATCCCAGTGGGAAGAAGAAGAAAACTGACTACTGGAAGAAATCTAAACCTCGCCAACGGACTTTTAAGGAGCATGTCCCCGAGACCCCCGGGTTCTGGCGAGAAACCCCTCAGATTCCATCTAAGGGGGTCTCAGGTTCAAATGCAAATGAGAATCATTCTCAAGAATACAAGAGAGAGATCAGTGGTCAGTACACCATTGCCCCCGCGTACAATAAGGGCGCATATCAGGTGATCCCCCGAAATGAAGTAGAAGATATTGGGAAATAGGGGGTTGACAAATCCTGACCCATCGTTTATACTGGCATAGTAAAAGTGAGAGAGGATCTATATGAAGTATATGCCTATCATATCCGGTAGGATTCGACATCTAGATTTGGTCATGAGTTACACCCAGAGTGTACTCAGAGAACTGAATCTACACCGACTTCGAACCCGTCCAATTGTTATCGAGTTTGTCACCAAGTGTGGTGAAGGCGAGTTCGGATACTGTATTGGTGATGTTGACGGAGTCGAGATTCAGGTTGCTCGCAAGAATCCATACACGGGTAAACCCAATTCATTCATGAATATGATGCAAACGCTGACCCACGAGTTGGTACACGCTAAACAGTTTCTTCGAGGTGAACTCAAGACCGAGGGTGACTGGGTCTGGAAGGGACGAAAGTCTTCGGGATACCAGTATGACAACCAACCGTGGGAGAAGGAAGCGTATCGACTGGAGAAGGAGATCTTTTGGAAGTGCTTCCCCATCGATGTAGATTTTAGGAACTGATATGAATATATTTGTACTCGACACCGATCCGGTGATCGCAGCGCAACAGCAGTGCAATAAACATGTGGTGAAAATGCTACTTGAATCTGCACAGATGTTATGTACTGCACACCGACTTCTTGATGGTGATGATATCATCAGTCAGGATATTTACAAACCAGTCCATCCCAAACATCCGTGTACTCTCTGGACAATGGAGACTTCATCCAACTATGACTGGCACCACACACACTGGGTAGCATTATGTGATGAGTACACATATCGTTATGGTAAACAACACTTGTCGGATCGAAAGTTTCGGGGTATTCTAAACAACCGTCCCAAGAATATTCCGATCGGTGGGTTAACCAAGTTTCGACTTGCAATGGGTTCCAACCCGGAGTGTATGAAAGATGATCCGGTAGAATCCTATCGTCTATTCTATATGACAAAACAAAAACGGTTCAAGATGGAGTGGACAAAACGAGATATTCCGTCTTGGTTCTTGACAGAAAATGTGGCATGAGGTTATAATATGAAAAAAGAACAGAGATATGCATTGATTCGTCAGTGTGCAATCAAAGTACAAAACGAACAGACTGTGATCAAGAAGTATGAAAATGCCATCAAGTATATGGACGATAAGTCCAATCTTGGATGGGGTGACACCGAAGATTATCTGATCGCACATTATGGTGATATTGTGGAGGCGAACAATGAATGATTTAAAGTTTACAACAGCAGGAGATTATATGATGCAATACAATAGAGACGAGATGGCAATGACTCTTCGCGAAGGCGTTGCGGATCTTTCTTTCGAGAAAGTCAAGGATGGTCAGATTCGTGAGATGCGCGCCACCCTGAAACCCGATTTGATTCCGGAAGACAAGATGCCTAAAGGCGGTTCGGTTGATCAGGGTGCGGGTAACAATACCACCCTTCGGGTCTTTGACCTTGACCTGAATGAGTGGCGTTCGTTTCGTATAGATAAAGTGGTTTCATTCAACGGTTAGGACTATGACTAAGGGAAAGAAAGCGGCCGAGACTCGTAAGAAAAAACAACAGGCTGCACTCGAAGAAATGGGTTATGAGCGTAAAAAGGTTAAACCAAAACGCGCTCGTAAACCCATGACTCCGGAACAGAAGAAAGCGGCGGCCGAACGTCTCGCAAAAGCAAGAGAAGCGAGGGGTCATACCGGCGCAAAGTCTGTTCATGAGTCTATTCGAGATTTACCTGAAGATCATCCTATTCACTGGTCAAAAGTAAAGCAGTGGATCAAGGACAGTGAGATGTCTCTGAAACAGATGAAGTCGTTCAAAGACTCATCTGTGGCAAGCGAAAGGTCTGCATATCAAGACTTGGATGTGTATATCAAGAACATGAAGTCTTACTTGACCACAGGTCACTGGGCAGACTTTCGGTTTGGCGAGAATCGAGAAAACCGAGTTAATCAGTCATGTGTCGCTATGGCATATTGGCCAGACGGAGAACCCAAGAGAACGATCGGGGTATTTTATCCAGACATCATGAAGGTCTGGGACGAAGAATTAGAAGAGGCATGGTATGGAAAAGACCACAACAAATCATCAAGAATCCCAACCACAAGAGAACTTTATGACGAAGAAGAAGTTCTCGAAGATGGTGGAAGAGACAGTGATGAGAACACAGATGAGTTATATCGATTCAATCGTACATCTGTGTGAACAAAACAATCTGGAGATGGAAGACATCAAGAAGTACTTGAATGATTCTATCAAAAAGAATCTGGAAGCAGAGGCAATGAACCTCAACTTCCTACCGAAGTTAAACACATTGGATGTTTAACTGCTTGACAGATCAAGCATATATACTGTATCATTATGAATAAAGTGGATAAGCGTAATACAACATATACAAATATATACGGAGATAATATATGAGCTTTGAAAATCTAAAGTCTAAGTCTACGGACGTGTCTAAACTGGTTTCTGCCGCAAACGAGATGAATGGTAAAGGCGGTGAGAAAAAATCATATGGTGATGATCGTTTTTGGAAACCCTCGGTAGACGAGAGTGGTAATGGTTATGCGGTCATTCGTTTTTTGCCTGCAGGGGATGGTCAAGAACTCCCTTGGATTCGCTATTGGGATCACTTCTTCAAAGGCCCGACTGGTCAGTGGTATATCGAGAAGTCCCTGACAACCCTTGGTCAGAATGATCCGGTGAGTGAACACAACTCGCGTTTGTGGAACTCTGGTATCGAAGACGATAAAGAGACTGCCCGTAAACAGAAACGCAGACTTCACTATGTGTCGAATATTCTGGTGGTGAGTGACCCGTCAAATCCTGCTAATGATGGTAAGGTATTTCTGTATGACTTTGGTAAGAAGATCTTTGATAAGATCATGGATGTCATGCAACCCCAGTTTCCGGGCGAAGAACCCATCAACCCATTTGACTTCTGGAAGGGTGCAGATTTTCAGTTGAAGATTCGTAATGTTGCGGGTTATCGTAACTATGACAAGTCAGAGTTCAAGAGTCCGACAGTGTTGGATGAGTCCGAAGAAAAACTCAAAGCAATCTATAATCAGATGCATGACCTCAACGAGTTTGTGGATCCCTCTTCGTTCAAGTCATATGATGAACTGAAGGGTCGATTGCAAGTTGTCTTGGGTGAGTCTGTTGGTGCGGGTTCGACTGCGAAAAACGAGTCTGTGAGTCAAAGTGCAGAGTCCAATGTGGGACGCAGTGCGCCTGAACCCGAGATTGTATCTGCTCCTACCCCCAGTGCGGGTGCGGAAGAAGATGAAGAAGATACTCTCTCTTACTTCGCAAAAATGGCACAAGAAGACTAAATAGAGGCGGGGGAGAGAACTTCTCCCCCTTGCTTAAAGTAGGAGAAAAACTATGGAAGTACTAGGATATTTAATCTTTGCTGGTGTCGCCGGAATGATTGGTTGGCATTTTTACTCAAAACGTAAAGAGACCAAATCAAATAACCGTTCTGTCGGTGGCGGCGGTGGGAGAAACCCATCTAAGACTAGAATCAGTAAACACTGAAATCCTCACGCAACCAACCCATCGGGTTCAGTCTGTGTTACCCAAACACTATAAAGGAACTGATTTGCTACTTGACCGATGGGTTGGTTATTTTACCAACCCCAAGTCCTATCGAGATTATCTGTTGCAGGCATGTTGTTATTGATTAACGCGGTCTGATTATTATTCACATTGTTATTATTATTAACCACACGTTGAGATGCATCCACCGCATTGACCATTGACTTCTGTTCCACATCTCTACGTTCTCTTTCTGCAACTGTCAACTGCGCATTTGCCATTTGTCTTTGAGAGAAGTCGGGTCTCTCTGGCCTCTGACGAGTTTCTGTTGGTTCAGGTTCTCTTGTTGCGACACGAGGGATATCTTCATTTCGACCCTCGACCGGCCTGAGTTTTTGTTCAATCTCTAACCTTTCAGCCGAGATATCTTGCATTTGTCTTTGAACCTGTCTTAACTTAGCGGGGTCTGATTTTATCTCATCTTCGTTTTCTCGTGTACGTTGAATCAGTTCTTTTTCGCGTTTGTTTAGTTCCGCAAGTTTCTGGTTCAGTTCATCTTCTTCTTCCGAAGATAATGATTCTTGTCGTTCAGGAGTTTCGGGTTGTCTTTGACTGTCACCTATTTTAACTTCCGATCTTTCGGGAGGCGGTTCATCCAAAAACTCATAAATCCCGTCTGGTATAAAACCGCCGAGAAAACTGTCTTGATCAGGAATAACTTTTCGAAGCATCGATTTGATGCCCTCGATGACACTACTTCCTAAGTTTGCGAGCGCTCCAACGATTCCTTCTTCTTGAATGTCTTTGAAGATTTGTACTATGCCGTCTTTGATACCCAGTACCACATCGGTGACCGAATCAAAAATGTCTTGGATCAGATTCGCAAAAGAGAATGATTCTAACATTTCCGCAAAGTTCTCGAACCCAAGTTTGCTTGCAATAAACCCGACAGCAGACTTAAGTAGATCTAACGGAATGCCAATGATACCTCTTGCTACTCCACCTATTGCTCCAAGTGCGCCCGCAATGAGTTTGTTGAAGATACCTTCCTGTTCTTCCCATCCCCGCATGAATCCCTTAAACCCATCTATGATGCCCATGATGATGGTTACCGGGAATGCAATAAATCTGCCTAATGTCCCGAACAGTCGAAAGATGCCCCCAAGTCTGCTACCAAAACCTTGTATTGCAGTTTTGATTCCGTTGATTGCCTTGGTGATCGGTGAAAACAGTTTTGAAATGCCGCTGGTCGACTGGGTTGCGGTCTTAGTAACACCCGCAACAGATCTCCAAGCATCAAAGAAACCATCGATCGCCTTGGTGATCGGTGAAAAGATTCCTTTAATCATCCCCCCCGTTGATGAACCGATAGAACCGATTCTAGTCCCTATACGTCTAAAAACATTGAAGAATCCGTTGATTGATTTTGTGATGAACCCGGTGACCTTACCCAGTCTTTCGGTTATCATTTTAGGGATCGTAGACAGAGAAGTTCCTATGGATCTCATTGCGCCGAAAAGTGACGTGATCAACTGTGGTATTCTTGATACCGATGAAACAACTGCGCGAATCAGTTTGACCATTCCGGAAAATGTTTTACCGAGTCTCAAGAATAACTTCTCCATCGATGAGAGACTTCGGAATGTTCCGTTTGCGCTTCGGACTAATGGACGTGTTCCGTCTACTCCTGCTTCAAATACGGTAGCGAGATTGGCAAAAGGTCTTGCAAGTGCTTTGATAGCACGAACCAACAGATTCACTGGTTTCATTACCACCTTTGTGATACCACTGATTGTTGCTCTTACTGCCTTTCCTATTTGACCGAGTGTCTTGACCCAACCTTCAACAAAACCGCCTGCGAATGCGGTTGCTGCAACCGGGATTGCGGCAAGAACTCCGAGTACTTTTGTTGCTATATTGGCAGTACCAAATAACATCAGGTCACTCAGACCAGAGTCATCTTCTGTTTTACCTGATACCTTTTTCTGGTCTTCTTTATCTTCTCCGCCTTTTGATTTCTGTTCTCTCTTTTCTTCTAACGCATCCAGACGAGAACCACGGAACTCTTTGAGAAGATCGCCCACAGTCTTATGAAGAGACTCGGTTGACTGAGTATTCTCTTCGGTCTTATTAGTGAGTTCCATCAACCCCTGAGAGTTTTCTTCTCGGAGCAGACTGATACTCTTGTCTAATGTGGCAATACCTTCCATTTACATTCCCTGTTGGTTCTTTATCCTTTCGTTTTCTTCCTTAATATAATCAATCAGCATTCCAACATATATTTCCCTCTCCCACGGTATCATCATTTCAATCTCGGTCAGACTATAATGATGGTGTTGCATCAACGAAAAGTTGGTCTTATAGTGGTTGACCAAATTATCGTGTGAGAGGTTTATGATAAAAAATCTTGTATCCCTTTCAGTGTTACCTGATTCTCATGACCGCAATCCTTACATGCAAACTCCACTTCGTGTTCCATAGCAGGAATCTCATTCAGAAACTCAGATACTTTTTGGAACTGAATCTGATTCATCGACTCCACAAACTCGGTCAGTTCTTTTTTGGTCACTTCCTTCGCATCGGTTCTTTCTTCTTCGGTGATGATTGCCTTGATTGAGTTGACCACCATCGAGAAACCGACCTCGATTTCATCACCTTCTAGGTTGGTCGACATCACATCATTGTAAGACGGATAGTCCATCTCAACACTCACCGAAGGCGTCAGTTCAATGATCTTATCGACCTTTGACTCTGTGACACCGACATTTGCGATATCAATTGTCTGTTCATTCTTAGAACTACACTCAGTACAAGTTAGATAGACCGTAGAGTTCTCACCCACAGACTTAGACCGAATCTGTGTGAACAGATACTCGATATCAAACGTCTTGAGTGATGAGATATCGAGGTCTTCGTCAATACATGCACTTAATGTATCCACAATCGCACGAAGCGCTTGTTTCTGGTCTTGTGACTCGAACGCCATCATCAAGACCTTTTCTTCTTTCACCAAGTAGGGTCGGAAGGACACTTCCTTGCCACTTGACGGAATTGTTACCTTATACTTTGGATCACTATTTAACTTAGGTAATGCCATACTTTACTCCAATTATTTTAACCAAATGTACCAATCAATCCACCTATGAGTGCGTCTCCTAGATTTCCATTGGGATCTTGTGTCTCTTCGCTTTCCCAATCCTTGAACGACAACTGAACGCCAAGTTCGGTTATCGAATTATTCTGATCATCCCCCAACTGAATATCATTCACGGTTGTGGGGTATGCTTCTTTGATTCTTACCTTACGAACCGAACGTGCGTCCGACCCAAGACTGATATCCACCTCACCCTGTGCAAGATCAATAAACCCAAGATCAGGTAGTCTTTGTTTTAGTGAGGTCGGCACACCATCAAGGAATCCGAGTTGTTTCTTAAACAAACTAAAACCCGTGCCTTTTTGTAACTGTTCGATGGTCACATCATAGACATAATCATCATAGTAACCGACCTCATAGGTCTCCTGATTGTGGGCAAGTTTTTGCCACTCTTGGAAATACTTAGTCACCGAGTGATTGTTCATCACATGAAATGTTAGTGCAAGGTCTGCGATTACATACCCATTTGCCATCTTACGATTGATCGTTCCGATCTGATAATCAATCGATGTGACCTGACGACCAGGCAATGCCGTTGCCTTACAAATTAAGTTAAGGTCGCCCGAACCGACACCCGCAAGAGGGGGCAATGTGATCCTATAAAGATTAGGTAACGCAAACCCACCGGACGAACTTGCAAGTGACTTAAACTCATCGATGTTCATTAGATCATCTGCCTTGAATCGTAGTAGACCTTCTGTCTTTGTCTCTTACGCCAGTCTGCGGTCGGAAGAAAAGTTGCAATCTCCCATTCCGGTGCGGGTACTTCTGCGAACTTGCTTTTCACATGTTCGGTCAGGTAGTGTTTAAAACACGGTTTGTAATACTTAAGATTCGATGTGCTCTTCAGAAGTTTATAGTTCAGTCGAAACTTACTGTCTTCATCGATATTCTTTTCTGAGATGTCCATCAATGCGTCCAGAAACTTTGCGCGAAGAATCGGGGGAAGATAGTGTAGATTCAACCCATAGAATCCACCTTCCGCAGGCCCGACAATCACCGAAAGAGGGAATGCATCATAATAAGGCAATGTCTCTTTCAACTTGGGATCGTAGAAGTACATATACATCCGACCCACAATCTGACGCCCCCGCGATCTGATCGGATCTTCTTTCATCAGATCTTCGCGGTTGATGCTTCTTAGGTTACTTGCTTTCTTTCGAAACCACTCGCGTGATTCTTTGGTGCGCGGTGTAATACCAGCACGAAACGCTTGTAACTCTAGTCGGTCAAAGATATTGGACACAGAGATTCCTCTTTACTATTCTGTTTTATTTATACGTTTTGTTGTGAACTTTCCAGTGTTCTTTGTTCAATACAATATGGGGTTTGAAGTGTCGAATCAATCGGTCAATATCATCATTGTCAATGTCAAATGTCATGAATCCGGGGTGACCTCGAAAGTATCTTTTGATCTGATCTTCTCGTTCTTCTCGTTCCTTTCTCCAGATCTCTTTCATTTCATCTTTGGTCTGAATGCTATATGATTTCATACACCGTTGGATGAAGTGACCCTTCTTGTGTTTTGTCCTACTCTCCAACCAGTCATCCATGTTTCTTGTTTGAAGAATAAAAAAGGCGTCCGGATACTCTTGATAAAACTCTTTATACCATTGGTTTCCTTCGACACACTGATTCTTTTTATAGTATGAGATATCACTGTATGCAGTCGCGCCCGAGATATTATGTAGTATGGGTTTATCGCCTCTTAGGTTTCCTTGCATGACCTGAACAAGGTTCTTTCCTTTGATCAGGTGATGGTAACTGGTATACCCGGACGACTCAAAGAGTTTGTGAAATGCGGTCGTTGCGGTTTTGTTGAACCCCAGAAAGAATACTTTTCTCACTTCTTTTTCTTCCGTGTGAATGGTTTGAGTTGACGAGTCGATTTAGGCATGATACCCATCTTGGTGAGTTCATTTTCAGTCCATATCTCAAAATGCCATCCACGATCGAGTGCATATTCCTTTGCCGCTTTCCATTTACTTTGATTCTTGATGAAAGTCAATCCTTCGGAGATGACTTGTCTTCGCGCGCGGCCGCGCCCCTGCGCGGGAATCTGCGTTTCTTTATATGGTTTGACTTCGACCAGAACATTCCGATCATTGGTATACTGAATGAAGAAGTCCATGAAGTATCGATGCATTTTCTTATCGGTTTCGCATAGATAAGGTATCACAACCTCTTCGCTCGCCCACTTGCGAACATGAGGCGAGTTGTCACACCACTTCATTACATGACGTTCCCAGAGTGAACGATAGACCACATTCGAAGGATCGCCGATATACTTATCGGGGTTTTTGACCTTATATCTTCCTGAATATGCCATGGTTACCTTATAAATAAAACCAGAATAGTCCAACACCTATTTATGGATAAAAGATATGGCAGAGAACCTTCAGTTCCCGAGTGATCTCGGAGAGTATTACAATGGTAGAATTACCTTTACCATTAACTCTTCAAAAGAAACCGGGACAGGAAATACAAGACCCCCTTCGTCACTTGCAAGAAATGCGGGCGGAACTCCGATTGAACAAGAACAGTTTACCGGAAATTCACCTTCTCGTACTTCGACATCGAAACCAAACCGAAGTGTTCCGGACGGGAGTGTCACTTTGTATCTTCCGCCCGGTCTTGAATTCAAAGATGGTGTAGACTTTGGGGAAACCGACTTGGCAATCTCGGGCGGATTTGCGGAACAGGGAGAGTCTCTCCTTAGCGCAATTTCTGCTGATGGTCAGAGTTTTATTGAGGGGTTGAAGGGGGATGTGAGTTCCCAGTCAGGCCCCTTAGCAAGACTCATAGGTTCACAAGCAGCGCAATTGAACCCCACCAAACTAGCGGGAGCGCAAGCAGCAGCGCAAGTGCAGGCAGGGGTTGCGATTAACCCCAATACGAGGGTGTTATTTAAACGAGTAAACCTTCGACAGTTTGCATTCAGTTTTAAGTTGATTGGTAAGAATTCAGAAGAGGCCCGCGATATCGAAAATATTGTGAAGTTCTTTAGAAGACAACTCTATCCCGAGACCTTTGATGTGAGTGGTGTGGGCGTTGGTTACAAGTTTCCGGAAAAGTTTAATATCAAGATTTCATATCAGGGAAGTGAAGGTGAATGGAGTCCCCCGAAGATTAAGGACTGTTATCTCAGAGATGTGTCGACCACATACAATAGTTCGTCAATGGCATTTCATAAAGATGGCAGACCTGTAGAAATTGATCTGTCCTTGAGTTTCATGGAATCAGCAGCACTCGAAAGAAAAGACATCGAAGAAGGGCAATTCTAATGGCGATCCGATATTTTGAAAACTTTGATATTGTTAACTACCGTTTTGGTAGTAATGAACCGTCTGCTTTGATGCAGAACATCTCTTCCTATGTGGACTTGATTGATCAACTCAAGGGTGAAGTGTCTTTCTACGAAGACTATACCATCAAGTCAAACGAGAGACCCGATACGGTATCATTCAAACTGTATGACACTCCGGAGTATTATTGGACATTCTTTTTGATGAATGATAAACTCCGAGAAAGTGGGTGGCCTTTGAATCGAGAAGATATTCAGAGAATCGCAAAAGAGAGATATCCCCATCGTGTTGTTACGACCAAGGACGATATCGCGACTGCGCCCAATAACTTTCCGGTCGGTACTGTGGTGACAGGTCGGACATCCGGGACAGTAGGAACTGTTGTTAAAAGAAACCTTGACCTCGGTCAGTTGGTGATCGACACGACAAATACTGTGGTAGAGACCGAAGAAGATTTTGTGATCGAACCCGACACCAATGGGTTTGCGACCATCGAAGTTTCGGATGAGAACCGAACCTTTGACAATCCTTTTCTTTGGCAGGTCACACAAGACGGAGTCGATATCACTGGGGTGAATATTACCATTAACCGTTTGAGTAAATCCGCAACCTTGAGTAACATACCGTTTTCTGAGAACTCTAACTATGTTGTTACCGCACAAGTAAATGTCGCGAATCCTGAAGATAACAACTTTGGGGACGGCGAGATTATTAGTTACGAGGCACAGAATGATGGTCAAGCTGTTGAACTGGTGGTATTTAAAGAGTCTGAACAGTATAATGCTATACACCACTATGAAAGAAAGACATACACTGCATTCAACCTAGATACCGTAAAGACAGTCTTTACGTCATTTGATAGAGCAGAAGCAAGAAGAGTTGCTGAGAGACTGGATAACGGAGAACTTCGGGTCAGTTCGGAACGTGTCGATATCGATCCCTTTACCCAACAGGTGCCTCAGGGCGCGGTTGCGGTGACACACTTAGAAAGACTCCAAAAGAAAAATGATGACCTAAAGCAAATCAAGGTGTTAAAACCAGATGTGGTAGAAGAACTTGCAGAAAACTTCTATGCTAGGTTTCGTGAGAGAGTTTAATGTCCGAATTTAATACTTTAAGTAAACAACAATGGAGAATTCGTTCTGCTAAAATAACTGCAGATCGCGGTCTTGACTTGGATGTCACTGACTCCATTATGGAACTGGTATTGTACGAAAGTATTGATAAACCCTATTGTACCGGTCAGGTTGCGATTGCGGTAAATGATGCATTTGTTGATGAAAATAACTTTATGGGAACCGAAAGACTGACGGTCAAAATTGATTCCCAGAGAAGCGCAGGAGAGGTTCCTGACGTAGAAAGTCTTGGGGAGAGTAACGAGGGTCGAACCTTTGTGATGACCAGCATGGAAAGTGTTGTCAAATCAAATGAAGAAGGCACAAGTTCGGTTTATGTGTTTACTCTAATTGACGAACATGCGGTCGCAAGTAAGGTAAAAAAAGTCAGTCGGTCAATCGGGGGAGGTGTTCCCCTAGAAATTGAAATGTTGAAGTTGATCGCTGAACTTGGCAAACCGTGTGCAATCGAAAACTCCAAATCAAAACAGGGCGTCAAGTGGAAAGGATATGTTCCCTACCTCCATCCGTTAGAAGCAGCCGAGTGGTTGAGAGATCGTGTCTCGACCGAGACCGAAATGCCGATGTTTCTTTATGCATCGATGCATCGCCCCGAACTTATTATTTCATCTCTTGACGTATTGATGGAGAAGACTCCGTTCAATTCTGATAAAAGAAAACACTATTTCTTCTCGGGTGCAGATACACAGAAACAAGAGTATCAGGAACCCCCCGCTACAGGATTGAGACCAGTCGAAGAGAAACAACGGTCGATCAAAACATTTCGCGCTGCTAAGATGCAGAATCAGTTCCATATGGCATTACAGAAGGGTGCGACCGGGGCAACAATCGCGACCACAAATTTAAACGGTGAACCCCAAGGCGGATATATACAACCCAAACACCACTCGATTACTCGAACCATTGGTTTGATGGAGAATGCAGGAGTAACCCGAGGCGGACAACAGAATGTCTATGATCCTGAGTTTCTCGTGCGCGGCGCCGGCGCGGGCCGCGCGCCTGGCGCGGGCCCGATGCATGACAATGATGCTGCGGTTATTCACCAGATTCTTTCGGAAAATACCTACACAAAAGATTGGAAAAGCATTCACTTCGAATCCGAGATTGAAAAACAGTTGAGTAAGATGTCGACCAATGCAATGATGGCAATGTTATACAAGAATGCATATGAGGTTACCATTGACGGTTCTTTACTCTTAAAAGAAAAGAAGGGTGTGGGCGATGTGGTTTCGATTGACATCATTTCTGACTATCTCAATATCGAAGAGAGAAAGACTCTTGATAAACTTAAGAGTGGAGACTTTCTTATTCTGAATACACGACATACCTTTCGAGTTCCTTCACATAGTGTGGTACTTACAGTTTCAAAACTGTCGAGGGAAGATTAGACGATGTCATTTAAACCCAAGGCAATACAGACCGAATACTATGGTGACAATGTCCGGTGGTTCATTGCGACCGTGATTGATGCGCGCCCATCTCCGGGTCAGGATTTAGAGGGTCGAGTAAAGATTCGGATTCATGGTACGATGTCTCCGTCCAACAAAGATATCCCTCAAGACGATCTTCCGTGGGCACAGGTCATGCTACCCACGACCGAAGGTGGCACATCCGGACTCGGAGCAACTCCCAGACTCGAAGCAGGCGCACAGGTCTTTGGGTTCTTTATGGATGGCGCTGCGTCTCAGATACCGATTGTTTTGGGTTCTATTCCTATCTTTGAGTATCCCACATTTGTTCAACGTGGGATTGATATCGGTGAAAATGATCCGGACAATCAACCCAGTAACAATATCGATAAAGTTGCGGTAGACAACGAAAACACCGGAGAGATCGATGGACGAACCCGAGAAAATCGGATTACCGAAACTGTTAAGTTTTTTGTAGAGAGGGGATACTCACCCGAAACCGCAAAGGCAATCGCCGCTACCCTGACGGTCGAATCCGGGATGGTTACGGGAACAAGAGGGGAAGAACGAGGCATTGGTTCGTGGGGGCCTGCAGAACAAGAAGAACTCAATGACTTCACAGACAATCCTGACCACTTTGATCAACAGGTCGAGTTTATTGATCACCAACTAAATACCTCAAAGAAAGAAGCGGGTCAAAGATTAAGTTCCGCAACTACTATTAGTGGTAATGATACTTCCGAAAACAATGCAGCGGTGGTTGCAAACCAAGAATTCGGAAAAGAAAAGAATAAATCGAAAACAGTAGAAGAAACCAATAATATCAATGACAGACTTGGTGGTGCTGGATAATGCCTGTAACTCGTAACAAAATCAATCGCGACCTCTCAAGAAAAAAGTCTGCGACCAGTCTGATAAACAAATCAAGTCAGAAGATTGATGATTTAAAAGAGACAAAACTGGTCAATAATGCGACTGTGTTGGGACGCGAAGTCGGTCAGACCGAAGGCCCGTTCGAAAGTCTTGAACAAAAACTTGACTTTGCGGGTCAGGTGAACACCGAGGGTGATGTTCTTACTCGGACAATTCAGAATCCCCCGAACTCAATTCAGGATGCCGTCCTTAACTTTCCGAACGATGGGTTTGATGCTGACGCCATTACAAATGATATCGACACACTTCTCAATGCAGACTCCGACACAGATCTGACCGGAATGTTCAGTAGTGTGGGTTCGATTGGTGGGGGTGTTGCCGATACCGTCTCGGGTGTGATTAGGATTATCACTCTTCTGGGGGCGTTATCTAAAATAGCTTCGAATATTTCGATTAGCGGAAGTGCGACAGATGCAATCAAAGCATCAGGTAAAGCCCTCTCAGAAAAGGCGAATAATTTAGGGGGTGCTCTGAGTGAAGCGACCGGAAGTCTTGGTGATCTAGGAGATGTCAATAGTCTGAGTGATCTGAGTGGAACGGTCAGTGATATCGGAAGTAATTTCGGTGAAGTTGGGAGTGCATTATCTGCATTTACTAAGTTTAATCCGGACGCTGGTGTTTTGGGTCAGGTAACAAATATAGCTGGCGCTGGTGAGGTCGTGGGTGATATTGATGATCAACTGGGTGTGGTTAACCAAGGCGTAAATGACATCGAAAATACTGTGGACAATTTTCTTGATGCCGGTTTAAATGGAGTGGTAAACAAGGTATTTGGGGAAACACAAGATATTTTAGGCCCAGTAAATGAAACTGTGGTTAAAAGTACGGGTGGTATTGCACAAAATATCAATGAAGCAGCAAACCAAGAATTTACCAAGAAGGTCATTCAATTTACGGGTGGTGCATCGGTTTCTAACAATCTTGTGAGTGGATTGATGGATCAGGTTGCCAGTGATGATCCAAAACAAATCGCACAAGCGACAAAGTCAATCACTCAGATTAGTAATCGGATTCCTGATTCGATGAGGTCGATAGTCAACTCAGTGAATGATAATGAATACAACTCATCCCGAGAACTTTTGGATAATATTATCGACCGGGCAGAACGTCAAAATGTTGATGTGATCGATCGTATTCGTTTTATCGAACAGTTCAACTCGATCGAGGATACACTTCCGACATTGGATACAACGATTCAGAGTTCACTTATTCGAACAAACAATCAGTTCTTCACGGAGAGTGTTAACCTGAAAGATTATGCCGCAAACTATCCGGCGGCCGGAGATATAGAAAATCAGGAGGTTCCGGAGTTTACGACTGTTGATTCTAAAGAAGAGTTGGGTCAGGAAATGATGTTGATTAAACGTGGAGTGTTGTACTTGACATTACACGCTACACAGACATTTAATAACCAGTTCTTGACTTCGGCAGATATTCATCGTGATCATATTGAACGCGGTCTCAAAGGAATCCAGTATCATTACATCATAAGAAGAGACGGGACGGTCGAGAGGGGTCTTCCTGCTGATCGTGTTTCTGAGTTATCACCTCGGAATCTTCGAAACTTCACGATAGATATTGCTTTGGTCGGCGGTATTAACGCATCCAGTGGTGTCGAGAATCCAGATCAGTATAAATCTATCGAGTCATATACACGTGCTCAGATGGATACTTTAGAATCATTTATTGATTCTTTCTATCGTAAGTATCCGGGCGGTATTGTACAAGGTCATAGTCAAGTAGAAAATGAAGTGGATGATCCCAACTTTGATGTTTCGAGATATATTAGAAATAGGTTTAACAGATAATGAGTTCAAGTACAAACCCCCGAAAGGCAGGACAAAATCCAGAGAAAGACGCAACCGAGGGTGTGCCTCAGTATGGGTTTCAAGATCCTACCGGCGAGTTTCCGCGTAAAAAATACTGGCGCGGTTCGTCAATCAATCGTGCAGCAAGAGGGGTGGGTCAACCCAATGACCTCACGGTGTCTGGAACTTTCAGTCAGGTTGATCTAGAACTCGAAGAAACACAACCTTCGGTTTATCCCTATAACCAAGTCAAAGAAACCTACTCGGGTCATGTGATCGAGTATGATGATACTGCGGGTGGGGAAAGAATTCTGATTAAACACCGTACAGGCGCAGGCGTGGAGATACGACCGGACGGTACTGTGTTTATTAGTTCGACCGCAAATAGTCTACAGACTGTCGGTAAAGACATGAAAGTCATTGTCGAAGGTGACACCCAACTTGCATACAAGGGTGATGTCGACATGTTTGTTGAAGGCAACTTTAATGTCGATGTTGGGGGTGATTATAACATCAAAACCAAAGGACATAAAAGAGAGAAGGTCGCGAAGAATCATCGTACTCAGGTTTCGGGGTCAAACGAACTTGTTGTCAAAGAGAGTAATGCGACCAAGGTGGTCGGTGCGAATGTCGATGTGTGTTTGGACAATCGTGAGATCATCACTAAAAATCAGTTGAATATCCACACAGACGGTGGCACAGAGTTGGTGACCGATGATACAATGTTGATCTCGGGTGGCGCAGAAGCAGTTATGGTCTCCAAGACCACCAACATCTCAGGCATCCACACCTCGGTACTGGGCGTAACTGGCGCGATCGGGGGAAGCGGAATGGACTATACAGGCAAGTCCTATGCAGGCCCACTCGGGCCCGTGCCGTTTACTTCGGGTGCGGCATTCTATGGTTCATTCTTGGGTCAATCGATCGAAGCACTTGGCGCATTATCTGCATTTACTGCGGCGACCGCAGGCACGGCAGCCTCGTTAGGGCCTGGCGGTGTAGGTTATCCGGTAACTCCTAAGATTGTTCCGGTTCCCCCGACCTCGCCGGTTCCGCCTATTGCCCCGATTGTGGGCGCACATCTAGCGGGCGGTTCTTATTCGATCAAGACTGTAACAGTCGATGCGGGCGGTGTTTTGAAATCTAAGATTCTTAAGTCAGATACCTATGGTGGCGTTTTTGCTGACGGCGAACCAGACACCCAAGACTTGCGTTCCGGAATGAGAAATCCGGAGTATCGAGATCAATTATTGGGTAATGGTCAAAGTGATGGAAAAATCAGTAAAGACGGTACAGTTGATGTGCCGGATGGGTTTGGTCGAACCGATGGTAAGGATCCCTCTTCAATCTTTGGGAAAAATCCGTTAGGCAATACACGCGACAACGAGGGCAAGTTGATAACTCGGGGCGCAGACATCTTTACTCAGGACGAAGAACTAGAAGCAGAGAGAGATAGGTTGTCGACTGGCCCCGTACCGACAGAGGATTCAGCATGATTTATCTACCCAATCCAAAGTATGATCCAAATAACACTCCCGGTTCTGAGATTACATCCAAACTCAAACTCGGGAAGGGAATCTCTATCGCAACATTTTTGGGGCATGGTGCTTCGGGTATTGGACACATTGCGACTCCCGAAGAACGGTCACAACTTGCAAGAAATCTTTACCTTCATGCAGAAGCAATGAATCATGTGAATGAGAATCCATATAACTTCACGAAGGTCAGGGTAACAGTATCCGAAGGGATCTACGAAGCAGGCCCCACCGAGACTCTTGCGGGTGATGCGTTATTGAAATCAGACGGTCGTGCGGTTGTCTATCAGGTGGTGAACAAAAGAGGACAAATCGACCATGCGGCAACATTTGATGTTGCACGATACTGGAAGGATAATATCTTCTACGAAAGAATTGTTTTAGACTATGATCGTTATAACCCCGATGGGTCATTGACCTCTCAAATCATACTTGAGTTCAAGGATGTGCCATCAAACTATGATATTGATTTTGGATTGAATATCGAAACTCAATACAATGGTAAGTTACTTTCTAGGGGTGAACTCTTAGAAGTCTTAGAGAATTAGTATAAATAACAGCAGTAAATCTTTGAGAGTTTTCCATGGCAGTAAGACGTTCTCTCTCGATTGAGGACAAAGATCTAAGTAAAGTCACTGTTGCGACCACATCGAATCGCAAGTATCTTGACTTGGACTTAGCATTTGCTCCAAGACCAGTATCGGGAGACATATTTAAGAAGTCAGAAGCAGCTGCTGTGAGACAGGCTGTCAAGAATATTCTCATGACCAATTATAATGAGAAACCTTTTCAACCATTCTTTGGCGCAAATCTCAATAATTATCTCTTTGAACTTGCGGATGGTGGTGCTTTGGAGTCGGATATTGAAGACGAGATTCGGACTGCACTTGCGACATATGAACCTCGGGTAGAACAAAGATTCTTTGATATTCGAGGTCAAGAAGATTCGTTACAAATTGATGTCAATCTGTCACCGGACGCAAACTCTTTGACCGTGACTGTTATTTTCAATGTAATCAACTCAAGTGAGAGAGTTGAGGTTACAACCACACTCAATAGGTTAAGATAAATGGCAACAACTATTAAATCGACTGCGTTAGACTTTGTCAATATCAAGAACAACCTCAAGTCGTTCTTAGAACAAAAACCAGAGTTTGCAGACTATAACTTTGAAACATCGGGTTTATCTAACCTATTGGACGTCCTTGCATATAATACACATATCAATGCATTGACCGCAAACTTTGCGCTGAATGAATCCTTTTTGGGAACCGCACAGTTGCGTAGTTCCCTTGTGAGTCTGTCAGAAGGCATTGGATACATTCCGGATTCCAAGACGGCATCAGAAGCAATCGTTCGACTTTCTTTGAACTTATCTGGTGTGGGAGATCGACAACCGACCCTCACGATTCCGGCAGGCCTCAGGTTTGAAGCGACAGTAGATGATGTCAACTATATCTTCCAGACTCAAGAGACGATCATTGCGTCAGATGATGGATCTGGATTCTATCGATTTACCACATTGGACGGCAATGCAGATATTTCGATCTTCGAAGGTTCGCCAAAGACGCGGACATTCATTGCGGGAGACAATGACGAGAATGCGGTCTATATTATTCCGGACGAAAACATGGATATCGACACTGCGGTGGTTCGGGTATTCGAGAGTCCGACCGCAACCCGGTTTACGACCTATACCAATATCTTAGAAGCAACCACCATTAACGAACAGTCAACTTTGTATATCCTAAAAGAGACTCCCAATGGATTCTATGAGTTGAGTTTTGGTAATGGTACAACATTGGGTCAGACACCCGAAGCAGGATACAGAATCACGGTCGATTATCTTTCGACCAATGGTGATGTTGCAGACAATGCATTGGTGTTCGAACCATTAGATCCAATTACTGTGAGTCAAACCACAGATAGAACCCCTACTGTCTCGACCGTCAGTCGATCAGCAGGCGGTGGTGAGAAGGAAACACTTGAATCTATTCGAAAGAACGCACCTTTCCAGTATGCCGCACAAAACCGGATGGTGACCTATGCAGATTACTCATCTTTGGTTTTGCGTAACTTTTCTACATTGATCCAAGATATCAAGGCATGGGGCGGAGAAGATAATCTCGAACCCGAGTTCGGGACGGTCTTTATGTCAATTAAGTTTAATGACGATGTGTCGGAGAACCGACAACAGATTACCAAAGACTCGGTTCGTGATCTTGCGGAACAACTTTCGGTCGCATCTTTTGATTTGAAGTTTACTGATCCGGTGACCACATTCTTGGAAGTCCAAACATTCTTCCAATTCAACCCGAGGTTGACTACTCTTTCACTCAACACCATTGAAGAACAGGTTCGAAGCACAATCGAACAATACTTTCAAGATACGGTCGGTGGATTTGAAGAATCCTTCCGTAGGTCAAATATGTTAACTTTGGTGGATGATGTGAGTCCTGCGGTGTTGTCTTCTCGTGCAGAGGTTAAGATGCAACAAAGGTTGGTTCCTTTTATCAACATCGAGACAGACTATAGTTTTGACTATCCGGTTTCGATTGCTGCACCTGATGACGAGACATTCCGGGTCACATCATCATCTTTTACTTTCCGTGATCAGACATGCCAGGTTCGAAACCAGTTGGGTAGTACTAAACTTCAGGTCATTAACATTTCGAGTGGTCGTGCCGTAGTTGATAATGTGGGCACATACAGTCCGACTGCCGGTCGAGTTGATCTGGTTGGTCTTGAAGTCGATGCATTGCTTGGTGGTCAGGGATATATTACCATTTCGGTTGTGCCTGCAAACCAGAGTGCGATTTCCCCGGAACGTGAATATATCCTACAACAGGACATCCCAAGAAGTACTGCGCGCGGAATCTTAGTCGAGGCGTCTAACTAAATGAGTCATCGAGTTGACAGATCTCTCGTTGATTTGGACAGACGAGAACTCAATCTTCAGGAGTATGTTCTTGAGGATGCGTTGTCGAACTTTATTGTTTCGGAATATCCTAACTTTGTTAACTTTCTGAAAGCATACTTTGAGTTCGAAGAGACCGATGAGTCTCCATCTCACCTGATTAAAGAGTTATTCTATACTCGGGATATCACTCAAACTGACATTGATCTTCTTTCCTTTATTGAAGATGAACTTCTGCTGGGTCAAGCATACTTCGAAGGATTTCTTGACAAAAGAGAAGCAGCAAAATATTCGAGTACGCTCTATCGTTCCAAGGGAACAAAGTATTCGATCCAACAGTTCTTTCGGACATTCTTTAATATCGATCCTGATGTCATCTATGGCAAGGATTTGGTATTCCGTGTCGGGGAAGATAATATCGGAGTCGAGTCACAGAGATTCATTACCAATGCAGAGTTGTATCAACAGTTTGCATTGTTGATTCGTGCAGAACTATCGACCGCAGAGTGGAGAGATGTTTATAAACTCTTTGCCCATCCCGCAGGCATGTATGTCGCGGGCGAGGTTCAAATTGTAACTGCGGTTGACCTAGATATCGAGAGACAACCAGAACCCGGAGCATTTGATCCGCCGCCATTTGTGGTGGAGGGTATTGCGGACGCAGAAGAACCCCGTGCAATTACAAGTGCGACCGGGTTGTTCGACTTCAATATTCCGGACGGAGAAGGCAAGTTGTTTAGAACCACACTGGGTAATAAGACCACATATCCGACCGAACCAGGCAATGACTTCGAAGGTGTCGAAGATGTCACACTTGAAAGTGCGGCAAGACTCTACAGTAATCTGGGTGAGTTCCTTGAAGCAGACGCACCGACATTTGATGAAGACTTCGATTCGGACGAGAACACCGCATTTGCTGGGTTCGATATTAGTAGTGAAGAAAGAATTGACCAAGACAAGTTCAGTTGGGTGGATTCGGACGATAACATCACTAACCTAGACGAACTGTTATAAATAGAACTATAATCTTTAGGGTAACTTAAATGACACGACAAGTACTTAACAGAGGCACAACTGCGAATGATGGTACAGGTGATACCCTTCGTCAGGCTGCGCAAAAGATCGAGCAGAACTTTGAAGAGATCTACCTGAAACTCGGCGGTGATTCAAATGTGTTGATGCCGTTGGTGTCATTTGATTCGGACGGTCTGATCTTCGAAGGTTCCAGTATCAATGACTTTGAAACAAAACTAACTGTTGTCGATCCGACCTCAGATCAGACTGTCACCATTCCGGATCACACCGGAGAAGTGACTATAAATGATGCAGTCCAGACTCTAGAGAATAAGACCCTAATCAATCCCGCGACTGTTGTTCCTGAGTTTCTGGCAGACTCTTCGGATATCAATGGATATCAGATGGTCTTGCAAGAACCCGCAAGTGATCGGAATGTTAACTTTCCTTTGTTGACCGATAGTGATGAGTTTACATTTAATGATCACACTCAGGTTCTTACCAATAAGACACTGGTTGAACCATTATTGACCAATCCTAAGATTGGCACAGAACTACAAGATAGCAATGGCAACCAATATATCGAGTTTGAAAATGTTGCGGGTTCGGTCAATCACTTTAAGATTACCTCTGCATCAAATGACAATATCCCGATTATCTCTACGGTAGGTCAGGATGCTGATATCGACCTCGGACTTGAGGCTAAAGGAGAAGGTTCGGTTTCGATTCGTTCTCGGTTCAAGTTGTTCAGTCAAAGACTGACTGCTGACGGGAATGCGAGTCTAGATGTACCGATGACCCATATTGATATCGGGGGTGCAAGTACAATCACGGTTGCGGACGGAAGTGCAGAACTTGATGGCGGACGAGGCGAGATGAAATATCTGGTCAATACCAACTCGGGTACTGCGACAATTAACTTCGATACCGGAACTTCACTTCATGGCGGAAACCTCACGAGTATTTCTATGCCCACATATTCTTCGGTGACTTTATGTTGGGATGGTAGTACATGGGTCATCATAAATAACCAAGGTGCGACAGCGAGTTAACAGGACAACACAATGGCAGCAGTAATCACAGAGACATTAAAGAAAAATCTATTGAAAGATTTGTATTCAGACTTTCAAGATTCTGATACAAACTACTTTGCGGGTATTGGTCGTTCCGAAGACTGGAATGAAACCGATACCGTTCCGGAGGGTACACCGACCAACAGCCTTCGAGAAGATCGAAACTTTCGATTGGGACTACAGTCGGTAAAAAATATTACTGATATTTCTTTTGTCGTACCTCGGGAAAACTGGTCATCGGGCGCAACCTATTCTGCATACAATGATAATCAGTCGGGTTATCCGAGTAATGCATACTATGTCATGAACGACAACCAACAGGTTTACATATGTCTACAAAGAGGTAGACGTTTAGATGGTGAACCGGTTGCATCTACTGTACAACCGACAGGTAACACCACAGGAGACCCATTCGAAACTGCGGATGGATATATCTGGAAGTTCTTGTATTCGATTGGCGCATTGAAAGCGTCTAAGTTTATTTCATCTGCATATATCCCGGTACAAAAGGTTCAGGACAGTGCGGGTGCGCCTCTCTTATCAGATGAGGTCGGTGTTGACTCTGACTCACCTGCCGAAGATGTTGAACAACAAACAGTCCAACAGAATGCCGTGGAAGGTCAGGTTCTGGGTTATCGGGTGGTTTCGAATGGTAGTGGTTACACTTCGACACCCACCGCGACTGTTACTGGTGATGGGACAGGCGCACTTGCAGAAGTAACTGTTGTTGGTCAACAGATCACAAAGGTCACGGTCGGAAAAGATGGTGGCGGGAATCTGTCATTTGGCCAGGGATACAGTTATGCAAGTGTCGAACTAACAGGCGGCGGTGGATCTGGAGCAGAGATCGTTCCAATTCTATCACCGATCGAAGGTTTGGGGCATGACCCAAGAGAAGACTTGCGTTCTAGTGCGATCATGTTCAACACCAAACCAGACGGTACAGAGAATGGCGACTTTGTGGTCGATCAAGACTTCCGTCAGATTGGTCTATTAAAGAATCTTGAACAGACAGACAGTAGCGCAAGGTTTGGAGAGATCACAGGTCGAGCACTTGATAAATTAGGACTGACTTCTATTACTGACGGGCCTTTTGTGGTCGATCAGGTAATTCAAGGCGGCACATCAAACACAAAAGCATTCATTACAGATCTCGACTCCGCAAATATCTGGTATCATCAAACCGAATATACTGGGTTTGGTTCATTTGATTCGGGCGAAACAATCTCTATTGTCGAGGGTGGTGGTTCGACCACCGCGACTATTGATAAAATATTGAAGGGTGAAGTAGATCCCTTCTCGGGCGAACTCCTATATATTGACAACAGGGCGCCAGTGATCCGTTCGGCAGACCAGACCGAAGATTTAAAAATTGTAATCCAACTCTAAGGTTTCTTAAAGATGACTAAACCATTTACTGAACAGATTTTTAGAACGACCTATAAGGACGATTATCGAGATAGTGATAACTATCATCGTATCCTTTTCAATAGTGGTCGTGCGTTGCAAGCGCGTGAGTTGACTCAGTTACAAACGATTATCCAAAAGGAAATCGAAAGATTCGGGAGCAACATCTTCAGAGACGGAGCGCCCGTAAACCCGGGTGGTGTTAAGACCTACAATAAGTTCGAGTTCATTAAGATCTCGGCAAACACTCCGTTGCCTTCTGATAAAAGTTTGTTGGAAAATGCTATCTTTACGGGTCAGACATCTGACATCCGATTCAAGATTTTGCGCGCCATTGCTGCCGAGAATGATGATCCCGAAACAATCTATGTTCAGTATTTGGACGGTGGTTCCGAAGACATTGAAGTTCCGGAGAGAGTTACTCCGGGTGAATCGATTACAGGTCTTGTGGATGGAAACTCCCAGACCTTTGAGGTTCAGACCACCAACACTTCATCCAATCCCGCGTTTGGTCAGGGATGTGCTTTTGAAGTCGGACAGGGTAGTTTCTATGTTCAGGGACATTTTGTCTATAATGAACAACAGTTAATCATTCTTTCTAAGTATTCTCAGAGTTATAATGGCGAAATCGGGTTCCGGGTATTACAGGATATTGTAACCTCGGATGATGAACCCGCACTCTTTGATAACCAAGGTGTGACGCCAAACAGATCATCCCCCGGTGCAGACCGTTATCGGATTCGCCTTCAGTTGGTTCGAAAAGAAGATGTATTGGAATCCGAAAACTATGTCACTATTTCGGATGTGTTTAATGGACGGATTGTTCAGAAACCTACTGCGGATCAGGGGTTAAAGTCTATTCGAGATTTTGTTGCGACACGCAATAAAGAGATCTCGGGCAACTTTATTAAGAAGTATTTCAGAGCGCAGTTTCTTCCGAACGATGACAATTCATTCAAGTTGCGGGTCGACCCCGGACTTGCATATATTAACGGATACCGAGTAGAGAAGAAGAAACCAAGTAACTTGGTGGTTAATAAACCGACTCAGACCTTTACCCAAGACAATGACCAGACTCTTGTTGACTATGGAAACTATTTTGTGGTCAGTGGTCAAGCAGGATTTGGCGGAAAGGGGATGCCTGACTTTGGTTCTTGTGAAGAACTCGAACTTCGGGACGCAGAAGATTATGGTGGTGCATTTATCGGGACGACAAATGTTCGTGCTATCACCGAATGGCAGAATGGTCTCTATAAACTTCATGTATTTAATACAAGAATCGCCAAAAAAGGATATTCGACCAGAGACATTAAGTCCATTGGTTCAAGTCCGACCACATACTACAATATTTTTAATGTCAATAATCAGACATTATTTGAGACCAAAGAGAAAAAACTTTTATTCGATACACCTATTCAGAGACCCGAATCTTTTTCTAGCATTTCCCTGACAGGTCAACGTGTCTTTTCGGGTCAACAAGCAAATGGTTCAGGCATTGTAAGTATTACCCTGAGTGGAGGTGCAAACGAAGCATTCACCAACACCAATGACTGGGTGATCGCAGATGATTCTGATGCATTTGTGTCGGGTTATTCGATTTCGATTGTAGGCGCACAAAGTGAGACCGCAAATATCTCGGGTCTTACTCCCGGTGAGTTTTACGATATTGCGGCATATGTCCGGAAAGGCACTGCAAGTATTCGTACCAAGACCCTGACCGAAGAGACAGTAACATCTGCGGTAGAGTCAGATGGACAAGGTCTTTTGACGATCCCGTTGGAAAAGTCAGACATCTACGAAGTATCACGCATTCGAAAAAATGATTCGGATGGTGAAGATCTGTTCAACTCATTCATTGTCGATACAGGCGCAAGAGATACCCACTATGACGATGGGGTGTTGATCTATAAGGGTGGGTCATTAGACTCATCGGACAATGTCTTTGTGAGGTTCAAATATTTTGCACATGGTTCGGGCGATTTCTTTGCGGTCAACTCCTATAATGGACAGGTTGCATACCGTGATATTCCGGCACACCGAATGGACAATGGTCGACTCGTTTCTTTGCGAGACGTTTTAGACTTCCGTCCATCAACCGATGGTTCCGGAAACTTTAACACCGTAAACGAATTACCTCAACCAACAGGTTTGGTCGAAGCAGACGCATCATATTATCTTCCAAGAAAAGATAAGTTGATTCTTTCCCAAACCGGAGAGTTGCGTTATCTGCAAGGAACACCCTCATTGCAACCCGAGTTTCCTACAACTCCGGTTGACTGCATTGATCTGTACAAGTATGAACTGAATGCAAATACTCTTCATACCAAAGACTTGAAAGGTCGTTTGCTTCCGATGAAGGGTTACACCATGTCGGATATCAGCAAACTCGAATCCAAGTTGGATAAAGTCGAAGAGATGGCAACTCTTTCTTTACTTGAGTTGTCTACCAAAAACCTTCAGGTGCTTGACTCTTCGGGCATTGATAGAACCAAAGCAGGTTTCTTTGTCGATAACTTTGCGAATCACACCTACAGTGATACCAAGAATATCGAGTATCGTGCGTCTATTGATCCCCAGAAGAAGTTTTTAAGACCTTCTCATAAAGATCATAACATCGATCTCTATTACGATTCGAGTGATGCAGATAATCTTCAGGTGACCAAGAAAGGTGATCTGGTGATGTTGGACTTCGAAGAAGTCGATTGGTTGGCTCAACCCTCAGCGTCCAGAACAGAGAATCTTAACCCATTCCATGTCGAACGAATTATTGGTCAGGTTGAACTTTCACCTTCGACCGACCACTGGAGAGAAACCGAGATCACCGAACCCTTGGTGATTGATCAGGGTACAGTCCTTGATACAAACCAAGCACTTCTCTGGAATAGTCACGAATGGAACTGGAGTGGTCGCGATCTGAATGAACTTCAGGTCGGTGCGGTTGTTGGTCAGTCAACTTCATCTAACACGTCTACCACTTCCAATACGAGTGAACCTCGTGTGGTTGGGGAAGAAGTGCGGGTATCCCAAGGAGATTGGGTCGCAACTGGTACAGTAAGTGAAAGTGAAGTTATTGATACCCAATCAGATGTTGTTTCTCAAGATACTGATGAGATCGTAACCACAGAGTTACTTGATTTTGACTTAGAAGAAAATGATCTTTGGTTTGATGATCGCACTCGTAATATTAGAGTCGATAACAGACCGGGCGAAGTCCGGACAATCGACACCATTACCGAAACGACTGTCGAGACTCGCGAGACAGTTGAAACTGTCGATACAACAACTTTGGAGCAGACTACTACAACCGAAGTAGAGACTGAATTCCAGACTGACACTACTTTTACAACAACGACCGACACAACCACAACCGTAAACCGCGTTGCTAGTGAACATACTATTCGCGAAGTTGTTGGTTCACGAGTGGTGGATGTGTTGACAATCCCTTGGATGCGCTCAAGAGTTGTGTCTTTCCGTGCGACAGGTCTTAGACCAAATACTCGTTATTTCCCATTCTTTGATCAGACCTTGGTCGAAACTTTCTGTAAGAATACTTCGGACACCACAGGATTTGTTAGATTTTCGGATCGTGACCCCGAGTTTCGTAGAACGAGTTTGACTCCCTCGACTAGACACAGTGACCTGAACGCAGATAGTATATTGCTTTCGGATGCAAATGGTACAGTTCAAGGCGAGTTTGAACTTCCGAACAACAGTGCTATGCGGTTTTCTACTGGAACCAAAGAGTTTGCACTCTTGGATATCAGTAAATATGACCTTGACAATGCGTTGTCTTTCTGTACAAACTTCTATACCTCAACCGGGTTTATTGATGTTGTACAAGAAACGGTTCATAGTACTCGTGTATTGGAGATTGTTGGTGACCGATCTACGACATCAAATACTGACTTCCGGACAGAATCTACGCTTTCTACCGAGGTGACATCTGATACAACCGTTGCGACAGATGTTCAGGTCGAGACATCGGTGACCGAAAATGTTAGTCAGGAAACGACAACAGATGTAAGTACTCGAACCGAGTTCATTCCGCCAGCAGCGATCTATACCGATCCCCTTGCACAAACCTTTGCGGTCAATGGCGGGGATGAGAAGAACGGGGTGTTCTTAACTAAGGTTAGAGTTTATTTTGCGACCAAGGATGCTGGCGATGTACCATGCAGACTTGAGATTCGTCCGACAGTGAACGGCGTGCCAAGTTCTGATGTGGTTGTTCCGGGATCAAAGGTGACTAAGACACCTGCTCAAGTTACTGCAATCGATGAAGTTGTTGGTTCTAATCCGACAGTCTCTGACATGTTGGCGAACGGTACAGACTTTGAGTTCGAAGAACCGATTTACCTTCGAGGCGCAACAGAGTATGCAATCGTTTTGGTTTCTAGTTCTATGGAGTATAAGGTCTTTATCTCACAAGTGACCGACTTCGAACTTGGTACGACCGAACGAAGAA
The DNA here is from genome assembly GCA_965660355.1 of Microbacteriaceae bacterium. Taxonomy (GTDB): domain Bacteria; phylum Actinomycetota; class Actinomycetes; order Actinomycetales; family Microbacteriaceae; genus CAJXVY01. The sequence continues at coordinate 47,886 of CBFHZN010000007.1, forward strand.
TTTCAAAACAACCATATCTTGGTTCGTTGTTTAAGTCTCAAAACTCGCGTTTGTGGGAACCGTCTCAGGACGAAGATCTTGCGTTCCAGATGTATCGTGCAGAATTTGAAAATGAAGGCAATGTTTTCCTTACCAATGTTAATGCTCCGCCTGCGATTCTCACAAAGAATCCGTTGTATATGGACAGCGGTAGCAACTCGGTAACGGTCTTTAATCGTAACCACGGACTCAGACCGGGTGACATTACTCTGATCGAAGGACTTGACTCTGATACGACCTATAATGGTGTACTCGGATCTTCTATCCTTGGACAGAGAATCGTAACCGAAGCAGATGGTTCAGGATATCGTTTCGATGCCGACTCCGCTTCGACTTCAAGAGGTCGATTCGGTGGTGGTAAGGTAAGAGGTTCTCAGAATATGACATTCGAGACTCTCTATCCGACTATCCAAACCCTGAAACCAGAGAACACTACCCTGACATTCTCGGGTAAGTTCACTTCTCAATCTTCTTTGGTCAACCCATCTGCAGGTCGATACAGTCAAGACAATTCGTTTGAGTTGATCAAGAACTATGGCAACTATTACTTCCAGTCGCCTAAGATGATCGCAAACCCGATCGAAGAAGCAAATGAACTTGCGGTATTTGACAAACCCAAGTCTGCGATTGTTCAGGTCAACCTGACAACTTCGGATACCAAGGTATCGCCTGTGATTGATATGCAGAGAGCGGGTCTTGGTTTGATCGGTAACCTGATTGACCAACAGAAGTCGGACACTGACGAAACATTTGTGTTTGATGCAGACAGTGATCAAGCAACATTTACCGGAACAGATAACTTTGGCAATACCTTGAGTTATGGAACCGGAGACAATGATTACATTTCGGTTTATGTTTCGGACTCTGCTGATCCCACACTTGGTTCTTTGATTAACCGTGGACAGTATACCGCAAAAGACGGTAATAATGTTGTGTTTAACGACCCCGCACAGATTGACAGTGGGGATGTGGTGACTATTCAAAGTTATCAGGTCGGAAGTAGTAATGACAACATTCCGTTGTCATATGTAAGAGAGACACATCCGTTCTTGGGTTCAAGTCTTGCAAAACATGTGACGATTCCGGTGACTCTGGAAAATGATGGGTTTGGGTTGAAGATTATCCTTGCTGCTAACAAACCACCCGAAGCGGACTTTGATGTCTATTACAAGACTGCAAGTGCGGACGATGCGTTGTCAGCAATCGCATGGACAAAGGCAAATGCGGATGACACCCTACCTTCAGACACCAATAGAACAACTTTCCGTGAGTACCGTTATACAATCGGTGGGTTTGGAGATGAAAACAACCTCAATGGTGCAGAACTACCCGAGTTCCGGAAGTTCCAAGTCAAGGTTGTCCTAAGATCTACCAATAGCGCCAAGGTTCCGTTGATTCGAGACTTGAGGTGTATTGCACTAACATAAGGACATATGATGAGTAGGAAACTGCGTAAGGTCGAAGGTGTGGATGACTTCTATCGTGATGAACAAAGTGGAGTGATTATCAATATAAATAGTGAGGAGATTCGTGCCTCTCGGAAACGTAGGCAGATGATAAAACACAAACAAAAAGAGCAAGAGAACCTGAAAGATACTGTCAAAGATCTTCAGGGCGAAATGAAAGAGATTAAGTCTTTGCTCACTCAACTAGTAGAGAAGAAGTAGATGGCACGTCCAATAACACAGTTAACAGATACGTTCAAGATCTTTAGAGACAATGTTAATACAATCTCTAATAATGTTGGTGACCCCGTTGTTCTGACCACTACTCAAGACTCGGATCTTGTCTTTGCGGTCAATGAACTAGATTCAGACCTTCATGGCACGGGCGGGGGATCGGTCGCATCCTCGTTAACGACTCTTTCATACTCAAGTACTGCGGTTAGTGGTGGTCTGGTCGGTGCGTTTAATGCTGTTGACGGATTCATCGGAGCAGACTCATCTTCACTTACAACTGACTCGAAGACACTGGTCGGATCTCTGAATGAACTCCATTCGGATGTGATCACCATCGAAGATTCTATTGGAGGCGGTGGACTTACTACCATTGCACAGACACTTGTAGGTGCGATCAACGAACACGATGCAGAACTCGGTGCGACAGTAGAACTTGACTCAGACTATTTTGTGACACTCACCAACCCCAACCCATCGGTGGTAGATGGTCTAAATACTCTCAGTGCAGACGTGATTCAGTTATTTGATAGTTCAGGCGCACTGGATGCGCGAATTGGTGCTTTGTCAAATCTCGCCGCATCATTTGATAGTGCAGGTGCGACCTCAAGCATTGTAGATGCCCTCAACCATTTAGCAAGTAAGATTATCGCTATATATGATGAGAATGGCGTTCTACTGAATACATAAAATAGGATTTAGGTTGTTATGCCTGTAGCGAAATCAAAACCACTCAAGTTGCAGAGTGTTGACCAAGGTGACCTAAAGAGACTTAGTCCTACCGAAGAAAACTATCTTGCATACTTGGTCGGTACACATCTAATCGAGAGTGACAGTGATACTGGTAATATCACTCTCAGTTCGACAGGCAATAACTCGATAGGGTCTTTTACAGACACCTTCTTCAATGAACCTGACGGGACTCATCCCGCGTCCGCAATTACTTCGGGTACGACCACAACCGAACTTTATCAGGTTGGAGGTAGTGCGGATGAGACTGATTCGGATTTTCGTAAACCTGTTGGATACTACAATCCCCCTACGGACGGGCCCGAGAGTGTCAGTTCCGAGGGTGTCTACGAAATGGCAGATTCTGACCTGAATATATTGATCGATAGAATCAATGGTAGAATCGCACAATCAGATTATCTTGGTCAGTTTCATCTAGGAACCACCGCTCCGAGTGGAGACTATAATCTCTTTCTGAACGGTGTCTTTACTGATACCCTAAACGACTCGACCGCAAATACCTACAATATCTACCGTAGGGAGTCACAGAGTGCGCCCAGTCAGATTTTGGACAGCGACTCTAACCCAACCCTCATCATGTCAGTAAAACGGTCTCAGGGAGACTCTGGCGACTTTGAGGGGCTAGAGAGAATGACCGAAAGACAGGTCAGGGTCTCGCTGGGTCAGAGAGCAAAGACTCAAAGATCTCTGACCGGAGGTATCGGTTCATATCAGTTAAGGTCATCTTCACAAGGTGCGCCTTCGACTGGTTCGTGGAGAATCGTAGGAACCGCAACCAATACGAAGAAAGAGACCGATGAGATTTCATATACCCGAAATCGGGTCTCGACATTTACCCGACAAAGACCCAGTGCATTTACAAGAAACTCGGTTGATAACTTTGTGGGCAACTATGCGGGTGATTTTACTCGCGACTTCTCAGGTAACTTTGTAGGAAACTATAGTCGAGACTTTATCGGAAACTATGTTGGCGATTATACCCGGGACTTTGCGGGTGCATATACCGGCAACTATTCGCGCACCTTTATTGGCGAATACTCCGGAAACTTTGTTGGCGATTTTGTGGGTAACTACACAAGGGGATTCACAAGAACCCTAACATTTTCACGAGACTCTACTCGTACAGTGACCGGATCATTCACGGGCGATTTTGTTGGTCAGAGAACGATCAACTTTGTGGGTAACTTTACGGGCAATTACAATCGAAACTTTATTGGTAACTATAGTAGAACGCCGTCATTTGTCGGGAACTATTCAAGAAACATTACATCTACCAGAACCAGCACCCGAACAAGTAGTTCCACAGTAAGCGAAGGCCCATTTTACAGTGGTTCATTTGTTTTTCGAACCGGCGATAATCTTACAGAAGTTATTTGGAACGGAATTACTGTTGTATCTGAAGATTTTGGCCCATTAACATCTGTGCCCGGTACTGATGGGTATACTTATTTTAGAGGCGCTTTTCAGGCGGGGCCTTTCCCCGGGGGGTTTAGTGAATATTCGGTTTCTAGATCACGAACTGAGTCCTTCACTGGAAACTTTGCGGGCAACTTTACTCGGGTATCATCATTCACCCGAACTAGCACAAGGACGGAGTCTTTTTCTAGGACTCGGGTCTCTTCATTTACTCGTCAGACTACAGGCGACTTTATTGGTAACTTTACGGGCAATTTCACCCGATCAAGAACCGTTAACTTTACAGGTAACTTTATTGGAAACTATGCCCGGTCAGTTACCTATACCGGCAACTTCACAAGAGATCGCGAAACCAGTTTTACCCGGGACTTTACGAGAAATAGAATTTCGACTTATACTCGGGTCTCAACACGGAATAGTGTATTGAACTTTACACGCAACTCTACCAGAACCAGAACATCTGCGTTTACAAGAGAAAGAACAGGTACTCGAACTTCTTCGTTTACCCGAGACTTTACGAGAACAAGGTCATCATCGTTTACCGGAAACTATAGTCGTGATATCACAGACACTTTCTCTCGAACATTGATAGATAGTTTTGTTGGCACAACAATTCAACCAACCAGTAGTGTGATCGAGACCTATAGTCTTTATGTAAGATACGCATAAATAGGATATATTGATACAGGATTAGATGAATGTCAAATGACACGCCACTTAAATTAGAAGGCACAAACGCAGACCTTCAACAGTTTTCTTCTACGGAAGAGAACTATCTTGCATATGTGGTCGGTCAATCGAACCTAGCGGGTACGACAGGTGATGTCGGGGATATCACCCTAACATCTACCTCAAACCATTTGGTCGGTGATTTTGTTGATACTTTCTATAACGAACCCGTTGGGACTCATCCCGCATCTTCTATCTCTTCGGGGTCAACCACGACTAATCTATACCAAGTCGCAGGTTCGGCATCTCCTTCGACCGGCGCACTAAGACCAGTCAGTTATGAAGTCGATAGCAACGGCGATCCCAGTCTTTATGAAATGACCGATACGGACTTAAATGTCTTGGCAGATCGTCTCAATTCGCGGATTGCGACCTCCGATTATTCGGGAATCTATGCATTGGGGTCTTCTGCGCCGAGCGGAGATTATTCGGTTCATTTGTCAAGTGTGTTTTCGGATACACAGACAGACGGAACCAATGTAGATTATAATATCTACCAAAGAACCACAATGCCTGCCCCCGCCACCACTCGGTCGATTGGTTTGCGTAGTGATGGTGATCTTCAGGAAATGGGAGATAGTGATATTGCGGACACGGTAGGCGCATTTGTAAGAGCGTCCCGAGTCAATGGCGGTATCGGTTCATATCAACTGAGAAGTTCATCCGAAGGGACGCCGACCGATCCGGGTTCTTGGAAAGCAGTCGGTACTGCGACCAATACTCAAAAAGATTTGGTCGAATCGAATTATACGCGAAATCGTAGTTCCGCATTTACTCGTAACAGGGTAACTAACTTTGCGGGCGACTTTGTGGGGAACTATGCAAGAAACTTCGCGGGTAACTTTGTTGGTAACTATGCTCGAAACTTTGCGGGCGACTTTGTAGGTAACTACTCTCGGACAAGCACAAGGACTTCTACCAGAACCAGTACCCGAAACTTTGTGGGTAACTTTGTAGGTAACTTTGGTGGTAACTATGCTCGAAATTTTGTGGGCAACTTTTTTGGTAACTACGGAAGAACTGCGACCAGAACCAGTACTCGAACAAGCACCCGAAGTGCTACCGCATTTTACACCGGAAACTTTACAGGAACTTTTACTAGAGCTCTTGCATATGCGCGTTTCAGATCAAGTACTTTTAGTCGCACCGCATCATTTTTCCGGGAAGGGCCGCCGATTGCGCCAGGCGAACCAGGCCTGATTGAGTTTTATACCCGAACCGAGAATTATAGCAGAACATTTGTAGGTAACTATATTCGGTTCAACCAAGAACCTTATTCTAGGACATCTACCAGAACGAGTACAGGAAGTTTCTTTGGTAACTTTACCGGAAACTTTTTTGGCAACTTCTTTGGTAACTATAACCGATCCCGCGCCACAAGTTTTTTTGGTAACTTCACTCGCACTTCTACTAGAACTAGTACCCGAAATGATATTGCATCTTATGCTGGTAACTTTGGGGGCAACTTTGTGGGTAACTACAACCGAAACCGAGTTACAAACTTTTTAGGAAACTTCACCCGAGACCGGGTCACAAACTTTGCCGGAAACTTTACTCGTAATCGAGTTACCAACTTTGCGGGCGACTTTGTTGGAAACTACAGTAGAAATATAGTTGATAACTTCACGGGAACAACAATTGGTTCAAGTTCAAGTGTAATTGAGACCTATACCCTCTATGTAAGAACCGCATAGATAATACTAAACGATAATGACCTTTGTAGGAGAAAGAAATGAGTTATAGAAAATGGATGGACAATGCGTTTTGGGAAAGTCCCGAAAAGGAGATGCTAAACTGCATCCTTGAGATCGAAGATGATGTCGGTCGGGTAACCCGTCAGGTAATGAAGTTAAAACGAACCACCGAAGAAGGAGAAGAGAATCCTGATTTCAAAGAAGTGGTTGACTTTCTAGGTTCTGACCTGATTGACAAGAATACCGAAGAACGCACCGAACGGAAAAAGAAAGAAGCAGAAGAAGAGAAACAACGAGAACTCGAACACGCAAAGGCGCGCAAACTCGAACAACTCTTCAACTACAAACTCGAAGCATTCGAGGTAGAAGAAATTAAGAACTGTAAGAATCGTCAGTTGAAGTCCAAACTTCGCCGTGCAAAATCCAAAGTCGAAGTGGATATGTACGCTATCATGATCATGATGGAAGAAAAGAAACGCGAAGAAGAGGAAAAGGCGAGTGGAAAAGACTAAGGGTTATGTTATAGTCGCATCCAACAAGATTAACTTTTATCGATATGCGATCAATCTTGCAGAGTCTATCCTAGATTATTATGAAGATGCAAAGATAACTCTATTCTGTGAAGAGTGGATGTTCGAAGAACAACATCAAGAACTCTTTGACAATGTTGTCTTTTGTGGAAGTCATTATCGCGAAAAGTTAAATGGGATGGCGCAATCTCCGTATGATCTCACCATGTATCTTGATGCAGACATGGAGTGCGAGCACGAAGATATTCGACATGTGTTCGATGAATTGGGCGATCATGATGTTATGTTTAGTTGTCTGACAGACGATCGTTCTTATGTCTATGCAGAACGTGAGTTTGATACGCCCGAAGGAAAAGAAAAGTTCACTGTATGTGGAGCGGTTTGTCTTTATGACATGACTAAACCAATTGTTCGTGAATTCATGCAGGACTGGTGGGAACTCACACGAAGACAAATGGATGGAGAGTGGTGGCCTGAAGGATATTCCGAGTCTCTACGCTCTTGGGATCAGTTTTCTCTTTGGTGGTTGATCGAAAAAGAACCTAAATATCAAGAGTTAAGGTTGGGCATTTTTGAAGATGACCTTCGGTGGAACTATTACAATGCACTGAACTGGGCAGTCACAAAACCACAAGGAGAGGTTGTACTAAGGCATTACTCTTGTGGTCTAGACAAAGACGGTTATATTATTTAATGGAAAGGTACATTAAGACCAAATTTGTTTCTTCCGATTTAATCGAAGAACTGATTGAATATTGTGAACAAGCTCATAAAGAAAAAGCAGGAATCGCTGACCTTGGGAAAGGTGGTAAACCTAAAGTAGATAAGAACCGAAGAAATACCATTAGATACCAGATTGATCCCAGACTTTTTCCAGAACTGACCCAAGAGTTTTTGGATCATTTTGATAACAAACATTTGGTCAGACAGATGGACTGTTTGTTATATGAAGAAGGATGTCATTTTAAAAGGCATAAAGATACTCATGATTATTCTTATGCAAGAGAATGGTCGGTTATTACTCTTATAGATAAATCAGAAGATTTAGAAGGAGGCGACCTTATCATCTACAAAAATGAAAGTGATGAGGTCGGAGAAAAAGTGCAGATTGAAATAGGCGAGTCTGTATTGTTTAAGTCAAATGATGTAGAGCATCAAATCACTCCGGTCACAAAAGGTTGGAGAAATTCGTTAGTCACTTGGTTATTTTAGGATATGAACATGGCAGAACCAATTTTAAAAGACATTCCGGTACGTAATCAGGAACTACTTGAGATCCTGAATCAATATGTTGATCTCTATAACACAGATGGGTTTATGGATAATGTCCATCTTTACTGTGAAAATGAGAGGGATCAGGAAAATCGAGACCGTTGGTTGGGTGAAGAGTATTTACAAGAAATTATCGATATGGGAGAACAACATGAAGGGTTCCCCGATCACATGGTGGGGTATAACTTCAAACCTCACCAACCCGAACACAACAGATTCGCCGATAATGTTGACTTAGACTACAGAAAATCTATCATGGATAAAATCTATGATATCAACGATCAGATGATGTTTTTTCTGGGAGTTCGTAATAACGCATTGACCTCTTTTTATCCGCCAGGCGGTTACATCTCATGGCACAACAATGCAAATGCGGCTGCGTATAACCTGATTTTCTCTTGGAGTGAAACCGGAGAAGGTTGGTTTAAGTACAAACACCCCGAAACCGGTGAGATGGTACACATGCAAGACCATGCTGGATGGCAGTGTAAAGCAGGATACTTCGGTCACTATGGTGAACCTGATAAACTTTGTTATCACGCTGCGAGTACTGACTGCCGAAGAATTACGGTGTCCTTTATCTTTAATATTTCGGATGGTTCTTTGACTCTACAAGATGAAGTGATTGATGAAATAAGTACCGAATAACCCGTTCTCCAGTTTCCTTTTCATATAAATAAACTTGAAAGTGTTCTACTATCTGGAAACTGGGAATGGCATCATACGAAGAAATCACGATTGACCAAGGCGCAGATGTCGCTATTGAGGTTGAACTGGTCGAACAGGACGGTTCGAAGAAAGACCTTACTGGTTATGCCGCAGCTGCTAAGATGAAAAGACACTACAACTCTGTTGATAGTGACGATATTGTTGATTTTGCCGCAAATATTGCCGACCCCGCGACCGAAGGGGTCGTTATTCTCTCCCTTACAAATACCGAAACAGACCAGTTGAACACTCGTGGTCGTTATGTTTATGATGTAGAAATTTCTTTTAATGACTCGGATGGTAATGAACTTATCGAGAGAGTCTTGGAAGGGAAGGTGAAGGTATCACCATCAGTAACAAGGTAAGTAGATGACGACTCGGATACAAACTACGTCACGGGGGACTACCAAGGTAAGAAGAGTTACTGTTGGGAAACCCGTAAAAAGAATTGACCCGGCGAAGGTCGATGTTGATAATATTATTGGCATCGATACTTCGGGTAAAACGGATGGAGATGTGTTGGTTTATAACGCATCGAGTGATAACTTCGAATCAACTTTAACTTTAGATAAACAACTTATAAATGGAGGCCAGTACTAATGGCATCAACAATTAGAATTAAACGTTCAGGAACCTCGGGTAATCCGAGTACGCTAGCGCAGGGTGAACTAGCGTATTCCTATTTTAATGGTGCTGGAGGATATAGACTCTATGTCGGTACTGGCACAGAAACTCTCGGCGATGCAGCCAATCACGAAGTAATCGGTGGTAAGTACTATGTTGATCTTCTCGGCGGAGAAGGTAATGCACCCTTTGGTACTTTAACCGCAAACACGGCACTGATCGCCGACTCGGACTCAAAACTTGATCAAATCAAGATCGACAATATCACGATTGATGGAAACACCCTTTCATCATCTGCTGGTAATGTTATTCTTAGTCCCGCATCGAATGTAGATGTTTCGGGATCTCGAATCACCAACCTTGGTACTCCGGTTGCGGACAGTGATGCGACTACCAAAGCATATGTCGATCAACAAATCTCGAATGTCTCGTTCAGTATTGCGGACGATCAAGCGGACTCGGATGAGTTTTCTTCGGTATCAGGCGTACTGACCTTCTCGGGCGGAACCGGACTAACCTCAAATGTGACGGACGATGAAGTCACATTTGATCTGGATGACACCGGTGTTGTTGCGGGTTCTTATGGTTCGACCACCGAGATTCCGGTATTCAGTGTCAATGCTCAGGGTCAACTCGATAGTGCGACCACTGTTAGTGTTGCGACTTCACTGGAATTTAATGGTGACACAATTGATCTTCTGACCGAGGGTCTTACGGTTGTTGAAGGCGAAGGTATTGATGTCGCATATGACAGTGGAACCAATGTTCTGACTGTCAGCGGTGAAGACGCGACCACAACCAACAAAGGTATCGCATCTTTTGACACCAATGACTTTAGTGTTTCGTCAGGTGCGGTCTCGATCAAGACTGGGGGTGTTACTAACGCTCAGTTGGAAAACAGTTCATTTGTTCTGGGTTCCGATTCGGTCAGTCTGGGAGACACGCTTACAGATCTCAATGGACTGACATCGGTCAATGTTGATAATCTGACACTTGATGGCAATACACTCGGAACATCGAGTGGTAATCTCTTCCTTGATCCAACCCCGGTCGGTGATAGTGGCAACGTTTACATCTACGGTAATCTGATTGTCGAAGGTGAAACCACTACCCTCAACTCAACCGAGTTGTCAATCGGCGACCTGAACATCATCCTTGCGGATAGTGCGACTACCGCAGGCGAAGCAAATGGTGCGGGTATTACGGTCAATGGTGCGGACGCAACATTTACATATTCTGCTTCGGGTGATAAGTGGGTAACCAACAAACCGTTGGATGTTGCGGATCAACTGTTTATTGACGGTGTTGCGTTTGAACAACTGGTCGACAGTGAGGTTGCGAATCTGTTGACTGCGGGTGAGGGTATTGACCTTACCTACAATGATGGTACAGACGAACTGACAATCGCCGCAGAACTTGCAACACTCACTAATCCGGGTGTCGCATCTTTTGATTCGGATCAGTTTGCGGTATCATCTGGTGCAGTGACCATCTATCAATTGGATGGCGGCACATACTAAATAACGGTGAATGTGGGGGCATTTTTATGCCCCCCTATCCATCTCTTTTTTAAGGGTTTAGAATGTCGAATTCGAAGATTAGACTTAAAAAGTCTTCTGTAGTAGGTAAAGTACCTAGTGTAGGAGACTTAGATCATGGTGAACTTGCCATCAACTTTGCTGATGGCATTATTTACTATAAGAATTCTTCTAATCAGATTAGTAGTTTCATTGACTCTGATCTGATTAACACGGCTGTCGACAATAAACTCGCAAACCTTACTGCAACAGATATTTCATATAACAATACCCTGACCGGGTATGTTGCGGACAATGTCCAGAATGCTATTGATGAAATTGATGAACGCAAACTGGATATCTCTGCGCTTGCAAGTAATGTCACCTATTATTCTACTGATGACTCAGCAGATGTACCCGGATACTTTCGACTTGTAACCTCTACATTTGATTCCGACTATGGTTCGACACCAGTTGATATTTCGACCGGGGTCATCGATAGCGATAATATTTTTATTGCATCTCTCGTATCAGATTCTGCAACTATCATCGGCGAGACCGGATTTATCAATGTTACAACGGTCGGTAGTGTCCGCAGATCTGCCGGAATTGGTTCTGCTGACTTCTACTATGAGATTTATAAACGAGATTCGACCGGAACCGAAGAACTCTTAACGACCTCGAACACAACAACAGAAGTCGATGTAGAAACCTACGAACAGTTCTCGGCAAATGCATTACTGCCAAACACGGTATTTACCGAACAAGACCGAGTGGTTCTGAAATACTATGGTAACAGGACTTCTAATTTTGGGTCACCCGAGTTTGAGTTTCGATTTGAAGGCACTGCTAACAGTCCGACTCGGACACTCTTTCCCGTTCCGGTTGAGGTAGTCCCTCTTACCAATGTCGCACAAGATATCTTGGTCGACACAAGTAACTTCAATGGCGTATTGAGTGGTGCGGACGGAAATGTCCAGTCTGCACTTGACGATATTGATGATATCACCACTACCGACATTCCGGAAGGCAATAACCCGTATTATAGCACAACTCGATTTGATAGTGACTTTAACCAGAGGTTGTTGTCACTTACGACCGATGATATCGTTGAAGGTTCGGTCAATCTTTATTATACAACGACCAAAGTTGATTCGGATGTTCAAGACATTGTCGATTCAGACTATGTTCAGTCATTACAAATTCAATATGATGTCCTAGATTCTGCACAAACTATCGCATTGATTGACTCGGCGGTCACCAACCTGATTGATGGTGCGCCCGGAGTATTGGATACTCTGAACGAGATATCCGAAGCAATCGGTAACGACAGTGACTTTATCGGAACAATCAATAACTCCCTGTCACTTAAGTTAGACACCGCTGACTTTGGTAGTTTCTTTGATACAGAATTTGGGGGAAAAAGCACGACCGACCTGACCGAGGGCGACAATCTTTATTATACCAGTGTGCGGGTCGACTCGGACATTATCTCCCTTGTTGATTCGGACTATGTTCAATCGCGTCAGATCACCTATGATTTTCTGGACTCGAATGAAGTCATTGATCTGATCGATTCTGACTATGTCGCCGCGCGCGTGCCCGTGACGGGCGCAGGCGCGACCGCATACGAAGAATACTATTATACTGCGGACAGTGGTCAGACGGTATTTACAGGATTAGACGATGACAGCAGTGGTTCACTGAGTTATGTTCCGAGTCTGATCAACGTATATCTCAATGGCATTCTACTTGATTCGGACGAAGATTACTCGGCATCCGATGGGTCTACGATTACTCTGGTCAATCCGACCGAAGATTTGGATGTTGTACAGGTATTGTCATTTACATCTGACCTACAGATTGCGGAGTATGACTATACCGCTAGCGCCGCACAGACTACGATCACGGGTCTTGACAATAACTCACGCGCGCTGGCGTACAAGGTTGGATATGTCGAGGTATATGTTAACGGAGTCTTGCTTGACCCCACACTTGACTATACCGCAACCAGTGGTGTCTCGATTGTTCTTAACGAACCTCTTGCACTCAATGATTTTGTACAGGTCTTTGCATTAACACAGTTTAAGGACGAAGACCCCGAGACACCATACCGAGACTTTTACTTCTCGGTCGATTCTGCGGGACAAAAAGTTCTGTCCGGAAATGACAGTGACGGCGATCTCCTACAATATGATGTAGGTGCGATCAAGGTATTCAACAACGGGGTTCTGATGAATCCCCAGACAGACTATAATGCTATTGACGGCGTGTCTGTTAACTTCACTTCGGGATTAGATTCTTCGGACAGGATTCAGATTCAGTCATTCGAGAGACCCGAAGAAAGACCTTCATTCGAAGAGGTCACGGTTTCGAGTGGCATATTGGTCGGAGGTACAAATGATAGTTACCGAATCGACCAATATAGAAATACCACATTTACACCGACAGTCGAAGGTGAGTCTAGTGCAGGTACTGCAACATATTCGACTCAGGTCGGACAATTTGTAAGAGTCGGTAATGCGGTCAACTTTACACTTCAGGTCGAATGGACTGGTCATACAGGAACAGGCAATCTATTGATTAAAGGATTGCCATTCACTTCGTTGAATACAGGTTCGTTGGATTATGTGTTCCCGGTGTCGACCGATGGAACAATCACATATACAAACTATGACAATCTGATCAGTAAAATGACCAGTAACTCTCAAGAGATTACATTACACACAGAAGACGGTGCGGGCAACACTGGACAACTCACCGTCCCAAGTTCAGGAAAGGTATTGATCACTGGTCAATACTTTATAGAGTAAGGAGTAACATTCAGTGTCACAATTTAGACCAACTGATTTTGACTCAGATGTAAAAGGCGCACTCTCGGATGTTGTGTCTAATGGAGTTGGATTGACCTTCAATCCGACTGCGGGTGTCCTTTCTCTTGATTCTGCTGATCTTACAGTCTTTGTTGATTCGGACTACATTCAATCAAGACAGATCACTCTTGACTCCGGTCAGGTCGTCTCTCTGATTGACTCGGACTATATCCAGTCAAGGCAGATTACTCTTGACTCGGATGAAGTTGTTTCGTTAATCGACTCAGATTATATCCAATCACGCCAGTTAACCTTTGCGACCGAACAATATGTCGACAGTAACATTACAGTCGCAATCGATGATTTGGTTGGGGGTGCGCCAGGCGCACTGGATACTCTGAATGAACTAGCATCCGCACTTGGAGACGACAGTGATTTTGCGGGTACGGTAACCAACCAACTTGCGACCAAGTTAGATATCTCTAATTTCGATTCTTCGTTTGATACTCGACTTGCGACCAAAACAACAGATGATGTCGGTGAGGGATCAAACCTTTATTACACAACATCAAGAACAGACAGTGATGTTTTGGTTCTGGTCGATTCCAACTATGTGGTCTCGCGCGTAGGCGCGGGCACAGGCGTCACGGTAGATACAGTCGGAAATGAGATCAGTATCGGTCAGGATGTTTCTACAGGCGCATCTGTCGAATTTGCGGGTATTACCGCAAACTTCGGTGGCATTACTGTAAATGGATCTTTGACAGTCAATGATGGTGTTGGTCGTAGTGTCACAACCCCAAGAATCAATGTAACACAAGACGGCGGTTCGTTGGTTCTAAACGCAGGACTCGATTCAACCGCAACACCCACAAATGATGTTTCAATTCTTGTTAATCGGGGTATCTCTAATGATGTCACGATTGGATGGGATGAGTCAAGCGACTACTGGAAAGTAACAAATGCAGCTGGCGTTGAATATCAGATTCTTACGAGAGAGAACGAAGGTAGTTCTCCGTCCGCTGGTGGTATCAATGCGGATCAGTTAGACAGTCAGGAAGGGTCATACTATCTTGACTATAATAACTTTACTAACACTCCAACTTCGATCACTGCATTTGGTATTACTGACGGGACTGCGGGTCAGGTTCTTCAGACAGACGGAAATGGGAACTTTACTTTTGAGACTGTGGCGGCAGGCACGCCCGGCGACTCGGCAACAGGATATGTAGGATTTGAAGACTACTATTATGATGTCACCGGTGCGGGAACAACCGACTTCAGTACCGAAGCGGGTGTCAACGGCAAGGTTCAGGTGTTCCGAAATGGTGTGCTTCAAGATGATTCCCAGTTCACATTTGATCCCGCAACCGGTGTGGTCTCTCTTGCATCACCCGCAGATAGTGGCGATGAAGTCTCGATCTGGGGTTATCGGAATACAAACCTAGACGGAACGAATATTGATAGTGATGGTAATGCGACCTTCACAGGCACAGTACAGATCGGAAACCATAATCTGAATGGCAGTCTGGTCTCTACCATCTCTAGCACGACACCGACCAATATCAATCTGTATGAGAATGACAGTTATGTGGGCGCTAAGTTGATCATTACGGTAGACGATAGTGCGACCAATCATACCCAGATTTCTGAGTCGTTGATTTTGACAGTGGACAGCGGAGATCCGTTGATTACGACCTATGGTACTTTGTTCTCTAGTGATAGTGCGCTTGCGTCATTTGATGCGGTCAAAGACGCCACTACCACATCGCTTGAAGTCACCATGGCATCCGCAAATACATCTAAGGTCAAGGTAATATACTCCTTGATGGATAAATAGTATAAATAGTTTTAGTTTGGAGAAGAGAAGAAATGGCAAAGTCCCCCTTTACAGTTGAAGACGGAATCGTACCGGGTCGAGAAGACCTTGATTTGGGTTCTTCGACTCAAAAGTTCGGTAATCTAAATCTGGACAGTGACATTAACGTAGACGGTAATATCAATGTTGCCGCTAACAAAACTGTGTCGGTCGGTGGGTCAAATCTTCTTGACGAATCAACTGCAGTCGCGCTTTCTATCGCATTAGGATAAAATATGTCTAAGAAGTTAGTAGTTGGAAATTATAGATTCAGTGCATCAGAGGGCATTGTGTATGTCAAGGGCGTATTAGCACAAGAAAGATTCCTTCTGATCACCAATGTCACTGATGGTTCTATCATCTTTAATTTTGCGAATCCTAATCTAGGATTTTTAGGTACATCATATAATGCAACTACCGATGAGACCGAACTCGCATTAAAGTTTGACACAACTTCGATGAGTGATACCGATGTTCTCCAGATCTTCTATCAGGAGGACTATCAAGAAATCACGCCAGCCGAGGATATTCTAGATCCGGTCGGTAAGATGCGAGTTAGTAATCCCCAGAACCTGATTGATACTGACTTTGAGTATAGTTTGCAGGGGACAAAATGGGAGACTGTCCAGACAGTTAACAATGTTCCTACTGTATTCAACAATTCTGGTGATACTCCGATCGATGATATTCTATCGGTCGAAACAGTGTCTGGAAGTAAAGCGGTTAAGGTTACAACCGAAATTCCTCATGGTCTTTCTATTGGAGACCCGATTAACGTTCAGGGTGTGGATCAGTATCAAGCACAAGGGTTCTTTATTGTAACCAATGTGCCTAGCACCACGACATTTTTCTTTGAACTAGATATTCTTTCTAACTCGACCGGAGACATTAGTGGCAGTTATACCACTATTGTCCCGGGTAAGTTCTTCGAAGGTTCGACTCTCCCGGTAAGTACTGCAGACGGTGCGATTACTGATGATTCGGATGTGAGTACAATTTCAGTAACCACCAACGAGACCCACGGGTTTTCTGAAAATACCAAAGTGTATTTGAGAAACACGGTCGGGCCCAAGATTTTAAGTATTGAAAATAGCGAAGCGACCGCACCTGATGGTCGTCCTTTTGTTGATACCCAAGCATCATTCTCCGAGTCTATCGATATCGATATGCAAACCGCGACTGGTAGAGGTTCTTTCCGAGAAAGACCTGTGGTCGCATATGATTGGGAGAGTACATATAGCCAATATCTTGGCACCGGAGATTGGGATACTGTTAATAATCAAGTAACATGGGCATCTCATAATTTAAGAGATGGGTATACTCTGTTATTCAATACGCCATATCATGAATTGACTGATGGCGGTATCAATGATGGCACGGTCGTCTATGTCAAGGTTGTTGACTCAGATACTATTGAATTACATTCTACCAAAGACTTAACTGGCCCGATTAACCTGTCAACTTTGAACAATAAGTTTGGGGCGGCTCGTTTAGGTTTAATCTACAAGGTCGAAGGAGCATCCGGAACAACCAGAGAAACTACATTTAGACAGGTATTGGAAGGCGAAGCGTTTAGGACTTCTAGGGTTGGGACAACATCGACAAACACAACCACATATAATCTTAATATTACTCAGGCGTTTGGCGGGACTACTCCTTCTCAGATCTTTATTAAGAATGTTCTTCTTGCGGGTGACGTGAATAGTTCATTCGAGGATGTTACTGTAACAATTGCTGGATTTACCGAAAATTTGTATACGCCGGGAAGTCAGGACAATACTCTGAATGCTGCTGTCGATACTTCGAACAATCAACCAATATTTGATGGACTTGATATCACATCATCCACCTTTAATTCTGGCGGAGATTTGTTCATTCAGGTTCAAGCATCATGTGGCACCAGTGTCGGCACCTTTGCGACCAATAGTGGTAATCGTTATGAAATTGCACTCGATTTATTAGAACAACCTCCGGCCGATCCTAACAATTTAACATCCGCAGATCTATCAGAATCACAACTTAACGCCAGCGGTAGTGATCTGATGTTATCCAAAGAAAACACTAACTCTAACTTTGGGTTGGGTGTCGATCAGCCAGATACAGTAATTGCATTCCAGAATAGAACGCCAAGTTTTAGTTTTAATTTCGGTGACAGTTTTAGTACCCGGTTTGAACAAAGAGTCAATGGCAGATATGGGACAATTGGCCCTAAATTTAATAATGAGATTAGTTCGACTGCTACTACTGGTACATTTGAAATTGACTTTTTTGAAGGTACGAATGAGTCATATGGGGCTGGATCTGAAATTTTCTATATCTTTACCAGAACCTTAACAAGTGATAGAAACACAATCTTTTCTTCAGATCACGGAATTGAGGATAGTCAGATTGTCACGATCAATGTTGACTCGACTGACTTTTCGAATGGCGAAAGATTTGCGTTTGGTGATAACCAAGGTAATGTTACGAACATGCCTCAGAGTTTTCAGGCAAGAGTCTCTACGATCAATGATGACCTAATCCGAATTGCGACCCAACAAAGTCCATTTACAGATGATGTTGCAAGGGTTCCGGATAACTTCACCATTCAATATCAGGTCGACAATGAAACGTTTAATACGGTTTTTGTTTCTAACCATAAAATTACTGCCCAGTCAGAAGCGGTTTATGAAAATGTCAGTGGTACAGCAATACCTCCATTGACGAATGGTCAGACCGTATTTTTAGATCGATTAAATGATAACCGACTTTTTGTTTCTACTTCGGGTTCTGGAAATAGTGCTACAGTAACTCCGGTTCTTGAAAGGAGTGTTAATAACTCCGCAACATATTTTGTCGATATAGAAACACCGGCCGGATTCGCGCCAGGTTCAGCGCAAATTACCCAGATTGAATTTCGGGGGGACTTTGGCTCAAGCACTGAATATGTAGATATCACCTTTGATGATGGCGATTCATATCGAATTGGACAATTTGATGATCAAGGCGATACCGCAATCTATACCGTCAGCACTACTTTTGTCAGCAAAGATATTAGTTCTTTATTGGCGAGTCCTAGCGGAAGTGGTGGATTTAATATTCAGGTTGCGCCAACATCGGCAGTAAACTTTAGTGGTGGTGGATCCTTTCCTTGGTGGGGACTTAGATTTACGGTACAGACCGAAGAAGGGGTAGTTCTTCTTGATGGTACAGGAACAGAAGCCCACGGATTTACTGTTGCAAATCTGGTAGGCGCATATGACGGTGTTTTTGAAATTATTGATGTGCCTTCTCCTAACACATTTGACATGTCAAGTGACTTCCGAATCCCGATTCGAGAGTTCACCTTCACATCTTCGAACATTAACGATGTGGACAATACGATCACATTCTCGGAAGATCATAACCTGATTACAGGTGAAAAGGTTACTTATAATGAGAATGGTAATACTACTATTCTTCCTTCCGGCGCATCTGATACGTTTGCGATTGTCGTGGATGATACCACAATCAAACTTGCGTCTAGTAGTATTGATGCAAGATCAAATAATGCACTTAGCCTTACCTCACAGAGTGGAACACACATCATTACAAGTTCCAATGTAATCAAGGCAATTAAGGGTGACGGAACGATCTCTATTAACTCGGGCAGTAGAATCATTGAGGGTAGTGGGACTAACTTCCTTACTGCATTTAAACGATTCGACAAGATTGATATTAACAATGGCACTTTTGTTGAAGAGTTTACGGTCAATGATATTACCTCTCCGACCGCAATGACTGTTTTCGAGTCTGCATCAACTAATATTACAGATGCAGAATACTACTATGTAACCCAGTTGTCTCTGAGACCCGATGGTTTCTCACTCCACAAACCATTTGATGGTGGGGTAGATATTACTGCTGGTACAAGTCCTAACAGTCGAATCGCAAGACAGACTCGTAAATATTTCCGCTATCAGTCTGGTAAGGGTATTCAAACCAGTTTTGCGATTAACTTCAACCCTCCGAGAATTGTGAAAGTTCTGATTCGTTCGACCGGAAATGTTGCGACAATTGTTGCACAGGAACAACATAACCTTCAGGTTGGGGACGCAATCACGGTCTCGGACGCGACAGTGACCACAGGCGAAAACTTCTATAATGGTAACTTCACGGTCAATAGCGTTGAAGATCCATTCACATTTACCTATGTAATGCCAGGCACTCCCACCGATGTGAGAGCAGGTGGATTCCCGACCTATGTTCGGGATGGTTGGACAGAGAGTTTTGTTCGCGCTGGAATGTTTGACGATCAGAATGGATTCTTCTATGAGTTTGATGGTCAGAAACTTTATGCGGTTCGTAGAAGTAGTACCAAACAGATCGCGGGCACAATCAATGTGACCCGGGGAAGTCAGGTGGTGACAGGTAATGACACAAGTTTCACTACCCAACTTCGAAGAGACTCTAAGGTAGTGATTCGGGGACAGACCTATATTGTTAACGAAATCAGTTCAGACTCTCGAATGATTATCCAACCCGCATATCGTGGATTGGACTCTACCAATGTGAAGTGTACGGTTACGATCGATACACGCACACCTCAAGAAGAGTGGAATCTGGACAAAGCAGACGGAACCGGATTTACTGGGTTTAATCTGGATATCACCAAGATTCAGATGGCATATATGGATTACTCTTGGTATGGTGCGGGTAAGATTCGGTATGGATTTAAGGACAATAAAGGACATGTCCGATATCTTCATGAGTATGTCCATAACAACAAACTCAACGAATCATACTTCCGTTCGGGTAACTTGCCTGCAAGGTATGAGATCGAGAATGGTCGGAATGCAACGACTGCGCCGACTCTGTTCCACTTTGGTACTTCTATTATCATGGATGGCACATTCGATGATGACAAGGCATACCAGTTCACAGGTCAGAGTGTTCCGTTTGCATTTACTAACGGCGGGTCGAGTGCGACCACATCGACCGGTGACAGCACCTTTGAACAGGTAACGATCGATGGTAGACGGGTGTTTGTGTATGCGATTCCGATTAGTGAGTCGGTCGCGAACACACTGGACACTGGTATGACCGTGACCGCGAACATCTCGGGCGCAGAAGAAGAAAAACTCTTTATCACCCAGTTGACGGTCGATGGTGGGAACAGTAAAGCATTCCTTAACTATCCCGCAACATCTTCGGATCCGACCGGAGGTAGTGTGTACTCGACATTCACCAATGGCAGTTCAATCACCTTTGGCGAACCTAACTTGATTGACTTGACTCGACCACTTCCTTTGATTAGTGTCCGACTCGCGCCAAGTGTGGATAGTGGTTTGACAGGTGCATTGGGTGAACGTGAGATTATTAACCGAATGCAGTTAGCATTACAACAGGCATCTGTGACAAGTAACCGAGATATCGAGTTGTTCTTGATCCAGAACTCATTGCCAAGTGTGTTGGGATATCAGAAAGCACCGAGACCAAGTCTTAGTGAAATCATCAAACACAATGCGGGTGATGAACTGTTGGACGGTATTACGATCTTTAGTACCAAGTCATCGGCAGGTTCTATCACGGTTGATCTGGAAGAACTTCTGGAGATTGGTAATAGCATTCTGGGAGGCGATGGCATTTTCCCGGCAGGGCCTGACTTATTGACCCTTGCGATTCAACCACAACAGGTGACCGGTATTAACTTTAATAATCCGTTCATTGTGACGGGTAAGATCAGTTGGTCAGAGTCACAAGCATAAGGAACTCGTATGTCTAGAAGTCTTGGTCTATCAAATTTAGCAAAGGGTGTTGATAGTGCTGGCTCTATTGATCTTCTTAATATTAGTTATGGCGAACTTGATATTGAGACAAGAGAGTCAACTACTGTCACCATATCACTAACAAATTTATTAAGAAATTTTCTACGAATTGATAATGAGTCATTTCGTGATCCAAAAGCAATAGCGTTTACACGCATCGACACACCAGTTCAAATCACTTTGAATTAAATAGGTAGATAAAAATGGCAAATAATTTTCCACTTATATTAGATCAATCATCACAGAAGATCAAGGAATTGCCGTCAGGCGATAATCTTGATTTAACAGGTAACGATATTGCTGCAGTACGAAATATTTTACCTGAAACCACCGGGACTTATGATCTTGGTTCAGACTCGGTCGAATGGCGCGACCTCTATCTTTCGGGTGAATTGAACACTGGTTCGCTTGTTGCATCTGGTCTCACATTCCCGAACTCAGATGGATCAAACGGTCAAGTATTATCGACAGATGGTGCTGGTACACTTTCATTCATTGATGCAGGTGGCGGTGGCCTTGAGGAAGATGCAAATGGCGACATTACCGTTACGCCATCGGGTGGTGAGTTTACCATTGATGGTGATCTGATTGTTACTGGTGAGGCAACTTCATTATCTGATGAACGTGAAAAAGAAAATATTACTACCATCATCGATGCACTTGATATTGTGAATGATCTTGAAGGTGTTTACTATAACTTCAAGATTGCACCAGAGAATCGTAGTGTTGGTTTGATTGCACAACAAACCGAAACCGTATTGCCTGAAGTTGTTCGAGAGAGTAATGGCAGAAAAACTATTGCTTATG
>CBFHZN010000008.1:0-51052 GCA_965660355.1 Microbacteriaceae bacterium
GTTGCCAATTGAACTCTGCCACCTTTGATGTTTCCAAAATAAAGCTCGCTGATCCCACTTGGCTGCATGATGCCGGCTTCGATATCAAAGCCTTCATCGTTGTTTCTGTATTGCTCTAGGTCTTCACGGGTTTTGATGTCCCGCTCACCTTTCGCTGGCAGCAATCCAGGGCCTGCATCCCCAGCTTGGGCATCCCGCGCTAAACGCCAGTAGCCCAATTCACTTGGCAACAGCAGGTCTTCTTTGGAGGATTTGACGTTTGATTCGTATTTCAAATAGTTATCGCCGTTATGGGTGAAACTGATTGTTTGTGAAAACTCGGTTTCTATTTCTTTTTCGCCATCGTTATAGCTAATTACACCTGTTCCCCTCCATAGGCCAACCAGAAAGGCAAAGGGGGTGAGTTCAAGCGGTAGGTCGGTTGGTAGTTGAAAAACCAACTACTTCTGACCTTTGTACAGCTTGTATATAACCAAACCACTGACTCCAGCAATCGCAAGCGATGCCAAAACCAACAGTCCTAAAAAGAAAATTTCCAGAGCTAAAAGCATGTTTCAATCCTAGACCAGCAACGCAAAAGCCGTGGCGATAACAATGATTCCTAAAGACCCCGTTGCAACATAAACCATTTGCCTAACAGTTTCATTTGGTCTTGCAACCACAAGGTGTTGCAATGAAACCAGTGCAAGTGATCCAGCAGCCAGCATTCCAAAGATTGGAAATCTGTCTTCTGCTTCAATCGCAAAACTTGAAAAAATCGCCAAGCCCAACACCAATAGCCAGATGCTTATGATTGGAGCCCAATGTTTTATCACAGGGTCAATCTATCGAATTTTCCCCTACTGAGGCTTCTAAGGCTATTCTTGGGGGAAGAAAGTAGCGGCTATGGCAAGAATTATTGTTTTATCAAATGACTCAGTTGAGGCACCGCTGCCTGCACTGGGCTTGATGAGCCACAACGTTAGCTACCTCCCCGCTGAGGCTGCCGCTTTGGTGAATGCCCCAAATCACGACCTGACACTGCTAGATGGTCGCAAAGATCTCAATGAAATCAAATCCCTCGCCCAATTGCTTCACAGCGCTGGACGCTCAAGGCCACTTTTGCTGATTTGCGGAGAGGGAATGCTCACAACACTGAATCCCGATTGGCACGTTGATGATTTCATTCTCACCAGTGCCGGTCCCGCCGAGATTGAGGCCCGAATCAGGCTTTCACTCGAAAAGGTCCGCTCAGGCGCGGATCTGCCGACGGGGTTAAAAATCGATGAAGGAAGTTTTAGCGCAAAAATAAATGGTAAAAATCTGGATTTAACATTCAAAGAGTTCGAACTTCTGAGATATCTAGCCGATCACTCAGGACAGGTGCTAACCCGTGAGCAGCTTCTCAGTGAAGTCTGGGGCTATGACTATTTCGGGGGAACCAGAACAGTTGATGTGCACATCAGAAGGCTTCGCGCAAAACTTGGAGAGATGGAATCGCTGATTACCACGGTCAGAAACGTTGGCTACATGCTCAGCAAAGAATCCAGAGCTAAGAGTGAAGCAAAATCAAACACTGAGTAAAGAAGATTAACTGCCCCAATCATCGGTGGTTGTTTATGCCATGCTTAACTCTGTGATTGATGAAAATGCCTTGCCCGCTAATCGCTTCAGTGAGCGTGAGCTGAGTTGGCTTGATTTCAATCAGCGGGTTTTGGAACTGGCCGAGGACGAATCGTTGCCTCTTTTGGAGCGCGTTCACTTTTTATCGATCTTTGCATCCAATCTGGATGAGTTTTTCATGGTCCGAGTCGCAAGCCTCAAGCGTCGAATCGCAACTGGCATTGCGGTTCCAAGTGCAAGTGGTCAAGACCCGCAAGAAGTGATTGAGCAAATTGCCTCTAGAAACCGCGAATTGCAGGCAAGGCATGCTGAAGTTTTCAGAGATGAAATCAATCCACTATTGGACAAGGCTGGGATTGACATCCTGCACTGGTCGGAGTTGACAGAGGATGAAAAACAAGAGCTGAATAAGTTTTATGAGCAGCAGATCTTTCCGGTGTTGACTCCACTGGCTGTTGACCCAGCTCACCCATTTCCCTACATCTCAGGACTGAGTTTGAACCTGGCGGTTGTTCTTAGAAACCCAGAAAACAACTCAGAGCATTTTGCAAGGGTGAAAGTCCCGCCACTACTTCCTCGGTTTGTGAAGGTGCCAAATGCTGAGAAAAACCGCTTCGTGCCACTTGAGGACATAATCGGTGAAAACCTGGAAGCTCTGTTTCCAGGAATGGAAGTCGTCCAGCACCACACTTTTCGTGTAACCAGAAATGAAGACTTGGAAGTTGATGAGGAAGAAACGGACAATCTTCTCAACCAATTAGAAAAAGAACTCCTCAGGCGCAGATTTGGACCTCCGGTGAGACTTGAGGTGGCAGAAGATATTGACCCGCAGGTATTGAGCATTTTGCAAAGAGAGCTCAACATCGAACAAACCGATGTTTATCACCTGCCGGAGCCATTAGACCTCACAGGGCTAACAGCAATTGCATTTATGCGAATGCCTGAACTGCACTTCGAATCTCACCCGATCACAACTAATAGATATCTAAAATCAGCCGATGATGAACCTGCGGACATCTTTGGATCTCTCAGGGAGCGAGATGTTTTACTGCATCATCCATATGAGTCATTCGCAACGAGCGTGCAGGCCTTTTTAGAACAAGCCTCCAATGACCCGCAGGTCTTGGCCATCAAGCAAACGCTTTATCGAACAAGTGGAGACTCACCAATCATTGATGCCTTGATTCAGGCTGCTGAGAGTGGCAAGCAGGTTTTGGCAGTCGTGGAGATCAAAGCCAGATTTGATGAGCAAAACAACATCACCTGGGCTAAAAAGCTTGAAAGTGCTGGAGTGCACGTGGTCTATGGACTGGTTGGTCTAAAAACTCACTGCAAGCTCTCACTTGTTATCAGACAGGAATCCGGTGGGCTCAGACGCTACTGCCACGTGGGGACAGGAAACTACAATCCAAAGACTGCGAGGTACTACGAAGATCTTGGATTACTCACCGCCGATGACACAGTTGGTGAGGATCTAACAAAGCTTTTCAATAAACTCAGCGGCTTCTCGGCAACAAGTGAGTATGAGTCAATAATCACCTCCCCGGTTGGCATCCGTGAGGGGCTGACCTCAAAAATCCAGCGAGAGGCTGAAATTGCTCAATCTGGCAAACCAGGTCGGATCCGACTGAAAATGAACTCACTGGTTGATGAGCAGATAGTCGATGAGCTTTATTTGGCAAGCCAGGCTGGTGTGAAAATCGAAGTGGTAGTCAGAGGTATGTGTGCGCTGATTCCTGGTGTCGAGGGGCTCAGTGAAAACATCAAAGTTAGATCCATCTTGGGCAGATACTTAGAGCACTCTCGAATCTTTGCATTTGATAACGACGGTGACCCAGAAATCTATATAGGCTCTGCAGACATGATGCATAGAAACCTTGATCGCAGGGTTGAGGCGATAGTGAGACTCAGCCAAGCTGATCACATGAATGAACTGCATGAAGTGTTTGATCTGGCGATGAGTGATGAAATTTCCGCTTGGGATCTAAACAGTGATTCGCAGTGGATAAGAACAACCAGTGGCCCAAGTGGTCACTTGGCTGATTATCAAGATATGTTGATGCAGAGAACACTGGAGAAAAAGAAGCTGCGCTAATGAAAATCTACGCTGCGGGCATTATTTGCTGGAGAGTCGAAAATAATCAATTCAAGGTATTGATTGTCCATCGAGGTCAATACGATGACTGGGGATGGCCGAAGGGCAAACAAGACCCTGGTGAAACTCTTCCGGTGACGGCTGTTAGGGAAACCAAAGAAGAAGCGGGAATCAAAGTCCGCCTTGGCAGAAAGCTCACTGAGATCCGCTACGACCTCCCCAAGGGAATCTCCAAAGAAGTTCACTACTGGTCATCAAAGGTGACCGACAAAGAACTCTCCAAGGCCAAATTCAAACCGAATAAAGAAATCGATGAGATTCGCTGGGTGAGTGTTGGTGAAGCGGAGAAATTGCTCACCTACGAAAGAGACAAAGAACTGCTGCAGCAAGCTTTTGAGCTTTATCAAAAAAGCGAATTAGAAACACGAGCAATTATCGTGCTTCGTCACGCCCAAGCAATGCCCAGAAGTGAGTGGAGTAAAACTGATGGGGAAAGACCGCTAACTTCAACTGGAGAACTTCAAGCCAAATCACTGACCAAGCTATTGGGGGCATTCAACATCCGACGCGTTGTCACCTCTCCTTGGAAAAGATGCCTTGACACAGTAAAGCCATTTGGAAAAAAGCAGAAACTAAAAATCATCGAGAGATCACAGCTCAGTGAACTGGGAAATAAGCGAAACCCAGCAAAGACAACCAGGGTCATCAAAGACAGCCTAAAAGAGCATAAATCCATGATTCTTTGCACCCACAGACCCGCTCTGCCAACAGTTTTAGACACCATCAGTGATTACGCCAAAAATGACAAAAGCGTCGAAATCCACGAGGGAAGAACGCTCGCCCCAGCGGAAATGATGGTCATTCGGATGTCTCTAAAGACCCGCCAGGTGGTTGGGGTTGAAACTTATAACGCTCCAGAAGTTGCCTCCGTCGAGGCTGCCGCCTAAAACTGTTTACTGATTGTTTACCAACTGTCCAGTCTTAATTCTCTAACACTGCCTAGTTTTGTCATCGCCTACGCAAACTTAGGAAAGGTAATTAAATGGACAAGCTTGTAAAGCTTTCAGCACTGGCTAT
The DNA here is from genome assembly GCA_965660355.1 of Microbacteriaceae bacterium. GTDB lineage: Bacteria > Actinomycetota > Actinomycetes > Actinomycetales > Microbacteriaceae > CAJXVY01. Next base: position 4,775 of record CBFHZN010000008.1, read on the forward strand.
CACCGGTGCATTGGTTCTCAGCGGATGTGCCGCTAACGAAGAGCCAGTAGAAGAGGAGACCACAACTGACTCTTCATCTTCAGACAGTTCAACTGACTCGTCGGAGGACGCAGCCGAAGAGGAAGCTCCAGCACTGGAGGGAACTCTTGACGCTTCAGGTGCATCTTCTATGGCCGCTGGCCAGGAAGCTTGGGTAGCTGGATTCCAGACTGCAAACCCAGGAGTCACCGTGAACTACAACCCAACCGGTTCAGGAACTGGCCGTGACCAGTTCGAAGAGGGCTTGACCTTCCTAACTGGTTCTGACTCCGCTCTAAAGCAGGAGGAGCTAGACACCCCACACCCAAACTGTGATCCAGTTGACGGTCCAATGTTTGAATTCCCAATTTGGATTTCTCCAATTGCCGTGATGTTCAACCTAGAGGGCATTGACTCATTGAACATGACTCCTGACACAGTTGCAGAGATTTTCACCGGAGAGATCAACAACTGGAGTGATGCAAAGATTGCTGCAGACAACCCAGGCGTTGACCTACCGGACCTAGCCATCACACCTGTTCACCGTTCAGATGAGTCAGGTACCACCGGTAACTTCACCGACACAATGGCAAAAGCCGCTCCTGACACCTGGTTGCTAAACGGCGAGAACGCAGGTAGCTTCGAGTCATGGCCAGCCGAGTGGGGTGGCGAAGGTGCCCAGGGTACCTCTGGTGTTGTTGGTGCAATCGGCGCCGGTAACGGAACCATCGGTTATGCAGATGCATCACGTGTTGGTGACTTCGGAACTGTTGCTTTCGGTGTAGGTGACGAGTTCGTTCCTTACTCAGCAGAAGCTGCAGCAAAGATCGTGGACGTTTCACCAACAGTTGATGGACGCCCAGACACCATGTTGACCTACGACCTAGCTCGTGACACCACAGAGTCAGGCGTTTACCCAGTAGTTCTAATCTCTTACCTACAGGGATGCATGGACTACGCAGATGACGAGAAAGCAGAGCTAGTAAAGGCTTACGCCAGCTACATGCTTTCAGCTGAAGGACAGCAGACCGCTGCTGACTCAGCAGGTAACGCACCTATCTCAGATTCACTACGCCAGCAGGCGCTAGCAATCATCGAGCAGGTACAGTAATAATCTAGGCTTACGCCTAACGAATCAGCCCGGGCTCGGTAACCCGAGTCCGGGCTGATTCACACACCAAAGCAACCCAGGGAGCAGAAATGTCCACCATGGATTCAAAGCCAAAGGTAAAAGCCAGAATTGGCGACATAGTCTTTTCTCGACTCGCAAAATACTCAGGTATCGGAATCCTGGTCACTCTCGCTGCGGTAGCTTTGTTTCTTTTTATCCAAGCTCTCCCCGCACTCTCCCCAGACGCCGATTTCGACGGCAAAGCTGAAAACCTAATCAGCTTCGTAACTCCCTATATTTTTGGAACTATTTATTCATCCCTGATAGCTCTTGTAATTGCCACTCCGCTGGCAGTTGGAATTGCTCTTTACATCTCTCACTTCGCTCCCAGACGCTTTTCGCAGATCATTGGTTATCTAATCGACTTGCTCGCGGCAATCCCCTCCGTTGTTTTTGGATTGTGGGGCATTTTGATTTTGGCCCCGTTTTTGAACCCCGTGTATATCTGGCTGAATGAGAATCTTGGCTGGATCCCACTATTTGAGGGTCAAGTTTCTGCGACCGGTAGAACCATGCTCACAGCTGGCATTGTGCTTGCCATCATGATTTTGCCAATCATGGCAGCCATCATTCGTGAGGTATTTTTACAAACTCCCAGGCTTCACGAGGAGGCGGCCCTTGCTTTGGGTGCCACCCGCTGGGAAATGATCAAAATGGCCGTTATTCCCTTCGGCCGTCCAGGCATTATCTCAGCGATGATGCTGGGACTAGGACGAGCACTGGGTGAGACCATGGCGGTTGCATTGGTGCTTTCTCCCGCATCAATCATTAGCTTTGCCTTGCTTACCTCTCAAAACTCAAACACGATTGCCGCCAACATTGCACTTGACTTCCCAGAATCTGGAGGAGATTTCAGGTCACTTCTGATTGCCACCGGACTCATCCTGTTCCTCATCACGATGATTGTGAACATGACAGCCAGATACATCATCAGCCGTCGAGCTGCCTTCTCAGGAGCAAACTAATGACTACTACCGAATCGGCAATTACCACCTCTAACTCGCTTCCTCTCAGATACAACCTGATATCTGTGCCGGTAGCAGCTGCCCTGAGCACAAGCGTTCTGATTCTCACCGGTGTTACAGATGAAACGGGATTACCCAACTTTTTCGGGGCAGGGGTATTGGCTTTTGCTTTGTACATGATTTTCACCTTTATTGCCTCCAGGGCAATCGAGGGAAGAAGAAAAGCCGCCAACCGAATGATTACTGGTTGGGTTACAGCGGCTTTCATTCTGGCTTTGGTTCCGCTTGTATCGCTAACTTTCACCGTTGTTTCCAACGGGCTGAACAGGTTAGACATTGCCTTTTTCACAAACTCAATGAGAAACGTTGTTGGTGAGGGTGGAGGAGCAATCCACGCCATCATTGGAACTTTGGAGCTCACTGCAATTGCAACACTGATTTCTGTCCCACTTGGAGTTTTGACAGCGATTTACTTGGTTGAATACGGTCACGGCAGACTAAAAAGATCAGTCACTTTCTTCATCGATGTGATGACTGGAATCCCATCTATTGTTGCCGGACTATTCGCCTTCTCACTGTTTTTGATTTTATTTGGTCCACAAAGCGCCATCAACGGAATGGCTGGGGCAATATCGCTTGCGGTTTTGATGACCCCGGTTGTAACAAGGGCCACCGAGGAAATGCTGAAAATTGTTCCAAACGAATTGCGAGAGGCGTCATACGCTCTGGGTGTTCCCAAATGGTTGACCATCGTAAAGGTTGTGATTCCAACGGCACTGGCTGGAATCGCAACTGGAATCATCATTGCAATTGCACGTGTTATCGGTGAAACCGCACCGCTATTGCTAGCTGCCGGATTCACTACATCTGTGAACTACAACCCACTGGAGGAAAAGATGATGACACTGCCAGTGTTTGTCTACACCTCCTACGCCCTGCAGGGGACAGACCCCGAAGCATATGTGGACAGGGCTTGGGCTGGAGCGCTAACACTTATGTTGATCGTTATGATTCTCAACCTTGTAGCCAGGGTTATTTCCAAAATTTTCTCACCGAAGTTCTAACCAAAAGGAGCAAAAGATAATGTCAACACGCATAGACCTCAAAGAGCTAAACGTCTACTACGGTGACTTCCTGGCTGTCGAGGACATCAACATGACCATCGACCCCCGTTCAGTCACAGCTTTTATTGGTCCTTCTGGGTGTGGAAAATCAACACTGATCAGAACTTTGAACAGGATGCACGAGGTTATCCCAGGTGCATACGTCACAGGCGAACTTCTGATGGATGGTTCAAATCTTTATGACCCAACAATTGACCCCGTGACCGTGCGCAGAAACGTCGGAATGGTATTTCAACGTCCAAACCCCTTCCCCACAATGTCTATTCGTGAAAACGTTATTGCCGGCTACAGACTCAACAACAACCGCATGACTAAATCAGATGCTGATGACATCGCCGAGAAGGCACTTCGCGGAGCAAACCTATGGGAAGAGGTAAAAGACCGTCTGGCCCTTCCTGGAAGTAGCCTCTCAGGTGGTCAACAACAAAGGCTTTGCATCGCAAGAGCAATTGCTGTTGAACCAGAAGTGATTTTGATGGATGAGCCAACAAGTGCTTTGGACCCAATTTCAACTCAAGCCATTGAGGATCTAGCAGTGGAGCTCAAAAAGGACTACACAGTGGTTATCGTTACCCACAACATGCAGCAAGCTTCACGTATTAGCGATATGACCGCTTTTTTCAACATCGCAGGAACCGGTAAGCCTGGAAAGCTGATCGAATACGACAAGACCGAAACTATTTTTTCTAACCCAAAGGAAAAAAACACCGAGGACTATGTCTCCGGAAGATTCGGATAAATTCTTAATCAAAACAAACCGCGGGCTATTTGTCCGCGGTTTTTTGTTTTAGGGTCTAATCATGATTGAAACAGTCACGACTGACCTACCAACGGCGGTAGATGAAAAAGGTAAGCCGAAAACCATACTGGTCACCGGTGCAACTGGTTATGTCGGTGGCAGGCTAGTCAGAGAGCTACTAAGCCACAACTACAAGGTGAGAGTGCTGGTTAGAAATGCCAAGAGACTAGTTGATTACAGCTGGCGTCAGTCAGTTGAGGTTATCGAGGGTGATGCCAATGATCAAGAAGTTTTGGCAAAAGCCATGCAGGGAACTCACATCGCCTACTACCTATTGCATGCATTGAACTCCAAGTTTGATTTTGTCGCAGAAGAGCGTGAGCTTGCCAACAATTTTGGCAGAGCCTGCAAAGAGAACGGTGTTGAGCGAATCATTTATCTTGGTGGCCTCGCCAAAGAGGATTCCCCACTCTCCGCTCACCTAGGAGCCAGACAAGAAACCGGGCAAATCTTGAGGCGATCAGGTGTTCCAACGGTGGAGCTTAGAGCTGGAATTGTTTTGGGAAGTGGCTCAGCGAGTTTTGAGATGCTTAGAAATCTAACCGAGCGATTGCCTGTGATGATCACCCCCAAATGGGTAAATAACAGAATCCAACCAATTGCCATCAGAGATGTGTTGAGATACCTGGTTGGCTCTTGCACGCTGCCAAGTGAAATTAATCGAAGCTTTGATATCGGTGGGCCAGATATTTTGACCTTCAAAGAGATGATGATTCAGTTTGCGGAGGAAGCAGGTCTTCCAAAAAGACGCATCTATCCAATTCCGGTAATGACACCAAAGCTTGCAAGTGGCTGGATAGGGCTTGTCACACCGGTTCCTGTGACCTTGGCTAAAAGATTAGTAAGCAGTCTCAAAAATGAAGTTTTATGCAATGAAAATGACATCAGAGATTACATCCCCGAGCCCAAGGAGGGACTAACCGGATTCAGAAAAGCCGTAGGCCTGGCCTTGAGAAGAATTGTTGATGCCGATGTTGAAACCCGTTGGACCAATGCCAGTGACCCAAGAATTCCAAGTGATCCACTTCCCAATGACCCTGAATGGGCCGGAGGGTCTTTATACGAAGATAAGCGAGTGATGCTCAGCAAAGACTCAGTGAGTGAAATCTGGGCAAGGGTTGAAAGCGTGGGTGGCAAAAATGGCTACTCGGGAGGAACCTTTCTTTGGGAAATCAGAGGACTGATGGACAAAGTTGTTGGTGGGGTTGGTCTAAGGCGAGGAAGACGCGATGACAACTTCTTGGTGGAGGGCGAGGCTCTAGATTTCTGGAGAGTAGAGATTTTGGAAAGGCCAAGGCTTTTGCGTCTGCGAGCAGAGATGAAGCTTCCCGGCAAAGCATGGCTGCAGTGGGAGCTATTTGACCAGGGTGATGATGTGCTTGTGGTACAAAAGGCAATTTATGCCCCAAGGGGTTTATTCGGCCATGTTTACTGGTGGATGGTTGCACCGATGCATTCATTTGTTTTTCCCTCGATGCTCAGCAAAATCGCCGGGCATAACGCCAGCAAGCAAAAAACCGATGTCTTGGAAACAGTCACTAGCTAATAATTAGCTTGTTTATAACCTTGCTCAAACTAAACTAAGGCCATGTTCGAATCCGACTCCAAGTTAGCTGCGCAATCGTTGAGTGCAGGCTATTCAGCGGAGGTGGTGTTGAAAAATTTAGACCTAGAGCTCGCATCGGGCTCAATCACCGCGATCATTGGAGCTAACGGGAGTGGCAAATCAACCCTTCTGAAAACCCTCGCAAGAAAACTAACTCCTTCATCGGGAGCCGTTTTTTTAGACGGAAAGGCTATTTCAACCATTAGCCGAAAAACAGTCAGCGAGGACATAGCTTTTTTATCTCAACACCCTGCAGCGAAATCAACAGAAACCGTTTTTGACTTTGTTTCCAAAAACGCCGTTAGCAATTCTGGAATCTCAAGATTGAGTCCCAAACTCAAAACTGAAGTTGAAACAATTCTGGCTCGGTGCGGGCTAACTGAATCAAGTGATCTGAGCATTGGTGAACTCTCTGGCGGTCAACGTCAAAGAACCATGATTGCAGCAGCACTGGTGAAAAACCCAAAGGTTTTATTGCTGGATGAGCCAACCACATCGCTTGATTACGCTCACCAATTAGAGGTAATCAACCTTTTGTCTTCACTAAAGCGCGAGCGAAACATGATTATCCTGGCGGTTATTCATGACCTGAACCTTGCGGCAAGGTTTGCCGATAGAGTCTTGATTTTGAAAAACGGTGAGATTTTGGCAGACGGTGATGCTGGTTCAGTGATTACACCAACGAATATGGCAGAGGCATTTAATATTTTGGCAAGAGTGATTGAGGATCCAGTCGCAAAGACCCCGATGGTGATCCCCATCAGGCAGTTGGTCAATCAGTGATAGCAGTCATTCTCTTCATCGCAGGGCTAACGGCTTTGATTATCGGTGGAGAAACAATAGTCCGCGCTGGTTCAAAACTAGCCGCCCGAATCGGTGTTAGCCCAATGATCATCGGTCTGACGATTGTCTCTCTAGGAACCAGTGCTCCAGAGATGGCGATCAGCATCAACGCGGCCCTGAGGGGAAATGGCGAGTTGGCAATTGCCAACATCACGGGGACCAACACCCTGACCTTGCTATTAATCCTAGGAATAACAGCCCTGATTGCTCCCATAGACATCCAAACCCCCGCCATCAGGCTTGAGCTTCCGGTAATGATAATTGGTGCATTGGCACTATTTGTGTTTGCTTTGGATTTGACCCTAACCTTCACCGATGGCGTTGTTTTGGGCCTAACGGGCGTAATCTATCTTGTGCTTCTTTATAGAAACTCTCGACAAGAGATGGCAGAAGCTGTGAAAGACACCTCCAGCAGAGTTTGGGTGCAGTCATTAATTCTTTTCGGTGGGTTGGTTGCTTTGATTGTTGGTTCGGATTGGATGGTCACGGGTGCGGTTGAAATAGCAACGGCCCTGGGTGTGAGCGAAGCAGTTATTGGGCTCACCATAGTTTCAATCGGAACCAGCGCTCCGGAGATTGTGACCTCCATAATTGCAAGCATCAGAAACCAACGAGATATGGCCATCGGCAATCTTTTGGGGTCGGTTATATTCAACGTTTCACTTGTTGGAGCGGTAGCTTCAATGGTGGCCCCCGGTGGCATTGAATTACTGGACAGCACTAACACATTCTCAACATGGTCATTCTTAGCCGCCAATTTGCTAATGATTCCAGTATTTATCCTTGGCAGAAAGATTTATCGAATCGAGGGGGCAGTGCTCAGCGCCCTCTATGTTGCATACATCGCATACCTGATAACAATCAGCTAAGTTATGGATGCTAAACTTTCCCAGTCAAGGGCCTCTAGCTCAGTTGGTAGAGCAACGGACTTTTAATCCGTGGGTCGTCGGTTCGAGCCCGACGGGGCCTACTTGTCTCGGTGTATATATTTTTCAAAAACCTCCTAAAAGTTAACTCTCGCTGACTACACTCAGGGATAGCCAAAGAGGGCTTTCTCTAGGAGGGGAAATGACTGCTACTCAATCAGCAGTGACCGAAGTCTCATTTGATCCCTCTGTTTATATCCCAAACAAACTCGCCGGACTGGTTGATTTTTTTGGTGAGATGAAAAGCGACCAACTCGGCAAAGCGCTGATAATGCCCGGAGGAAAAGTAGAGGTAATTTTTTTCCTTGAAGGAAACGAAATCTCTGAGTTTTATATGGATTGGGATGAAAACTACAACCGTTCTGCCAGGAACAATTTCTCGTTGGTTTTTTCTGTCGCCAACAGACCGCAGATCATCTCTGGCCGCAAGATAAATGTGTTGCTTGCCATGATGAGTCCGGCTGCAGCAATGCTGATGTTTGGAATTCCAGCATCAGAGCTCACTAACCGTTCAGTTGATCCAGTGAATTTTGGAGTCGACATGAGACCGCTTGAAGATACGCTGAACAGCCTTCCAACTTTCAAACAGCGAGCAGAGTTTTTAGAAAGTTGGATGTTCCAAAGGATTCAGCTTGCCGGGAAAGCTCCCGACTTTGTCTCATTCGCAAGCTCGGTAACAGATATGTTCAACGATTCCAGGCTAATTCCGGATACCCGACAGCTGCTTGATATGACGGGCTACTCCACTTCTCACGCAAACCGGCTTTCCAAGCAGTGGTTAGGTTTGTCCCTGGAGAGATACGAGGCTCTTCAGAGATACAGGAAGGCATTGGATTTATTGAACACACCAATGTCATTAGCCGAAGTGGCTTCCGAATCAGGCTATTTCGATCAAGCTCATTTCACTCATCGATTTACAGAGCATTCGGGTATTTCGCCCTCTCAATACAGGCTCACTCCGCGCTCTGGGGCGGACACTTTGCATGTGACCTAAACAGTCAAACCCACGCTCAAAAAAGATGAGCATTTCATACAAGACTAAATAAAAACTTTTCGCCAATCTAAAGGCATGGTGCGCAGCGCGCCATGCGATTGGAGAGATTTATGAAGAAGTTTTTTCACCCTGTTGGCTGGTTGATTTTTGCAACCCTGTTCATGGGAATGGCAACCACATTGACCTTATTGGGGCCAGTGGAAAGCATGGAAGCTGCTGGGTTATCCACGACTGATGCAGATGTAGCTAATTTTGTTTGGCTGTCCTTGGTTTTCTCAGCTGGGTACTTATTCGCCGCAGTTGGAATTGGTGCGCTCACCCGCGGCGCTGTTCGCGCGAAACTCGTCATCGGTTACGGAGCGAGCCTGTTGTTTTGGGTTGTTCTCGGTGCCTACGTGATTGTTGGCCCAGTGGTCGGTCTGATGAATTTTGCCCCCGATGGCGGAGCGATTCCAATCGTCGCCTCTTTAGGGCTCATGATCTCTGGTTTCCTTCACTTGAATGACTATGAGAAAGAGAAGGTCTAAATAATGAGCGCATCAGAATCAAACGATCGCGTCTATTGGGTCAAGTCCAACCTCTCTGACCAAAGCCTTTTCTTAGGTTTGAACCTGATTGCCATAGCCCTGTGGGCATCTGGAATTCCTTTGGCTTCAATGGCTACAGATGGTGATGCAAATACTGGCCTGTTTGTAACCAGTGCCTCAGTGGGTCTGTTTCTCTTCATCTCCACCTTCACAACAATTGATCGCATCAAATCAGTTGCCGACAGTGTTCCGACGGAAATTGCGGACATGGCCATCAGCAAACAGCTCAAGGGGAACCCCTGGTTTGTCTTCGCAGCGATGATCGTGACCGTTCACATTGGAATTCTTGTCGGCCACGGAATCATGTTGCTCGGTTAGTAACGAAAAAAACAAAGAAAGATAAATCTAATGAAGTTATTAAACACCCGGTTTTGGTTGCTTGCGACTGGAACACTATTCACTGTTTTCCCAACCCTTGGCGCATTGTCCGGAGAAACTGTCTCTGGTGCGGCTGCATATTGGCCAGAAACAACGCTGACAGAGAAAGAGGCTGAAATCGCTGCTGTGGTCGAATTGGCCTGGGGATTTCACATACTCGCTCTGGGGCTCGTAATAATCGCAATTGCTCTACTGACTAACACAGAGCAGGTGCGAGCTCGACTTGGAGTAGTAGCCATAGTTGCATTTGGTCTGAGCCAAGGCCTCTCAGCTGGCACCGCTGCACAGTTTGGCTATGGAGGCGCTGGAGACATGGGGCCGATTGCAATCGTGATAATCGGTCTACCTACCATCACCCTCATTGCCTGCATCGCAGCAAGGTGGACCACCAAAACTGTGAGGCATGACTAGCTCACGCCCAACCGACAAAAACCGACTCGGGTAACTCTCGCGTCTAGAAAGTGTCGATCGGTGAGTTCACAAGGTAGCGCCCATGAAGGGCAAGTTCAAAGTGAACTTTCCGAAAGACCAAACAACATAAAGGAAAGAAATGAAATTCAACAACACAGAACTATTAGGTTGGGTAAACCACCGCGTTTTCCCAATGATGGCGATTGTCATCCTTCACTTCCTCCTCGGAGGACTCTATGTAATCGCCTTTGGACTCGCGGGCCCCGACTCAGGCCTTCCATTGTTCATATTGTCTGTCGCGTCTGCAGCCTTCACAGTTCTATTCGTGTTCGACACTGTGGGCGATATGTGGAAACTACTTAGTGGAGATTCGACGGACGAGTTCAAGACCACAAAGTTTGGTGGCGCCGCGAGCAAAGGCGGATTCATCGGCGGCGCAGTGATGTTCTCTGTTTTCATTCTTGCAGCACCAGTGGCTCACGGAATCTTATTCCTCTAATCAACAGCGCAAAAACCCGGATGTAACCATTCTGCATCCGGGTTTTTGTGGTTTCAGCTCTAGGTGCCAGACCAAATACTTGCCAAACCACCTGCTCCATCAACTCGCCAACCAAGATCAGATTCCACCATCACATACCTAAGCGCATAAACCTCAGTTCCGACCTCTGTGAAGCGAACATCAATGGTTACCAGAGGTGCCTCTGGACAGAAAAGACAATTGTCAAAACTCAATTCTGAAGCACTAATCAGCGGACCGTAACTGCCCTGAATGATTCCGATAACTCCGATTTAGTCCTAACACGCAGAGCGACAATGACCGAAAATAGCCAAAAATTAGAGAACTATTGTTTGCCAAGTTCTGCCAGCATCCCGCAAGGCTCTCCTAGCCTGGCCTCAAGTCGGAGTGGTCACTCGGAATAGTAATCCGTGGGTCGTGGGTTCGAGCCCCACGGGGTCTACCGCATCAACACCTTGCCGCGAAACAAAGAAACCCCGACCGAAGTCGGGGCTTTTTGAGATTTTTCTAGCCTAGGCTAGGCATCAACACGTTGTTGATGACGTGAGCTAACTGGTCATTGCCATCGTTGATGTCTGTTCTTGCAAGACTTACTCTTGCACTCCAGTAACCACCATAAGAACCGTCAATGCGAATGCTGGTTCCCACCTCAACATTGAGGTCTTGACCCGCAGCGCTATCCAAGGCTGCACCATCAGCTCCGACTGCTGTCTTTAGATCAATCGCTGGTCCAACAACTACGTGGTGCAGCAAAACTGTCTCAACCGTGTCAATTCCCAGACCTGCAACAGCACTGAAAACTGCCTGCTCGCTGATTGTCTGCCAGTCATGCTCACCCATTTGCCAGACCAGCTTACGGAAAGCACCGTCTGTTGGAATGAATGCTGTGACTGCTGTGTCGGCATCCGCTAGAACACTGACTGCCGATTCTGGTTTTGCCTCCAAGACCGCATTGATGGCTCCGGTCAAGATGTCAAAGTCAGTGTTGTCTGAATCAAAGGCCTGGTTTGATATGTCCAGAACATCAGCTAGTGATGTTTTGTCATCGTGCTCATCCGCCATTGCTGGGGCTGCGCCAGAAACTGCTAAAGCGCCGGTAGCTACGATGGCCGCTAGTTTTGCTGATTTACTAAATTTCATGTTTCCTCCAAACGTTTGAAACTTCGTATCAACAGCAACCATCAGGATTGACAGCTAATCCGATGTGGAGCGTTTTATCAGAAAATTGTCAGAATGAAGGACTTACGCTCCACTTCCAATATTGGCCAGACCACTCGCTCCATCCACTCTCCAACCAAGGTCTGACTCGACCAGTGCATACCTCAGCGCATAGACCTCGGTACCAGCCTCGGTGAAGCGAACATCAATGGTTGCAAGTGGCGCTTCTGGATAAAAAAGACAGTTATCAAAACTCAGTGTGGAAGAGCTAATAAGTGGTCCATAACTGCCCTGGATGATTTCGATAAAACGATCGAGACTCACAGAGGATTGAAATGACTCAGATGCATATGAATAGGCAAGTTCGAAATCCTCAACAGCAAATGACGCTGTTTGGGCATTGATTGTGGTCTCAATACCATTTTGGATAACTTGTGAACAATCGATAACTTCAACCTCTGGTTGATTGGGTTCTGGTTCAGTCGAATCTGGGGCCGGAGTCTCTTGCCTGCTCTCAGGTTGTTGTGGCTGTGGGGTTTCAGAGTTAGAGCCAATACTGCAACCCACCAAAGACAAACTCAATGACAATGCGACTAGAGCCCTAAGCCCTGAGACGAATGTCTTTACTAAACCCCGACGAGATTTCATTGGTTCAACCTAAAACAATTACGTTCCAAATCAAAAACCAAAAGAATCAAGTTAAAGCGAAATCCCCTCCCGGAGGAGGGGATTTCTGGTGACAGTTTAGCGGAAATCAAAAACTAGTCGAGCGTCAACTTTTCCATGCTCAACATCATCAAAATCCTCATTAACGCTTTCCAGCTTTCTGGATTGACTAATCACCTTGGTTTTTCCCTGGCGGTGAATTTCAAAAACCTCCGCCATGTCTTTTCGGGTTCCAACGATGGATCCCCTGATGGTGATGCCTTTCAAAACAGTCTGGAAGATTGGCAGGTTCATGTCATTATCGGCAGGGAGTGCAACCATCACCATGGTGCCTCCACGCTTCAAAGAGTTAAACGCTTGCTCAAACGCTTTCGGAGAAACCGCCAAAACAACTGCCTGGTCTGCTCCACCGAGACTTTGGATGTATTCGATTGGGTCTTGCTCTTTGGCGTTTACGGTGTAATCAGCACCAAGCTCTTTGGCAAGTTCCAGCTTGGAATCCAATAGATCCACTGCCACGACAGTTGCGCCCGCAACCTTTGCATACTGCAAGGCAAGGTGACCCAGACCACCAATTCCAAACACAGCCACCACATCACTTGGGCGTGTGCCTGCAACCTTCACGGCTTTGTAGGTGGTGACACCCGCACAAGCCAATGGTGCTGCGTCAATTGGGTCCACTCCATCTGGAACGATTCCGACGTAGTCCGCACTTGCCAATGCATACTCTGCATAAGCACCATCAATTGAGTAACCGCTGTTTTCTTGAGATTCGCACAGGGTCTCCCAGCCCGAGATGCAGTGTTCGCAGGTTCCGCAAGCCATTCCCAACCAGGGAATCGCAACTCGGTCGCCAACGCTCACGCGACTAACACCATCGCCAACCGCTTCAACGATGCCAATTCCCTCGTGCCCAGGAATGAATGGAAGACTGGGCTTCACTGGCCAGTCGCCCTTCCATGCGTGGATATCTGTGTGACAAAGACCAGAGGTCTCCATTTTCACCAAAACCTGGCCTGCGCCTGGTGTTGGGATGTCTTGATCAACTATCTTTAGTGGAGCTCCAAACTCCTCTACTATTGCTGCTTTCATTACCCACTCCTTTCAAGAGCCAATTGTTAAGTGAGTAATTTCCACACTAAGAAAAAAATTAAATCTAAAAATCAGGTTTTCAAACTGTTCAGAAAATTATCAGGAAGTTAATGGTTGATGCTGTCCCAAATAGCATGTCGAGACTTCGCTGAAACTGCTCTCAGTTATGCCACAGTTTTTTCATTCAGGGAAAATTCCCACGATAAGTATTAGAAATTCCCAACACAAGAGGCGTTTCACTTTAGAGCTCACAGTAATTGCACGTTTTCCCAGCCCAATTAGGCTCACTAAAAACTAAACTCTTTATTGGACAAAGTAGTCATCTGAGAGGTTTGAGTTGAGCGAGTACGTAATAGCCATTGATCAGGGAACAACCAGCACTAGATCAATCGTTTTCAACCCAGAAGGAGAAATAGTCTCCACGGGACAACTTGAGCACAAACAAATCATGACTCAACCGGGTTGGGTTGAGCACAATCCAGATGAAATCTGGTCCAACACCAGAGAAGCTGTCGGACAGGCGCTGACAAGAGCAAACCTCACCAGACATCAAATAAGCGCTATCGGAATAACCAACCAAAGAGAGACAACTGTTGTTTGGGATAAAAACACAGGTCTTCCGGTCTATAACGCAATTGTTTGGCAGGACACCCGAACCCAAGAAATCGTAGATCGGCTAGCTCAAGACGGAGGCGTGAACCGCTTCAAGTCAAAAACTGGCCTCCCACTTGCTCCTTATTTCTCGGCCACCAAAATAGTTTGGATTTTAGAAAACGTTGCAGGGGTCAGAGAAAAAGCAGAAAGTGGCGAGCTCTTATTTGGAACTACAGACACTTGGCTTTTGTGGAACCTAACCGGTGGCAAAGATGGCGGTGTTCACAAAACTGATGTAACCAACGCCTCCCGAACAATGCTTATGGATTTAGAAACGCTGCAATGGGATGAGGAGCTTTTGAAAGCTTTCAACATCCCCAAAGAAATGCTTCCAGAGATTCAACCCTCGGTGAGTGAGTTTGGGACAGTGGAGAGCAATAACCTCCTTCGCGAGGTAAAGATAACTGGAATTCTTGGGGACCAGCAAGCAGCCACTTTTGGTCAGACTGCTTTTGAAAAAGGTGAATCTAAAAACACCTACGGCACCGGAAACTTCCTAATCGTGAATACCGGTAACCAGGTAGTGGAATCAATTAACGGGCTTATCAGCACTGTCTGCTATCAAATCGAGGGTGAGAAACCGGTTTATGCCCTGGAGGGCTCAATTGCAGTGACCGGCTCCCTGGTTCAGTGGCTAAGAGACAACCTGGGCATGATAAAAGAATCGGCAGAGGTTGAGCAATTGGCAAAAGGTGTCGAAGATAACGGTGGGGCTTATTTCGTGCCAGCTTTCAGTGGATTATTTGCTCCTCACTGGAGACCGGATGCCAGGGGTGTGCTAGTTGGGCTTACCCGTTATATCCACAAAGGCCACATCGCCAGGGCAGCTTTGGAAGCCACCGCGTTTCAAACTGCAGAGGTTCTAACCGCTGCCAGTAATGATGCGGGCATCGGTTTTGGTGAGCTTCGGGTTGATGGTGGCATGGTCAAAAACGACACCTTGATGCAATTCCAAGCAGATATTTTGGATATTCCAGTTGTCAGGCCAAAGGTCATCGAAACCACAGCTCTGGGTGCTGCCTACGCTGCTGGTCTGCAGGTGGGGTTCTGGAAAAGTCTTGATGAACTTCGAGAGATTTGGCAGGTAGGTGGCGAATGGAAACCACAGATGACCACCGAGCGTCGAAAAGAGCTTTTGGCCAATTGGGATAAAGCGGTTGAGCGCACCCTGAACTGGGCTTAATTTCGATCCTCTGGATCAACACCTGTTCGATATCCACGATCCAAGGAGCTGATCGCTTTCATTTCATGTTCACCTAGTTCAAAGCCAAACACATCAAAGTTTTCAGAAATTCTGTGTTTTGAATTTGATTTAGGGATCACTGAACTGCCAATTTGAATGTGCCATCTAATAATCAACTGAGCAACGCTCACTCCCCTGGATTCGGCAAGCTTCAAAACTGTCGGTTCTTCCAGCAGCTGACCTCTAGCAAGGGGTGACCAAGACTGGGTAACGATTCCATGGCTTGTGTGAAACTCGCGCAAATTTTTCTGAATCAACCAAGGGTGCAACTCAACCTGATTGATAACCGGATACTCATCAAACTCGTCAAAGATTCTTTGCAGGTGGTGAGTGTGAAAATTACTAACCCCAAGTGAGCGAATCAGGCCTTGCTCACGAAGTTCAACCATGGCCCGCCAAGAGTCAATGTATAGATCTCTTTTTGGAGCGGGCCAGTGAATCATGTAGCTATCTAGGTAATCCAAGCCCATTAGCTCCAATGACTTATGAAAAGCATCTTTGGTCTTTTGATACCCAAGATCTTCAAGCCAAAACTTGCTGGTTGCAAAAATTTCCTCTCGAGGGATTCCGCTTTCCCTGATTGCCTTTCCAGCTTGTGCTTCATTTTCATAAAAGGATGCACCATCAATCAATCGGTATCCAACCTCTAAAGCGTGTGAAACCAAGGCCTCAGTTTTATCGGCTGGAACTTTATACAATCCAAGACCAATTTCAGGCAGATAATCACCGCTTGAAAGAAATAAACCGTTCATTCAAATCACTCCTGTTAAGGGCAAACTACCCAGTCCCCCTAGGGACTGGGTAGTTTGCATGATGGTTATCGAGGCTTAGCCTGCTGCCTGCCAACGTGACACTAGGTCATCGTATGGCACGGTCTCAGGGGTCTCATCCTCGTTGGCCAGTGCTGGCACTGGAGCACCTGGCTGGTCATACCAGTACTGGGCGTCGCGTTCTTCATTTAGCTCAACGCCACACTCTCCACCGGAGCCGGCTCTTTCAAGCCTTGCCAGAACTTCGTCCTGAGCCTCTGCTAGAGAATCCATCGCTTCTTGAGCAGTGGCTTCACCTGCAGCTGCCTGTCCGACATTTGCCCACCAAAGCTGAGCAAGTGCTGGGTAGTCAGGAACGTTGGTTCCGGTTGGTGTCCAGTTGACACGGTCTGGTGAGCGGTAGAACTCGACCAATCCACCGTAACGATATGCGTTCTCGGTGAAGTAGTCAGCATTGATTGTGCTGTCACGAATGAAGGTCAATCCAGCAATGCTCTTGTCTACGTCAACAGTCTTTGAGGTAACGAACTGAGCGTATAGCCATGCTGCGTTTCGCTTATCCTCATCGGCGTGGTTCATGAATGTCCATGATCCAACATCCTGGTAGCCAAGCTTCTTGCCGTCTTCCCAGTAAGCGCCGTGGGGGCTAGGAGCCATTCTCCACTTTGGATTTCCATCCTCATCGTTTACAGGAAGTGAGGGATCGCTGGCACTAGCGGTGAACACTGTGTACCAGAAGATCTGCTGAGCAATCTGTCCCTGTCCAACAACTGGGCCTGACTCACTGAAGTCCATTCCCTGCGCTGTTGGTGGAGCATAGTCAAACCAGTCAAGGTATTTCTGCAGTGCATAAACAGAAGCTGGTCCGTTTACGTCACCACCGCGGGAAACACTTGATCCAGCAGGCTTACATCCCTCAACACGAATACCCCACTCATCAACTGGCAAACCGTTTGGAGTTCCTTTGATGGTGTCACCGTTTCCGGCCATTGACAGCCATGCATCGGTGAAGCGCCATCCAAGGGATGGGTCTTTCTTGCCGTAGTCCATGTGACCGAAGACCTCTTCGCCATCGATGGTTCCATCACCATTTACCTTGTTGGTGAAGAAGTCAGCAATCTGCTCATAAGCGGTCCAGTTCACTGGAACACCCAGTTCATAGCCATACTCATCTTCAAACTGCTGCTTGATGTCTTCGTCGTTGAACCAGTCGTAGCGGAACCAATATAGGTTTGCAAACTGCTGGTCAGGTAGCTGGTACAAAACATCATCAGCACCGGTGGTGAAATCAATGCCAATGAAGTCATCGAGATCCAGTGTTGGTGAAACATAAGCCGAATCGAAATCATCGATTGGGTGAACATAGTCACCACGCTGGTGGGTTCCAATCAAGTCTGAGTCATTCACGTAACCGTCATAAATTGAGTTACGGGTTTGGATTTCAGTCTGCAGACGCTCAATGACATCACCCTCACCAATTAGGTCGTGTGTGACCTTGATACCGGTGATGTCTTCGAATGCCTGAGTCAAAACATTTGACTCATACTCGTGAGGGGCGATGGTTTCAGAAACAACTGAGATTTCCATGCCATCGAACTCCTCGGCAGCATCAATGAACCACTGCATCTCTGCAAGTGCTTCTTCTCTGCTGAGCGTGGTGTTTTCAAACTCTTGGTCTAACCACTGCTCTGCTCTTTCGATTTTGGTCTCACCGGTGGCTTCAACGGTGGAGCCTCCGTCGCTTGAGCCAGAGTCAGCGTCACCTTCATCGGTGGCTCCTCCAGCACAAGCGGTAGCCAAGAAAACAAGGGAGGTTGACATAGCCACTGCCCCCATTAACTTGCGCTTGTTATGCTTTTTTAACATAGCTTTCCTTTCGCTAATCCTCGAGAGCCACACACTCTCGAGCCAAGGCCCCCCAGTAATGCGGGGGCCTTTTGGGTTCGGCAGCGCCCAACCCAAGCCTTGTCTATCCCCATTTCAGGATCACTCCTGAAACAGCTGCTGCTCCTATCGCCACATAAAGCGCATTCGCTCCTTCTATCCCAAAAGAAATTACATTCACAAATGCGAAGGCCAAAAGGGCAATATAAAGTCTGTCTCCCCTATCTGTAACGACTCGCAGGAAACCCTTTCTGCGATGAGGAGGGCGCAGATGGCCCCAAATGGTCATTCCTGTGATCATCAGAAAGACACCGATAAATACGATTGCCACCGGAGTGGTCCAATACATCCAGCTGAGCATAATTACACCCTTCCCAACGCGAATCCCTTGGCGATGTAATTCCTCACAAACCAGATCACAATCACACCGGGGATAATTGTCATGACCCCAGCTGCACTCAAAAGCGACCAATCCACTCCACTGGCAGTCACCGTTCTGGTCATCTGCACAGCAATTGGCTTTGCCTCGGTGGCGGTGATGGTTCTAGCTATCAGCAATTCCACCCAACTGAACATGAACATAAAGAATGCGGTGACTCCAATTCCCGAGCGAATCATTGGTATGAATACCGTCACGAAGAATCTTGGGAAGCTGTAGCCATCGATTTCTGCAATCTCATCCAACTGTCTTGGAACATTTGACATGAAGCCCTCCAAGATCCAAACAGCCAATGGCACATTGAAAAGCATGTGAGCGATTGCAACACCCAGGTGGGTGTCAAACAGTCCGACCGCTTGATACATCTGGAAAAACGGAAGTAAGAACACAGCTGGTGGGGCCATTCTGTTGGTCAGCAACCAGAAAAACAGGTGCTTATCTCCACTGAAGGTGAATCGACTGAAAGCATAGGCAGCGGGCAAAGCGATCAGAACCGATAGCACCATGTTCATGCTGGTGTAGATAATTGAGTTCATGTAGCTACCGAACCAAGTTGGATCGGTGAAAAAGGTTATCCAGCCGTCAAAGCTGATTCTTGAGGGGATAATCTCAAACTTGGACAAAATATCGTTGTTGTCACGAAGTGACATCGATACCAGCCAGACAACCGGGATTGACCAGGCGAACATCAAAAACCAGAACAGCCATGAAACCCAGGCTGCTGATTTAGGCCCGACCTGCATCTTCTGAGCCCTGGCCTTTACTGGAGCGCTCATGCTTTCCTCCTCTTAACTTTCTTGGTCGCCCCTTGACGGGTGTCCAAAGTGAGCACCGTGAAGAAAATGAACGACAGAATCTGAATTATCAGGAAGTAAATCAATGAGAACGCACCCGCAGTTCCAAGATCGAACTGACCGATAGCGATTGTAGATAGCAATATGCTGAGCATCGTGGTTGACTCCCCCGGTCCACCACCTGTGACCACAAACGGCTCGGTGTAGATCATGAATGAGTCCATGAATCGCAACAGAAGCGCAATCATCAAAACCCGCTTCAGCTTAGGAAGCTCAACGAATCTAAAGATAGACCAGCCACTTGCGCCATCAATGCTTGCAGCTTGGTAATAGGCCTGCGGAATCGACCTCAAGCCTGAATAAACAAGCAGCGCAACCAATGGAGTCCAGTGCCAAACATCCATCAGAAGCACTGTCGCCCAAGCGTCAGTTGGATCGTTTGTGTAGTTGTAGTCGAAAAACAGATTCGCTATGTAACCACCAAGACCGATGTCTCCACGAGCAAAAATCTTCCAGGTGGTTCCGATTACGTTCCAAGGGATAATCAAGGGAACTGCCAACACGACAAGTGCAGCAGAAGCCTTCCAACCACTGCGGGGCATCATCCGAGCAATAATGATTCCTAGTGGAATTTCAATGCTTAGAACCTGCAGCGAGAAAAAGAGGTTTCGCTGGAATGCATCCAGAATCCTGTCATCGGTCATCACCGATCTGAAAAACTCAAGGCCAACAAAAAGTCGGTTATCCGGGCTGAAAATATCCTGAACCGAATAATTGGCAACAGTCATCAACGGAATGATTGCGGTGAACGCAACTGCAACCACAACCGGGAGAACTAAAAACCAGCCCCGGTTACTCTTCTTTTTACCCTCTATCATTTGCTCACCTTCGATTTAGGAACAAAATTTGAGACAAATTTTTGGTCTTGGAAAATAAACGAGCGGTCCTTGGAGAAGCCAAAACTTGCCTGCTCGCCGGCTTTCAGAACTGTTGATGAGTCCACTTTGGCAATAATTGGCATGCCCGCCATCTCCAAGTGAGCCAGCTGATAAACCCCTCGGTTTTCCACTCTGCTGACGGTCATTTCATATCCTGCTGAATCGACCTCGACAAATTCTGGTCTTACTCCAAGCTTGAATTTTCCATCCTGCAGGTCATCTGCGACTGAACCAATCGCCTGCCCTGCAACGGTAACCTCGCCAGAATTGATTTCCACATCCAAGAAATTCATGCCCGGGGAGCCGATGAAGAAACCAACAAACTCATGCTTTGGTGAAAGGTACAAATCTTCACTTGTTCCAGACTGGATTATTTCTCCGTCTTTCATAACAAGCACCTGATCAGCGAAGGTCAGGGCTTCGGTTTGGTCGTGGGTGACATAAACAATGGTCGCCTCAGTTTGCAGGTGAAGCTTTTTTAGCCTGCTTCTAAGTGTCCATTTGAAGTTCTGATCGATGACGGTGAGAGGCTCGTCAAATAAAATCGCTGCAACATTGTCCCTGACCAATCCGCGACCAAGCGAAACTATCTGCTGCAGATCAGAACGAAGTTTTCCAGGGCGCTTATCCAACATCTCCGTTAGACCGAGCATCTCTGCTATTTCCTCCACCTTGGAAACAATCTTTTCCCGAGGAACATTGCGATTCTTCAGTGGAAATTCAAGATTTTTTCTGACCGTCATGGTGTCATAGAGCACTGGAAACTGAAACACCTGAGCGATGTTGCGATCCTCTGTGTCCTTTTCGGTGATATCCACCCCATCAACATAGATTTTTCCGTGTGAGGGGATAATCAGGCCCGAGATGATGTTCAGCAAAGTGGTTTTTCCACAACCTGAAGGCCCCAGCAGAGCGTAAGCATTGCCGTCTTCCCAGACCATGCTGGTTTCTTTTAGTGCAAACGTTTCCCCGCCGTCATAAGAGTGGGCGACGTTCTCTAGACGTATTTCAGCCATTGACTACGCTCCTTTGCGGATAGGAAATGGTTGATTGAGTTTCTGGGTCGAAAGCGTAAATTCTTTTTGGATCGAAATGTGCCTGGACTTCAATCCCAGGGTTCATTGGATGAGCGCCATCTATGTCCATAACAATTTCCTCACCACTGCTCAGTTGCAGGTGAACAAAGGTAGAACTGCCGGTCACCTCAGCTAGCTGAACGGTTCCTCTAATTTCTACCGAGCCGGCGAATTCCTCTGGGTGCAGATCATGCGGTTGAATGCCCAGTCGGAAATTAGTGACCTTTTCAAACAGCTCGGGAGAATCAGGTAGTTGAAGTTGCAGATCAGAAAAAGCAATCTCTCCGGATTTATGAACAGCATCGACCAAGTTGATTGGTGGGTCACTGATGGCTTTAGCGCTAAATAGATTCTCCGGCTTGCTATAGATCTCAGCAGCTGTCCCCTTTTGAATGATTTTTCCCTCGTGCATTACAAAAGTTGGTGCCGAGAAATACATGGCTTCTGCGGGTTCCGCCGTTGAATACAACACCACCGAATCAGAACCCTCGAAGATGTTTTGCAGTTCTTCCCGCAGTTGCTCTCTCAGCTTGTAATCGAGGTTGGCCAGAGGCTCATCCAGCAACACAATGTCTGATTTTCTGGCCAAGGCTCTCGCGATAGCAACCCTCTGCTGCTGTCCTCCAGAAAGAGCTGAGGGTTTTCTTTTGAGAAACGGTGTTAGCCCCAAAAGCTCAGCAACCTCTTCAACGCGATCCTTGATCTCCTGCTTGGAAAAGTTTTCCTCTGCAACTTTTAGAGGCGAGGCGATGTTGTCAAAGACTGAAAAAGCTGGGTAGTTGATGAACTGCTGATAGACAAAGGCGACCGAACGCTTGCGAACATCTATTTTGAGCAAGTCTTCCCCAGCAAGACTAATTTCTCCCGAGTCTGGCTTCATTAGCCCAGCGATTATCCGCATAAGGCTTGTTTTTCCCGCGAGAGTTGGACCAAGCAAAATGTTCATACCCGGGCGGAATTCGGCGTTGATTCCCGCCGCTAGGTCCTCAACTCCATCATGCAGATGGATGTCTTTAAGAATCAGGCTCATTGACTCACCTTTCGATAGTCCAGAGTGACACTGCTTTTCTGGCGCTTTAGCTCATCAGAGCCTAGACCCAACTCTTTGGAAAGAATTTCTGCGAGTTCATCCAGAAGCTTCTCGCTTGCATCCCCAATAAATCCAATGGTTGTGCGCCTGAGCAAAATGTCTTCGATGCTTGTCACGAACTCGCTTTGCACAATATGCCCGATTTCAACATCGCTGTAATCAGGAGCTCCTTCCAAAAATTGCTCTCCCCCATCAGCGATTAGTTCCAAAATTGGAGTACACCGGGTTCCGTAACGCTCAAGTAATTGAACTACTCTTTTAGGATCTACATCCGCAGCATGGGTTTTCGCCCACTCAAGCTTTGATTCATCAGTTCTTGGGAAATCTTTCCCTCCGCCAATGGGGCGCTTTTCTGTGCTGACGCTTCTGCTCACTCCAATGGAGCCCAAGACCTCATTTGCCAGGTGCTCACCCAAAGCCCTGAAGGTGGTCCACTTACCCCCCACCAAACTGATAAGCCCAAACTGATTCTCAGAGGTTGGAAGCGTGTGCTCGATTTTGTAGTCGCGTGAGACGAATCCTGGATTTAGATCATCTGCTGCTGGAAGTGGCCTAACGCCTGAGTATTTGAAAACAATTTGTGAGCGATCAACTTCAATATCTGGATAGACAAGTTTCACCAGTTCAATGAAGTAGTCCACTTCCTCCTCAGTGCAAACAACCGGTTCTCTCATATCAACCGGAATATCGGTTGTGCCGATTAGCACCTTGCCCATCAGTGGGAACATCAAAACGATTCTTCCATCGCTATTTTCAAAAAATATTTCACGACCATCGCAAGCTTCCAGGAGTCTTTGGTTTTCGACAACGATGTGGCTTCCTTTGGTGCCCCCCATGTACTTGGTCAGATGACCGAGAGCCTCATTTGTCAAATCAGTCCAGGGTCCGGTTGCATTCACCACAACCTCTGCCTCCAAATTGAATTCATCGCCAGATAACTCATCTCGCAAAGTGACAGTTTTGCCCTCGGCTGAAACAGCTGAGCAGTAATTGGCAACTCTGACATTCGGCAGATCAGTGGCATCAGAGAGTACTTCTAAAGAAAGCCTCTCTGGGCTTTCCATGCATGCGTCATAGTAAGTGGCGCTAAATTTCACCTTGGGATTCATGTCGGGGAAATTTTTCAAAGTTTTCTTCTTTCCCCAAAACTTGTGACGGGGAAGGGTTCCACCATCTCTTCCAAAGGTGTCATACAAAGTCAAACCCAACTTAATCAAAAGCGCTCCGCGCTCTTTGGGCTTACCGGCCTTGTGGGTTAAGAACCTCATCGGGGCACTGAGGACACCGCTGAACATCGAAAAGATTGGAATTGTGGTTTTTAGAGGAGTCACGCAGTGTGGAGCATTGTTGAGAAGCCTGTTTCGCTCCTGCAACGATTCCTTGACTAGGCGGAACTCTCCATTTTCTAAATAGCGAACTCCACCGTGAACCATGTGCGAACTGGCGGCAGTTGCTCCAGCCGCAAAGTCGCCTTTGTCAACAAGCACCACCTCAACCCCCTGCAGAGCCAACTCTCTCAAGGTGGAAAGTCCGTTAATGCCACCACCAATGATCAAAACTTTGGTGGCTGGCTCGGAACTAAGGTGTTCCAAACGGGAATTTGGTGCTTCACGCTTTTTAGGCGACAACGCATCTCCTGACTTCTTTGGCGGTGACGTTTTGAGAGTAGCCCCGAGGAGGGCACATCCAGAACTAAGATTTCCAATCTTGCACAAACGTGCAATACTTTCGTTATGTTCGAAGAGAATGAACCGCAGTCGAAAGTCGGGTTGGCGACAGCCGCCGCTGAACTGTATTACATCCAGGATTGGAAGATGGAAGCGATTGGTAGCAAGCTCAATCTCTCCCGATCATCAGTGTCTAGACTCCTTCAAATGGCCAGAGACAGGGGAATTGTGGAATTTCACATCAACCGTGCCGATGACCAGCTGAGGAAAATGGAAGAGCAGCTAAAAGCTCGATATAAAATCGACGTGAGGGCTATATCGGTTCCCGAGACAGCCACCGGGGGTGAGCGTTTAGATATCGTTGGTACCGAAACGGCTCGCCAACTTGGGAATTATTTCAGACCCGGAATGAGCATTGGTTTGGCATGGGGATCGACCATTAGTTCGGTCAGCCGAAGGATGTATCAATATCCCGTGGGAAACTCAACCGTTGTTCAACTAAACGGTGCCGGCAACGACCACAGCACTGGACTCAGTTATTCAGGAGAAATCCTCAATCAGTTTGGTAAAAACCTTGGCGCCAATGTGGTTCACTTCCCAGTCCCAGCATTTTTCGATGACCCAGCGGCCAAAGATGCCATGTGGCGAGAGCGAAGCACTAAACGAATCCTGGACATTCAAAAACGAATTGATCTAGCGATTTTTGGGCTGGGTCGAATTGATTCCGAGGTCCCATCACAGGTCTACGCCGCTGGCTACTTAGAGAGACAAGACCTAGATCAACTAAACCACGAGAATATTGTGGGCGACATCGCCACCGTATTTTTCCGTGAAGATGGTTCCTGGGAGGATATTGCACTTAATCAAAGGGCAAGCGGTCCCTCACTTGACCAGTTGAGACGAACCCCCAAAAGAGTATGTGTGGTGAGTGGTCCATCAAAACTTTTAGCCCTCAAAGGAGCCCTAGCTGGTGGTTTCATAACTGATTTATTTGTTGATGACCTAACAGCGGAGAAACTTCTAGAAAACGCTAGTTGAAAACCTTTTTCTTTCAGCTAACTCAAAGGTGTCAACTGGAATGAACGGGCGTAGCATTGAGTTTGAACATGATGAGATGCAAAACATGCATCAATCGATGTGAATTGGAGAAATTCAAAATGTCATCAAAGATGAAGAAGTGGATTCCAGCAGTTGTTGCACCAGCAACAGTTGTTGCTCTATCCATTGCAGTACCGATGCAGGCAAATGCAGAAATCGACCTTCCTGACAAAACAGCCAGCGAGATTCTGCAGATGATGAACACCGAGCCAGACATGAGCTTTTCTGGTCGTGTAACCAAAGTTTCAAACCTTGGACTCCCCCCAATTGGCAACATGCCAGATGTGAGCGAGTCAATGGTTGAGGAGATGGAAGAAAACACTCCCGAGGGCATGGAGGAATTCATTCCTCGCGTAACTGAGTCAAACGTGGCAACTGACCTTATAGAAATCGTCTCCGGAACCCACGAGGCAAGAATTTATGTAGACGGCCCAGACAAGCTAAGAGTGCAAATCCTGGACCCAATGAGTGAGCGAAGCATTACCGTAAACGGTGACACCGTTTGGTTTTATGACGATGACAAGCTAGCCGCTCAGTACATGACCATGGATATGGACTCTCAAGAGCTAGAGGCCAAGGCAGAGGAATTTGAGGCCGAGAACTCAGAGGAAATCGAGCAGAGAATTGCCGAATTGCCATTTGACATCAATAACCCAGCGGAGGTCGCTGACTACGTTTTGGAAGAAGCAAGTGAATACAGCGACATCACAGTCGGTGTTGACCAAAACGTTGCCGGACGCGAAGCCTACGAGTTGATTGCAACCCCGTTGGCTGCAGAGACCACCGTTGACTATGTATCAGTTGCAATCGATGCCGAAACAGGTATGGCGCTGAACGTGAAGATCATGGCCAAGGGTCAGGTTGAGCCAGCAATGCAGATTGGTTTCACAAGCATTGACTACTCAACCCCAGATGCCTCAATCTTTGAATTCAACCCATCAAGTGATGTAACAGTCACCGAGATGGAGATGCCAGAAGAGTTCACCATTGATGGCGAGACCTACACCAAAGACGAGCTAGAAGCTGAGTTTGAAGCCAAGAAGGCAGAATACGAAGCTAATAAGCCAACTGAGGAAGAAATGCAGGCAGAATACGAAGCTTTGAAAGCTGAGTATGAGGCTATGGAGAACAAGCCTGAGTTTTACGAAAACGGCTGGGCAAGCGTTGTCGAGATGACTCTTGGCGATGAAATGCCAGTTGAAATGTTTGAATCCGAACTATTCAGTGACATGACTGAGCAGGTTGATGGTGGTCAGGTTTTCTCCACCCCACTTGTAAATGTTTTGATCACCGATGACGGTCGGGTGCTAGCAGGAGCGGTCACTACCGACTACTTGCTAGAAATTGCCGGCTAATTGAGCTCGGCAGAGAACTACGCGGTCTGGACCTCCGAACTAACTAAGCAGTTCGGAGGTCAGACTGCTGTTAACGCAATCAACTTAGAAGTTCCCAAGGGAAGTGTCTTTGGCTTTTTAGGACCAAACGGTTCAGGAAAAACAACCACTATCCGAATGCTTCTGGGGCTCGCTGACCCAACAAGTGGTGAAATTGAACTGCTTGGTGAGTCAATGCCTAAAGATGCAGAAAATGCTTTGCCGAGAGTTGGTGCATTGGTTGAAGGACCTGCCTTTTACCCTTATCTTTCAGGGAAAGTAAACCTTAGAAGGTTGGATTCTGCTTCCAAAACCGCTGATCCGAAAACCCGTGAAGAGCGAATAGACAAAGCGCTGGCGAAGGTTGGTCTCACCAATGCCGCCAAGAAAAAAGTTCATAAGTATTCGCTTGGAATGAAACAGCGTCTGGGGATTGCCAATGCGCTTCTGCAAGATAGGGATCTGTTGGTTTTAGATGAGCCAACAAATGGTTTGGACCCGCAGGGAACTCGCGAGGTTAGAAACTTGATTCGTTCACTCTCCAGCGATGGAACTACTATTTTGGTCTCCTCTCACCTGCTAAGTGAAATCGAACAGCTCTGTTCACACGTGGCTGTAATGAGCGCAGGACAAATAGTTGCTCAGGGTTCACTTGCTGAGATGCAGGCGCAGAATCAGACCTATTTGAAGGTTGTCACCCCAGATGCCGAAAAGGCTTTGAAGGTCATCGAGGAATTTGGTTTATCCCCAAGTCAGGAGACAAAAGATGGCGTGGAGATATTCACCTCCGAGGTTGAGCATGGCTTTGATGGAGATCAGATTTTGAGAAAACTGTTGCGATCCAAGGTGAAGATAAAGTCCTTCGGTGTTGAGCAGGCAAGTTTAGAGGACAGGTTTGTGGACCTGACCGGAGAGGGATTCGATGTCGTCCAGTAATCGAATCGGTATGTCTCTGATTTGGTCAGAGCTATGGGTTTTGTTCCGCAGGTGGAGAACACTTGCAATGTTGGGTGCAATTGCACTTATTCCAATTTTTTTGGCTCTGGCGGTGTATTGGTCATCTGACACACTCGCTCCGGGCGAGGGTCCACCATTTTTGGACCGAGTTAGCCAAAACGGATTATTCGTTGGCTACACATCAACCATTTTGGCGCTTCCTTTATTTTTGCCACTAACGATTGGTGTTGTTGCAGGTGACACCATTGCAGGTGAGGCAAACCAGGGAACACTGAGGTATTTGCTGATTAGCCCCGCAGGGAGAATAAGGCTATTGATCACCAAGTTCATTGGTGCGATTGCTTTTGTGCTGGCAGGGACTGCAACGCTAATGATTGCAGGGGCAATCATTGGTGCAATTTTGTTTCCGGTTGGTCCTGTGACATTGATTTCAGGAGATGTCATAAGTGTCGCTGAATCTGTTTGGCGCATGATTTTGGTCGCCTCCTACACCTCAGTTTCGATGCTTGGACTGATTGCCATCGGAATGTTCATATCAACATTGACAGTGGTTCCAGTTGGTGCGATGGCGGCAACAGTGGTGCTAAGCGGTGTGAGCCAAATTTTGGACAACATCCCCCAGCTTGAGCCAATCCATGAATTCCTATTCACCCATTACTGGCTTGGATTCACAGATTTATTGAGGCAACCAGCTGATTTTGCATCCTTTGCATCTAATGCAATCTTGCAATTAGCCTATGTGGTTATCTTTGGGGCTCTTGCTTATTCGAGATTCGCCACCAAGGACATCCTTAGCTAATCGTTGTTCGTGGAAATAACTCCACCAAACAACAATTAGCGGCCAGAGGCCTTGGGAAATACCAACAATTCGTTGGTAGAGCCCGATGCCCTGCGCATCATCAGCCACCCAAACAAGCAATAAACCAGTGGTCATGGCCAAAAGTCCAACAGTTGCCAAGATGGTGCCCGTGGGTCTTATGAGGATGCTGTAACGCTTATCAAACCTGGTTGCTAATACAGGCCAGATAGCACTGATTGCAAAAGCACTAACAGCGAATAGCCTGTGCTCTTCAGAGGAGGTTGTTTGGCTGGGGGTGGTGAAATAGGTAAGCCCATAGGTGAAGATTCCATTGAGGACAAAAGCGATTCTTGCTGCCATGTTGAAACTTCTGGCATAGATTCCAGTGACGATATTGGCCGTTCCACCAATCAAAAAAGCAATTGATACCCACAACTGAGTTGGCGCATCATCAGCTGCCAAATCACTTATCGGTTGCTCCAGCCAGTTGTATTGATCCCAGGTGGACTGAGCAATCAACCAGGTGCCAGTGACAACTACTGGCGGTATCAGGGTTGAAACAAGGGCTGGCCATGAAATTGTTCTCATATGCAGAGTAAACAGAGTTTTTGTTAACAAAATTCAAACTGGAATAGATAAAACATTCCAAGGGTTGTTTCGGCTATGGAATTAAGAGGAAAAACAATACTGGTAACTGGCGGTTCTGGAGCGTTTGGAACGGAGCTTGTGAATCAACTCTCAGATCAGGGAGCCAATGTGTTGGCTACCGCAACGTCCAATGAGTCAGCTGCCAAGATTCCTAACCGGGCGTCGGTGAGGTTGCTTTTGGATTTTGAAAACCCTCAGAGCATCGAGACCTTGACCCAGTATTTGTTGACCAGTGACACTGAATTGGATGGCATCATCAACGCCAGTGGTGTTGTTGCTTTTGGTCCAGCTGGTGATCTGCCGGCAGAGGCCAGAGACCGTCTTTTTAATGTGAATGCCATAGGGCCAATGAGGCTAATAAGTGAATTATTGCCAGCTTTGCAAAAATCCAAAGAACGCGGAAACAATCCATTTGTTCTAAGTTTCAGCGGAGTTGTCGCTGAGCAAACTTTTCCAGGGTTAATTTCCTACGCGGCATCAAAAACAGCCATGCGAAGCTTCCTGGAAGGACTTGGCAAGGAAACCAAAAAACACGGCATCAGAGTGATTGACGCAAGACCTGGCCACACCGAATCAGGTTTGGCAACCAGAGCGATTGCTGGTGAAGCACCTAAGTTTCCCGAAGGAATGACTGTGGAGCATGTAATAAAGCGAGTTGTTGAGGCTTTGGCAAACGATGAGACAGATCTCTCATCGGATAAGTTTTAGTTTCCCAGATCTGCTCCGCAGTCATAGATTCCATAAACCAATTCATCCAATGCTTCCCTGTTCGGAATCGAAACATCGCCTAGGTTATAAACCGCAAAAACTAAATCCGTTCCATCTTTGGCGGTCATGGTTCCAGCCAGGGTGTAGCCAGTTCTAATCCAGCCTGTTTTAGCCAGAACATTTCCCGCGGCATCAGATATCTCTCCCTCATCGAAGCGATTCTCTAAAGAGCCACTCTCACCCGCGACTGGCAGTGAATTTAGAATCACCTCATAACTCTGACGACCGCTCACCACCAAATCCATCAACTCAGCAACAAACTTCGGTGAAACTTGCGAATAGGCACTCAGCCCGCTTCCGTCTTCAATTAGCAGCTCCCCGGTATTCAGACCTGTTCCAGAAAGTGCAGTCCTATAAGCCTCTGTTAGCGATTCAAAATCACTTCCATCCAGTCCAACTTCGTATGCTACGAGCCTTGCCAAAGCCTCAGCGACAGTGTTGTCACTTCGCAACAGCATGATTCGAATCCACTCTTTGATTGGCTCACTCAAAACACTTGCGATTTCAACTGCATCTGCTGGAGCCTCGCCATAACTCAGTTCGGCATTCTGAGCGTTTTCCCCGATGGCTTCTTGAAACCAAATGCCTGCTCTTTCCACGGGTGCTTCACTTCGCTGAGAAGTTAGTCTTGACGGTTGCTGCCTATCCCCATCAACCTGCAGGGCACTTGTTTGACTCATCCAGCCATCATTAATTCCCTCGGGGTTCCAGTTTTTCTCCCACTGACCACTTCCATCAACACCTCCCCATAAACTGCTGTCTAGAACAATCTCAGTGATTTCTTGGGTGAACTCCTCGGGCTCAGACTCTGGCTCTGGCTCGGGCTGGAACGGGTTTGGTTGGGTTGGCTGTTCAGGTTCCTCAGGTTCAACTGGTTCCATCTCAGAAACGTATTGGTTTATTTGAAAACCGAGGCTTGAAAGTTTCGGCGCATCACGGTAGATACTCTGCTGACCGGGAGCGGTTCGACTGAGGGTGACATCCCCAGCACCAACAAGGTAAATCTTTTTTGGGTTCTCTGCATCTGCATAAACCCTTGTTTTGACCCGATAGTTTGGTCCCAAGGTTTCAATCGCTGCAGCTGCGGTGAGTAGTTTCATAACAGAGGCGGTTCTTGAGGGGACCTCTGCACCGATGTCATAGATCATTTCATCGGTTTCAGGATTTATAACAGCGGCCTGCAATTGCAAGATTCGGGAATCGCTCTCTATCTCCTCCAGTGAGCACTTGGGGGGCTCGGGTTCAGTTTCATTAGCCTGTTGCTCAGCTTCATTGGTTTCTGGAGTATCGGGCTCAATCTCGACCGTTTCATCGGGAGTTTCCTCGGCAACATTTGTCGGTTCACTTCCGCTACTCAATCCACCCAGAACTAAAGCCAGCACTACCCCACCACCGACTGCTCCAGAAAGGATTGATTTCCAATGATCTAGTGGATTCATTACTCTCCCGGGTAGATGACCCCTAGTTGATTGCGGATGTCATCCATCATTTCTAAAACCTCTAGCGAATCTCGCTGGCTGAAATTTTCTAGCTCTAATCTACCTTCTTGAACGCTCTGTTCAAACCAAACAAACTGCTCCTGCATTCCTCTGCCAGGGTGCTGTGGGGAGATGGTTAAGAGCTTTTCACCCTGGTCATTGAACGCTGTTAGCTCCGCTTGCTCATAAAACCTAGATTTGATTTCAATCTGTCCACTGCTGCAAATAATCTTTGCCGTTACAGCTCCATTGGAATCAAAACCGGTTGTGAAAACGGCATGACCATTTTCATAACTGAGCTCAGCTGTGAGGTTTTTATCGACCCCATTCTGAGTTTCGCCCTGGGTGCTAATTTTTTTAGCCTTTCCCAAAATCATCTGGATAAGACTCAATGGATAAACACCCAAATCCAATAGCGCTCCCCCACCAAGTTCCAATTCGGTGAGTCTTTTCACATGCGTTATCTCAACCGAGAAATCAGCCTCAATGGATCTAACCCCTCCCAGGCTTTCAACAATCTCTGGAAGTTTTAGCCAGTGATCTAAAAACCTTGACCAAAGTGCTTCCATAATCAATAAACCCTTGGAATTAGCTAGCTCATATAACTCTCTAGCTTGGGTAGCGTTCAAAGTGAAAGGCTTTTCAACTAAGACGTGCTTGCCGGCTTCCAAGGCCTGTTTGGCAAGTGGAAAATGCTGAGTGTTGATGCTTGCGATATAAACAGCTTGAATCTCATCATCATCAAACATCTCTGCATAGTTTCCATAAACCTTTGAAACCCCGTGGGTGTCAGCGAAAGCCTGCGCTTTCGATTTGTCTCTACTGGCAACAGCTGTGAAATTTTTATTGATTCCAGCTAGATCACTTGCCACCTGACCTGCTATTTTTCCTGGTCCTGCTAATCCCCATTGAATGGACATAATCACTTTCGTTCTCGGGTTAGGGTTTTCTGTATGAGAATCCTACTGCTGGCCACCATGATGTTATTCATTGCATCCCCCGCACAGGCCCACGACCAGTTGGTTAATGCAAGCCCAAGCGAAGGGGAAACAGTTGAGGCTGGGATTATCGATATTGAGCTTAGGTTTTCAGATGATGTTCTAGGAATCGGTGAAGGTAATGAAATATTGGTTATCGGTCCGGTTGGCGAAGAATCGAAGCTTCAAAACAACTCCTGCGCATTCAGTGATGATGATTTGGTGTCAACCAAGGTGGATTTGGACACCCCCGGTGACTACACCATCAGCTGGCGAGTAGTGAGTGGTGATGGGCATCCGATAACTGGCATTCAGAATTTCACAGTCGAAAACACAACTGGTCACCAATCAAACGGAATTGTCCCTGGAACAGATTGCTCATCAGCAATTGAGTCATTGGATGATTCTCAGACTCAGCCAGGGCTTGACACCGAATGGTTATGGGTTTTGGGAATCTTCCCCATTGTTGGTTTGGGTATATACCTTGCGCTTAGGCCAAAAAAGCAAGTTGACCAGGGCGAATAAGAATAAAAACCCGCCAACAATCGCAATTTCAATAACACCATCCCATCTGCCACCAAGAGGTGCAAAGAACAAGGTGTAAATGGCATCAAAACCCTGATTGGCCATAAAACCACTGACACCGCTTACCAGCGCCAAGGCCAGAAAACCACTGAATTTCTTTGGTTGCAATCTCAACCCCACCCAAGAAATCAGAAGCATCAAAACAAGCATCATCCCGGAAGTGGAGAAAAATACCTGGTTGTTTGGGTGGTAAAAAAACATGGAGGGAACAACAATCCCCAGGGATAAGACCCAAATCAATAAAACTGGAAAATACTTCAACGGTTTCCTAGCCAATCGAGCAGAACTTATCAACTTGTCGAGTTTGACCTGCAACAACTAAAACATCGCCAGTTTCAATAACGGTCTCCGGAAAGGCTGGTTGATACTGGCCGTCACCTTTGCTGGTGGCAACAACGGTGACCCCATGGGTTGAGCGGATTTTGAGATCAGCCAAGTTTTTACCATTGAACTCCGATGGTGCTTCTGCTTTCACCATCACAAAATCCTCATCGATTGGGACATAGTCCAAACTTTCACCACTAACCATGTGGGCCACGCGGTGACCCATGTCTTTTTCAGGAAAGACCACATTTTTGACACCAAGTTGTCGCAAGATTCGACCGTGGGGCTCGGAGTTTGATTTTGCCCATACGTTTTCCACCCCGTTTTGCAAAAGCATGCTGGCGGTCAAAATACTCGCTTCAATGTCAGCCCCAATTGCCACCACCGCCGAGTCAAAATCTTGAACGCTGAGTTCTTTCAAGACCACATCCTGTGTTGTGTCGGCTTTCACGCACTGAGTCAATTCAGCACTCATCTGCTGGACAATCCGCTCATCAGTGTCCACGCCTAAAACCTCGTGGCCGTTTTTCATCAGCTCTCTGGCGATTGCCTTACCAAATCTTCCTAGGCCAATAACCAACACATTTGCGTGCACCTGCCTGCGAGGACGCGGGCTTCTAACTGCTTTAGCCAATTAGTGGCCTCTCTTTCGGTAGTTCATAATGGCGCTGAGTAATGCGAAGTGCCAGAGCACTTGCAACCACCACAGGTCCAAGTCTGCCAACAAACATCAACACTGTCATCCAAACCTTTGCCCAATCGGGAAACTCCCCAACAGCTCCGGTTGACAAACCAACCGTCGCGGTTGCGGAGACAACATCAAATAAAACCCGGTCGGTTTGAATTCCAGTTCCAGAAACAATCACAATTGTGGAGATCAAAATGGTGAAAGTGGAGAGCGAGATAAGTGTTAGCGCTTGTCTTTGAATTGACCTTGGAAGTCTTCTGTCTGCAACATTCACTGCGGTTTCTCCACGAATCTCGGTCCAGATAATGAAAAACAAAATAGCGATGGTGGTGACCTTGATGCCACCAGCGGTTGAACCACTTCCACCACCTATAAACATCAAAAAACTCTGCCCCAACCAGGTGGCGCTGTCCATCTCACCGATATCCACTGAGTTCAAACCACCACTTCGGGTCATAACCGATGCAAAAAAGGTGTTATAGATTTTTTCAAATGGATTTAACTGCCCCAAGGTTTTATCGTTGTTCCACTCCAATAAACCAATGAAGATTCCCCCCGCAGCCAGCAAAAAACCGGAGGTGATCAAGGTGATTCTTGAGTGAAGGGAAAACTTTTTTTGTTTTTCACCTCGGTTATAAAACCATTTGCGCAATCTTTCGTGAAGTTCAATCAGAACTGGAAAGCCCAATCCACCAACAATCACCGCGATGGCAACTGGAGCGATAACGAAAAAGTCATTGGCGTAGCCTTCGAAAGAGCCATCAAGTATTGAAAAACCGCCGTTATTAAAAGCACTAATAGCGTGAAAGATTCCATACCAAAGTGCCTGCAAGAAATCTTTGCCGTGGCCGAAATAAAACACGGCGGTCAAATAAAGACTCATCAAGATTTCAAAGCCGATATATAACAGCAAAATTGTCCTCAAAAGTGCGGGAACGTTATTAAACCCGCTTACTCTTGCCTCACCCAGAGTGTTCAATCGATCCCTAAGTGACAACCTGCCAGAAATCAGCAATCCCACCAGGGATGCAAAGGCAACGATTCCTAAGCCACCTAGCTGAATCAGAATCAAAATCACCAGATGGCCAAAAAAGGTCCAGTGGCTGGCGGTGTCGACAACGGTGAGCCCAGTAATTGAAACAGCACTAACCGCTGTAAAAAAAGCAGTGACGATATCTGTTCTTTGGCCCTCAACGGTTGATGCTGGAATCAACAAAAGCAAGGTTCCGATGATTGCGACAGAACCAAAGGCGATAACGACAGTCTGAGCTGGTCGAAGCCTTTTCTCGCTGGGCGCAGTTGAGCTCACCCGCATACTCTACGCCGATTTAGCTATGCTGACTAGGGTCAGAGGTTGGGAATTTACCCCAGAAGAAGGTGCTAAATGCAAAAGCTAATGAGCAAGCTACTAATTGAAAAGCACCAAATTTCCGCTGAAGCAAGCGCAGAATTATCTGCATTTATCAACGAACCACTTTTTATTAGCTCAGATCAAATAAACCTGGGCGAAACCCCTTCAGACATAGCCTGCCTTCCCTTTGTTTATAACCTGGCACCTATTGCCTGGCGCTTAGGAGGCGAGTGGGTTGTTGATGAGCTAAGTGAAAAAGCAGCTGAAAACCTGGAGCAGGCAAGGAAGAACATGAGTGAGCTCTGGCCTGAGTATGAATTCTCGGGAACCATTCATGGGAAAAACACGGCAAGCAAACAAGCAAGCAATAAGGCAGCTTTGCTATTTAGCGGAGGGCTAGATTCGACTTTCACAGCGATGCAGATCCTTGATCAAAAACCAACGCTGATAACAATCCACGGAGGACGAGACCTGCAACTGCAGGATGAAAACGCATGGGCGGCAGTTGAAAATGCAACCGAGAAGTTTGCAAGTGAGCATGATTTGGATTCGATTCAAATCAAGTCAAATTTCACTGTCGCTCTAACTGAAGAAGTTGACAAACTCTGCCCTGGGCTTCCGGCAAGCTGGTGGGCATCAATTCAGCACGGCATGGGTTTATCAGGTGTTGCAGCACCTGTGATTTATGCAAATGGCAATAATCAGCTTTATATCTCTGCCACCCACACAACGGGTCACCAACAGGGTTGGGGATCACACCCCAAGCTTGATGGAATCCTCGACTGGGGGGCAGCAAAGGTAAACCACTTTGGATATGACCATGACCGAACATTGAAAATAAAAGCTCTGAAAGAGCTCGCAACGGAGAAAAACATTAGCGTGCCAGAACTGATTGTTTGCACCAGAAGAAACCGTCAGGGAAACTGCATGCGTTGCCCGAAGTGTTTGCGAACCATGGGAAGTGTTTTAGTAAACGACTATGACCCACAAGAGTTTGGCTTTGGACTGAATAAAAACGACGCTAAAAGTCATCTGATGGGATCTGTACCCGCGAGCATCAAGATCACAGACAATGAGATCTATGCTTGGAGGTCTATCTCCAATCACGCTAAAGAAAACCTGGGAGCAAAACCAGATGTTTTCATGAAGTGGTTGGCCAAATTGGATCTGGCTAAAAAACCTGGATTTTTTGAAAGACTGGTGACTAGAAAATGACTGAACTCTCAACGGTTTCACTCGTAGCCCCCTACCTAATATTTCTTGGAGATGAAACAGTTCCCGCTTATGGAAAGACGGGTGCGGGGATCGCCCATTGGCGACCGGAATTATGCATTGGTCAATTGAACCTTGAAGGTGGAACCATAGACCTGGGCCTTCCAAAAATGACCATCAAAGAAGCAGCTCAAACTGGTGCAAAGACATTGGTAATTGGCACAAGCATTGTTGGTGGAGCAATTCCAGATAGCTGGATAAAAACCATGCTGGAAGCATTGGATAGTGGCATGGACATTGCAGCTGGTGTTCACACCAAACTCAATGACATCCCCGAATTGGCCAACAAAGCGAAACAAACCGGGCAAGTCCTGATTGACGTTAGAACTCCCCCCAAACAACTCCCAGTCGGAACCGGCAAAAAAAGAACCGGTAAGAGGCTATTGACAGTTGGCACCGACTGCGCGCTTGGCAAAAAATACACAGCCCTGGCAATTGAAAAAGAGCTGAATGAAAATGGCATCAATGCGATGTTTAGGGCGACTGGCCAAACAGGCATACTGATTTCTGGAAGTGGGATGCCAATTGATGCGGTGGTGGCTGATTTTGTGTCTGGCGCCGCCGAGGTTTTATCACCAGATAACGAGGCAGATCACTGGGACATAATCGAAGGTCAGGGCTCACTTCACCACCCAGGTTTCGCTGCTGTGAGCATGGGGTTATTGCTTGGAAGCCAGCCAGATGTGTTTGTTGTCTGCACAGAATTGGGCAGGGAAAAAATCAAAGGTTGGCCAGAATTTGACCTGCCAAGCATCCAAGAGGTCATTGATAGAACAATTGATATCGGTAAACGAACTAACCCAGCCATTCACTGCATCGGAATAAGCGTCAATAGCTCAAGCCTTGATGAGACAGAGGCCCAAAGACAAATGGCCGAATTAGAAAAGAAATACGGATTACCGGTGGTTGACCCAATTCGCTTTGGTGTTGCAAAACTCTCAAGGGCAATCATTGAAAGCTAAGGTCGAACCGATATCGCTTCCTTTGAAAGCGCCCTTTGCGATAACAGGTCATGTCTTTGAAACCCTCGAGGGTGTTGTTGTAAGCCTGGAAAAAGATGGGTTTACAGGTCGCGGCGAAGCCGATGGGGTTTACTACCTCGGGCAAACTCAGCAATGGATGCTAGACACTCTGACTGAGTTTTTCGAAGCAGAGAAAGATCTCAGTCGAGAAAACCTCCAGCAATTGCTCCCTGCAAACGCCGCACGAAATGCCGTTGATTGTGCTTTGTGGGATTTGGAAGCAAAAACCCAAGGAGTGTCTATTTGGGAAAAACTGAACATCAAACCAAAAAAACTACAAACGGTAGCGACAGTGGGAATCGCCTCTCCCGCAGAAATGGCCGAAAAGGCCAGTGACTTCAAAAACTTTCAAAACCTCAAAATCAAGCTTGATGACAACGAACCGATTATCGCTTTAGAGCAAATCCGCAAGGCAAGACCACATGCAAATCTGGTGATTGATGTGAATCAAGGCTGGAGCATGGAAATGCTGAAAGACTTCACCAAACATCTAGAAAAACTTGAAATCTCCATGATTGAGCAACCTTTACCAGTTGGCCAAGACGAGCAACTCATCGATTACAAAGGCGAAATACCGTTGGGAGCAGACGAATCTTGCCTGAGCACCGCTGAATATGAATCAATCAAGCGGCATTACCAGGTGATCAACATAAAACTTGATAAAACAGGTGGGCTAACAGAGGCAATCAAGCTTGCCAAGATAGCACTGCAGGACAACAAAAGGCTGATGGTTGGCAACATGACTGGGTCCAGTCTTGCCATGGCTCCGGCTTACGTCATTGGCCAGTGGGCTGAGTTTGTTGACATAGACGGGCCGGTTTTATTGGCCCGGGATGTGAGAAACGGACTCAGATACGACCCCTCAGGTGTCTCAATTCCCAAACCTGAACTTTGGGGATAATGTAAAGCCTCCTTGACATTCTGTAAAGTTAGCTTTACATTATTCGTAGGAGGTAAACAATGAATAAAGAAAAAATAGCTTCCCTTGTCCAATTGGGAAGCACCCCTGTAACTCTGCTCGCATTTCTCATATTTATTTCACCGAATTTCGGTCTGGAAATTGATAATTATGAGTTTGGTTGGCCCATACTATGGTCGATTCTTATCGGGCTTGCAACATCAATCACACTCAGCATCGTCTTATCCGCAATCTTCCGGCAAGACCTGAAATATGAGATCAAGGATGAGAGAGACATCAAGATCCACAGGAACGGGGAGTATTACACACAAGGTTTTTACATTGCAGGTGGTCTCAGCGCTCTTCTGCTAGCGATTTTCAGTTTCGATTACTTCTGGATTGCGCTGTCAGTTTTCACATTCTTCAACTTGGCTAACTTCGCGGCGTCAACTGCGAAGCTGCTTATGTATCGATTCGGAGTGAGTTAGTTGACCTCCTCTGTGAGGAACAACCTACGGGAGTTTCGAAACCGTGGAGACGGGATGACTCAGCAAGAGCTTGGCAAGCTTGTTGGGGTCTCTAGGCAGACGATAATCTCTATTGAGTCAGGCAAATACTCACCCTCGCTTGAGCTTGCTCTGAAGATTGCGAATGCTTTGCATTCGGATATCCGTGAAATATTTTGGATCGAGAACTAGCTCACCCGATTGCCTGTGAAATAAGCTCTCGAGTCCGATTTTCCACGGTTTTATCCCAAGACCGAATAGCAAACACCGTTGGCCACATCTCCCCATCATCTAAATTGGCTTTGTCCTCAAAGCTCAAAGTTGAGTACCTAGTTCCCCACTTAGATGCCACTGAAAGAAAGACGAGCACTTTGCCATCAAGGGTGTAAGCAGGCGTTCCATACCAAACCCTGGGCCATAATGACTCAA
The DNA here is from genome assembly GCA_965660355.1 of Microbacteriaceae bacterium. Classification (GTDB taxonomy): domain Bacteria; phylum Actinomycetota; class Actinomycetes; order Actinomycetales; family Microbacteriaceae; genus CAJXVY01. The sequence continues at coordinate 43,758 of CBFHZN010000008.1, forward strand.
ACTCATCCATAACGATCTGGTGGACGCCCAGCGCGATCTGCTTATCCCCGGCAGGCATTTCTGAGATTTTTTCTAACACCTCTCTTTGGGCATCTTCGCGAGTCTTTTTCTTTCGACCCTTCGAAGCTTTTAGCTCTGCTGCGCGCTCTTTGATTGCCTCTTGCTCAGCTGGGGATAATTTGCCATCTTCCATGGCTTGAGAGTAGTGGCTCTATGCAAAAATCGCTATGGCGACAAACAGTCCAATGGGAATCAACAAACTAAGGGCTGCAAAAACAAACCCGTCGTTGATTTCAAAAAACTCCCGAAGTTTTTTCATCAGAGAACTAGTAGTGCAAAGCCAATAATCAAGGCCACGCTGAAGGCAATCATGATTACCCGCGTTAGATTCAAATACTGTCCCGAGGCTGCAATGGATTTCCCAATTGCGCTCAGATCAGAGTGCTTTGACAAATCCTCCACCAACATCTTAGATTCGCGAATAATCGCAAACTGAGTCAGAATGCCCAGCGCACCAATTGTTCCAAGGGTGAGTAGGGCAAATAATTTGGCAAAGTTAGAAGCGGTCTCGAAATACCCCATTACCGCCAACACAGTTATCACTGCCAATGTGATTACTGAGTGCATTTGTGCAGAAATAAGCTGTCTGCGCTTGTCATTCCATAGTGAAATTAGCTCGTTCTCGGTCATCAGTGACCTCCTTAGTCGTGGCTATAAGCTAACACTTGAAACTGGATAATGTTTTAGGTCAAAAAGACATTTATGTGAATCTAATGAGAATCGCCTCATATTCCAGTAAAAACATCATCGTGAATTAGCCTGAAGCCATGACGGTTACGGCTCAACCAAAGCAAAAGACACATTTCAATGAGATCCTCACTAGAGTTCGCGCTGCTGGATTACTAGAAAAGAAACCAAGCTTCTACATCATCCGACTGGCTGTTATCTCAGCCCTGGCGATTTTATTCTGGGGAATCAGTGCAGCTTTGTCCTTTGCATACTCCTTCCACCCAGCCTGGATCATCGCTGCATTTTTTGTGGTGGCGATTTTAGGGATATTGAGTGCTCAGTATGGGTTTATTGCTCACGAAGCAGCTCACCGACAGATTTTTCACAACAACAAAGCCAATGACGCGATGGGGTTGATTCTTGCAAACCTGTTCGCAGGTCTTAGCTATGGGTTTTGGCTAAGAAAGCACAATAAGCACCACCAAAGACCAAACCAAATAGGTGAAGATCCGGATATCGCCATCAGGGTGCTGAGCTTCACCACTGAATCCAAAGAGGAGAAAAAAGGCCCTGAGCGCTGGCTTAGTAATCGTCAGGGATTTCTCTTCCCAATGCTTTTGCTGTTCACGGGTTTTGATCTTTTGGTCGATTCATTCGCTGGACTAGTCAAAAAAGACAAGCCGCTTAGGGTTCGCATTTTGGAGTTTTCGCTAATGATGATCAGGCAGTTTGCACCTTATCTGATTCTTGCTGTGATGTTTGGTTGGTTTTGGGCAGCGGCATTATGGCTAACAATGATGATGACCTTTGGTTTTTTCATGGGAGCAGCATTCGCCCCCAACCACAAGGGAATGCCTTTGGTTCCCAAAGATGCCAAGTTAGATTTCTTCTCTAGGCAGGTATTGACTTCAAGAAACATCAAGGGTTCTTGGCTTAAAGACAACCTGATGGGTGGGTTGAATTATCAAGTTGAACACCACCTGTTTCCATCAATGGCCAGGCCAAATCTCAGAAAAACCAACCAGCTAGTCAAGGATTACTGCCAAGAAAACGATGTCACCTTGGTTGAGATGAACTTGCTTGCAAGTTATATGCAGATAATGAAACACCTAAACAAAGTTGGATTGAGCAATAACGTAAACCCATTTGTTTGCCCAATGGTTGCTGAACTCAGACCAAGAAACTAAAACCTGGAGCTGATTAGCTCCCTGGCTTTTTCAAATCCTGTCTTCACCCAGGGTCTTGGGTCATAAGAGAGCCTGTAGTCATACATCTCAAAATCAAAGCTTTTTGCCTCGGCGTGATGCCTAACCGAATCAATTAGCGCTTCTGGCCCGCAGGCCACCACGTGCGAACTCTTATCGGTTAGTTCAGTGATTTCATGCTGAGCTAATCGGCCTCTAGCTGTGGTGTCTATCTCCACTAATTCAAAACTCTCAGATTCGATGGCTAAAGCTCTCAGCTGTTCTAGCGCCATAGCATCCTTTTCACCACGGAAGCTATAAACCAACTTGGTGGGCTTTTGATCCATGATCAGTTTTCTTGAGCTCAGATAAGGTGCTACCCCGCTTCCTGCGGCAAACCAAACTCTGGAGCTAGCTTTTGGATTATCAAGCTTTAGCTCTCCGGTTGGTTTTGAAACCATCGCCCTTGACCCAACCCTTACCCGCTTGGCAAGTTTGTCGGTCCAGTCCCCTGCTTTTGCTATCCGAACGGTTATTTCTGAGTCTTCAAATTCTGAAATTGAGAATGGGTGCTGCTCTTTCGAGGTTTCAGGAAAGCTCAGGAAAATAAACTGTCCAGACTCGGGTTGTTTTCTTTTTGCCTTGCGCTTTGGTCTGACACTTAGCTCCACGTAATCATCAAATTCATCGATTCGACTGACCTTGAAAGCTCGGTAACTCAAGCCCAAATCAATGGCAAGCAACCGATAGACAAAGGCGAGGGCACCAACAGTCACAAACACCAAAAAGTAATTACTCCATGCAGAAAATAGTGCAAAGGTGTTTTCGCTTGTTATGAAGTGGAAGGCACCCAATAAAAACGGCACTATGAACAACTTATGGCTCAGTTTCCAAATTGCATAGGGAACGATTTTGAATATCGAGATGACCGTTAGGACAATCACCATCTTTTCTGCAAACTCTGCCAATTCATAGCCAAGTTCCGCCATGTCTTCACCAAAGGGCATGATGGCGTTTTCAACATCATTCTCAGCCTGGATGTGAAGCCACATAGTCAAAACAGCAAGCAACGAAAACATCCGATGCCAGATGTAAGTTCTGTCGAAACCGCCAAATAATCTATGGACTAGCTCAAGCCTTGATGCCAGCAACATCGACCAGGAAAAATAAATCAGTGAAGCTCCGCCGATGCCCAAACCCCACCAATCAGTTCCCGGAATGCCAATAAAGGGCAAAAAGGCGACCACTCCGGAGACTAATGCCAGAAGAGGCAATATTTGATTTGAATTTGAAAATAACCTAGCTAGCGCAAGGCTTTCTCTCTTGGAAACTTTTGATACCGCACCGCGAATCGGTTGAACTAACTGCACTACATAATCCTCTCACCCAAACAGTTTTGAGGCTACGCCCCAGAGCTGGAACTTTCTTGGGTTTGAGCTGAGAATTAGCTGGACTTGATCAAAGAAGACTAGGTATCTTCTGCTCCGCAGAGAGGTTAGCTCTTCTGAACACCAGTGTCACACCCGCTGAAATAATCACAATAAACAGTGAATACAACGCCGGCACTAACAAGATCTGATCAAGCCCCGGGTTGTCAATATAAACGGCGATAATCACAGCAATCGCCAGCGGGCCATTATTGATTCCAGTCTCCAAAGCGATTGTTCTTGCATTCATTGGATGCAGCCTGATCAATCTGGTGAGCAGGTATGCAACTGTGATTCCAGCAAGGCCCATACCAATTGAGACAACGTAGGTTGGCCACTCTGTGGTTAGCAACAACTGCCAGTTTCTTGGCACCCAGATGATGATCAAAAATGGAATGAATAAAAGCCCAACAACGGAGCCAATTAGTTCAATTACAGCACCAACATTGGCACTGTATTTTCTCAAAACCATTCCAAGACCAACTGGCACCATCAAACCTAGAATCACAATCGCCAATTCGCTGAAAGGAACGGCGAGTGACTCATCAAGGCCCAGCAGATTTGAATAGATAAACAATGCTGCAGGCGTCATGATGAATGCCCACAAAGTTGAGTTCACGGTCATCGTGACACTAAGTGCCAAGTTCCCCTTGGAAAAATAGGTAAACAGGTTTGAGGTGGTTCCCGCTGGAACACTTCCCATAATCAATGCTCCAAGGGCAACAAAGAGGATTCCCTCTGCGGTTGAAAATGGCAATAACACCGAAATGATGAGTAAATAAACAACCAGCGGCATGATGATGAACTGCGTTGTCCAACCGATAACCAGTCCCCACGGACGCCTGAGGGCAAGCCTGAAATCTTTAGGGGTAAGTCCTGCACCCAAACCGAACATGATGATTACCACCAGGATGCGAAGCAGGGTTTCTTCAAACTCGTTTACAACCGTGGCTTGGTTTGCGGTTTCCTCCGCCAGGATCATTAGGTTGTGCATGGCTATGCTCCCTTGTTTTCAGTGCTGGCTTTTATGGCATCGTCTCTGAGTTCTCTTCTCAGAATCTTTCCTATCGGGCTCTTTGGAAGCTCATCAACAATCGTGATTTTTGATGGAACCTTATAGCCCGCAAGGTGCTCGCGGCAGTAGGCGATGATTTCATCCTTAGTTGGCTGGCGAACAGAAGAGACAACAAAGGCGTGAACCTTCTCGCCACTTTTCTCATCTGGGTAGCCAATCACGCCAACCTCGGTGATTCCCTCCATCGAGGAAATAAGCTCCTCGATTTCGTTTGGATAAACATTAAATCCACTAACCAGAATCATGTCTTTTTTGCGATCAACGATTTTGAAATAACCGTCCTCGTCCATCTCGGCAATGTCACCAGTGTGGAAATAACCATTCTTGATCGAATTAGCCGTTTCATCATCCCTTTGCCAATAGCCCTTCATAATCTGTGGGCCCTTGGCAACTATTTCTCCAGGTGTTCCAACGGAAACTTCATCGCCATTTTCATCAACACAGCGAATATCGGTTGATGGCATTGGGATTCCAATTGAACCAACCTTTGCCTTCCCGCCCATTGGGTTGAATGACAAAACAGGAGAGGTCTCTGTTAGTCCATAACCCTCAACAATTGGGGTTCCGGTGAGCTCTTGCCATCTGGAGGCAACGGTGTCGTGCAAACTCATTCCACCCGCAGCAGAACCCACCAGGTGCTTGGGAGGAGAGTCTTGGAACCAGCGCTCGTTCAGTAGCGCATTGAACAGGGTGTTCACACCACTAAGCCAAGTGACCTTGTAGTTTTCAAAAGCCCGTCTCATGTTTGATGGTGGCCTGGGGGAAGGAATAAGCAAATTCCTTGCCCCGTAGTGATAGAAGGCCAGCAAATTCACCGTGAAGGCAAAGATGTGATACAGCGGCAACGCAGTCAGAATCGTCTCTTGGCCCTTTCGGATGTTGTTTCCAAGCATGGTGGTCATCTGAATGGTGTTTGAAACCAAGTTTCCGTGAGTCAACATCGCACCTTTTGAGACTCCTGTTGTTCCACCGGTGTATTGCAAAGCGGCAACGGTGTCCAAAGTCACATCCTTGTGATACTCAGAAACTTCCCCAGAGATTTTTGAGCCTCTGGATAAAGCATCCGCAAAAGGAGTGTGGTTGACGGTGATTTTTGGCAATGACCTATTCCAAAACCTCTGCACCAACCGAATTACTCGGGCGACCACCCTTGGGAAAAACTCTGAAATCTTCACGGTGACAACAGTTTCAATGTTTGTTTTGCCCAAAACCTCAGGCAAACGATCTGCAAACATGTCAACCACCACCAGCGCTCTAGCGCCAGAGTCCCTAAACTGATGAATCATCTCTGATGGGGTGTAAAGCGGGTTTGTATTTACCAATACCAACCCTGCTTTGAAAACAGCAAAGGCAACTATTGGATATGAAAGCGAGTTCGGCATCTGCACCGCAACCCGGTCTCCTGGATTTAGTCTCAATTCTTCACGCAAGTACCTTGCAAATGAATCCGAGTGAGTGTCAATCTGCTTATAGGTCAACGACCCATTCATGCCGTTTGGCATCACCTGGGTGAAAGCTTTTTGTTTTGAATAATCCGTCGAAGCAGCTTTTAGGAGATCCGGCAGATTTTTGAAATCGAAATCAGTTATTTCATATGAGACATCTTCGGGGTAGTGCCTAACCCAGGGGCGTTCAGTCATCATTGGCCTTTCGCAGGTTTATAGGTAAACCTTGGAGAAAATAATAGGCAGGATTTGCCCAAATACCTAACTGCAAAGATGAAAATTAACCTCGCCTAGAGCTTGAGTGCTGGTGCACTTTCTCTAATGTGCAAGGAATATGGAGCGAGTTTATGCCTGCCAGTTCCCGAAAGACCTTCAATACGCTCAATCAGCATTCCCACCGCTTCCTCGGCAATCGATTGGATGTTTGGTGAAACTGAGCTAAGAGTTGGGTATGAATATCTTGCTAATGAAGTGTCATCCCAACCAATGACCGCTACATCTTTGGGAACCTCTACCCCGAGATCTCTCAGAGCCTGCAGTGCTGCCACTGCAAACCTGTCATCGCGGCACAAGACAGCGTCAAATACCATTCCGCTCTTCACTGCCTCTTCAACAGTTACCTTGGCCGATTCCGGATGAAAACTCTCCACTGGCAACACTAGGTTTGTGTCAATTGTCATCCCCGCCTCTTCAATTGCGACCTGATAACCAGCCAGTCTTTTTTTTGTTGCACCCGCGTTATCACCGCGGATGTCACCTAAAAATGCAATTCTTTTTCTCCCAAGCCCCAGTAGGTGCCGCACCGCATCTTCTGCGGCAAGGGTGTTGTCAATCATTATGTGATCAAAAGAAATAGGTGAGGCGGCCTCGCCCAAAATCACCACCGGAGTTCCCTCTTCTATGTCTGCCAAGTCCAAACTGGTAACCTTGGCTGGCTGAAAAATAACCCCATCCACCATTCCAGCCTCACGGTCTCTTAGAACATCCAGTTCTTTTTCCGAATCACCATCTGTTTGCTCAATCAGCACTCGATAGTCTCTATCTTCTGCAGCCTTCACCACCGCATCTGCAAGGGATGAAAAATACGGGTGGTTTGTTTCTGGAATGGCCAGCGCAATCATTGAGGTTTTTCCGGTAACCAGTCGCCTGGCGGTCAGGTTTGGTTTATAGCCCAAATCTTCAATAGCTTTTTTGACCCGCGATCTCATCTCCGGTGTTACGTGCTCATAGTTGTGTACAACGTTGGATACGGTTTTAGTGGAGACTCCTGCATGCCTAGCCACGTCCACTAGACGAACACGTTTAGCTCCGTTTTTAGCTCCACTCATCAACAACTCCCATGAATCACAAACTCACTTCATCACAGAATAGTCACGAAATGCCGAGTTAACTTGCAAAATAAATTTACATCGTTGTAAATTGCCTCTTAATTATT
>CBFHZN010000009.1:0-2583 GCA_965660355.1 Microbacteriaceae bacterium
GGGCTGTGTGCTGTTTATCCTTAAGTCAGAAAAATACGAAGGAATGTAATGCCAGCAGTTAATCTTGGTCTCCCAAAATCCCCACCACCAACATTGGCTGAACGTCGAAAGACCAGGCAAATCATGGTGGGTAATGTCCCAGTTGGTTCAGATGCACCAATCAGTGTGCAGTCCATGACCACTACTCAGACCACTGACATCAACGGAACCCTGCAGCAAATTGCCGAGCTAACGGCAAGTGGTTGTGACATAGTTCGAGTTGCATGTCCTACCCAGGATGATGCCGATGTGTTGCACGTGATTGCCAAGAAGAGCCAGATACCTGTTATTGCCGATATTCACTTCCAACCCAAATATGTTTTCCAAGCAATCGATGCCGGTTGCGGAGCAGTTCGCGTGAACCCCGGAAACATCAAAAAATTCGATGACAAAGTTGGTGAGATTGCCAAAGCTGCTAAGGATGCGGGTGTCTCACTCAGGATTGGTGTGAATGCGGGCTCATTAGACCCAAGGCTTTTGGAAAAATATGGAAAACCAACCCCCGAGGCACTGGTTGAGTCAGCAGTTTGGGAAGCAAGTCTTTTTGAAGAGCACGATTTCCATGACTTTAAGATTTCTGTTAAGCACAACGATCCAGTAGTTATGGTGAAGGCCTATGAACTGCTTGCCGAGCGAGGTGACTGGCCTTTGCACCTTGGAGTAACTGAAGCTGGGCCAGCTTTTCAGGGAACCATCAAAAGCTCCGTTGCCTTTGGTTCACTTTTATCTAAGGGCATCGGTGACACCATTCGGGTTTCTCTTTCTGCACCTCCGGTTGAGGAAATCAAAGTCGGAAATCAGATTTTAGAATCTTTGAACCTAAGGCCCAGAAAACTCGAAATTGTTTCTTGCCCATCTTGCGGGAGAGCCCAGGTGGATGTTTATAAATTGGCAGATGATGTCACTGCCGGTCTGGAACACTTGACAGTTCCTATCCGTGTTGCCGTTATGGGTTGTGTTGTAAACGGCCCAGGTGAGGCAAGAGAAGCAGACCTGGGTGTTGCCAGCGGAAATGGCAAGGGCCAGATCTTTGTAAAAGGTGAGGTCATCAAAACGGTTCCAGAGGATGAAATCGTGCAGACCCTAATTGATGAGGCGAACCGAATTGCTGCTGACATGGACGTAGCAGAAATTGGTTCCCCGCAGATCGAGGTCCAGGGAGAATAAGCAAGCTAACATTGTGCTCATGCCTATTCGCTTGAGTACATTGTTTTTCAAATCCCTTCGTGAAGACCCGGTAGAGGCAGATGTTAACAGCCATAAGCTTTTACTTAGAGCAAGCTATATCCGAAGAGCTGCACCGGGAATCTATTCATGGTTGCCACTTGGGTTGATGGTCTTAGAGAAAATAGAGACCATCGTGCGCGAGGAAATGGCCAATGCTGGAGCGCAAGAAGTTCATTTTCCAGCTCTTTTACCGAAAGAGCCATATGAGGAAACCGGTCGCTGGGAAGAATACGGCGACAACATTTTTAGGCTGCAAGACCGCAAAAAAGCAGATTACTTATTGGCACCAACCCATGAAGAGGTTTTCACCCTGTTGGTAAAAGATCTTTATTCCAGTTATAAAGATCTGCCACTGCAGCTTTATCAAATTCAAACGAAGTATCGTGACGAGGCACGTCCAAGGGCGGGACTATTGCGAGGTCGCGAGTTCATAATGAAAGATGCCTATAGCTTTGATGTGGACGATGCTGGATTAGAAGTTTCCTACCAATCCCAAAGAGATGCCTACGAAAGAGTGTTTCAGAGGCTGGGACTTGAATACGTGATTTGTGCAGCAGATGCAGGAGCGATGGGCGGATCCAAATCCGAAGAATTTTTAGCACCCAGTGAAATAGGTGAGGATACATTTGTTAGATCTCAAGCAGGCTTTGCGGCCAATGTTGAGGCGGTGAGATTTGCACCTTCAGAAAAGATTGACTCGAGCAATATTCCTGCAGCCGAGGTGCACGATTCACCAAACACACCAACAATTGCCACGCTGGTGGATTTTGCGAACAAAACTGTAACTCGCCATCCAGACGGTGAATTCACTGCCGCCGACACTTTGAAAAATGTTGTCTTGAAATTAGTAAACCCCGATGGAAAGACTCGCTTGGTGGTTGTCGGCCTCCCCGGGGATCGAGACGTAGATCAAAAAAGAGCAGAGGCCTGGTTTGGGGTTGATGTTGAACAGGCAGAGGCTGAAGATTTTGAAAAACACCCAGCATTGGTAAAGGGGTATATCGGACCAACCAAAAACGGCAAGCAGTTTTTGGGGCTAGAAGCTGAGTCCAAGATTGAGTACTTGTTGGACCCCAGGGTTGCAGAAGGTTCTCACTGGGTCACTGGAGCAAATGAAGATCAGAGGCATGTTTTCAATTTGGTTCACGGCAGAGATTTTCAAGCAGACGGGATTGCCGATATAGCTAACATCGTGGCTGGGGACCCAGCTCCGGATGGAAGCGGAGAATTGGAGCTTGCTCGAGGAATCGAGATTGGTCACGTATTCCAACTGGGCAGAAAATACGCTGAGGCACTCGGTCTAAAAGTTTTGGACGA
>CBFHZN010000009.1:2630-4764 GCA_965660355.1 Microbacteriaceae bacterium
TTACCAGAATTATGGCTGTCTTAGCCGAAGAGAATCAAGACGAGAAGGGCCTAATTTGGCCTGAGAGCGTTGCTCCTGCGGATGTGCACGTGCTGGCCGCTGGTAAGGATGAAAAAGTATTTGAAGTTGCCGAGAAGCTGACCGCTGATCTGGAAGCTTCTGGCAAAACTGTGTTGATTGATGATCGTCCAAAGCTGAGTCCCGGGGTCAAATTTGCGGATGCTGAACTAATCGGAATCCCCAAAATTCTCATCATTGGCAAAGGTCTAGTCGATGGAGAAGTGGAAATTTGGGACAGAGCGAGCAACAACCGCCTGTCAGTGGGAGTAGAATCAGCAGTTGAGCAGCTGCTTAGCTAGCCGGAGGTGAAAATTGGATATTGATCTGAGCGTTTTGAGGATGCTCGAACGGGAAAAAGAAATACCGTTTGAAGACCTTGTCCAGATTATCGAATCAGCCATTCTGGCAGCTTATTTTCGGCATGTGGGAAATCACGATGTGGGCCCCAGGGCGCATCTTGACCGCAAAACCGGTGAAGTTACGATTTTCAACCAAACCTTTGATGAAGATGGTGAAGTTGTATCTGAAGAAGATGTTACCCCGAGTGATTTTGGCAGGGTGGCTGCCTATGCAGCAAAGCAGGTAATTGCTCAGAGAATGCGCCAGATTTCAGATGATGGTCTGATGGGGGAGTTCAAAGCTCGCGAGGGAGACATCGTCACCGGCACCATCCAGCAGGGCAGCAGGCCCTACATGGTGCATGTTGATTTGGGACCCGTAGAAGCGCAAATGAGTCCCGAGGAACAAGTTCCCGGTGAGGATTACTCACACGGAAAGCGCATCAGAGTAATCATCACCCAGGTCAAGAAAGGGCCAACCGGCCCGCAGGTCTCGGTTTCCAGGACCCACCCAAATTTGGTCAGGAAGTTATTTGAACTAGAAGTGCCAGAAATTGCAGATGGAGTTGTTGAGATTACTTCCATTGCTCGAGAGGCCGGTCACCGTTCAAAGATCTCAGTTCGAGCAAATGACCCATCCGTGAATGCCAAGGGAGCTTGCATTGGCGAGCTCGGCCAGCGCGTCCGGGCTGTAATGGCAGAACTCAATGATGAAAAAATCGACGTTGTCGATTACAAAGAAGATCTCGCTGAGTTTGTTTCGCAAGCCCTGAGCCCGGCTCGCGTATCCAGCTCATTCGTGATTGACCAGGAGCTTGGCGCAGTGAGAGTCTTGGTGCCAGATTTCCAATTATCGCTGGCAATTGGACGTGAGGGTCAAAACGCTAGATTGGCAGCGAAGCTGACCGGTGCAAAAATCGATATCCAACCCGATAGCGTTTTAGAGGATTAGCAAGGTTTGCTTGTTGGGCTTTAGGGGCTAGACTTTAGTTCCCTGAGTTTTCAGGAAGAGAGATAGGCAAGAAAAGATGCTGGCAAAACGATGAGTTGCTCAAAGTGAGTGCGATCAACTAGCAATGGCCTGCCCTGACCGAGGGTTGGCCTCGGACAGGAGAAATTTTGGCGCTTCCACGCGTTTACGACATAGCCAAGGAATTGGGGATAGACACCAAAGTCGCCCTGGCTAAATTAGAAGAGCTCGGTGAGTATGTAAAAAGCGGTTCCTCAACAATCGCACCACCGGTTGCAAAAAAACTTAGAGACGCCTTCCCAAAGGCTGAATCCAAGGCAAAGACCCCGGAAAAATCATCAACCACCAAGGCTAAACCCGGTCCCGCTAAACCCGGTCCCGCTAAGCCAGCTTCCGCTAAAGCAGAACCTGAGAAACAAGCTCCCGAGGAGCCTTCCAAGCAGAAGCCAGCCGCCCAAGATAAACAGGAAAAGCCAGGTAGTTCTGCTCCTAAGCCCAGTGCTGCTGGAGCTTCAGCACCGAAGGCGCCCACATCCGGTGTTCCAAGAAGAGGCAACAATCCGTTTAGTTCTAACCAGGGCATGGGCATCCCAAGACCAATGGCCAAGCCAGGTGGGAATAACCCTTATTCAGGTGCGCAGACAGATAAGCGCCCCAAGTCAACCAGGCCAGCTAAACCAGCTACTGATGGAAAGCCAACAGGAGATAAGCCGCAGTCCAGGCCAAAGCCCGGTGGCGGACCAGGGGCTGGAGGCGGGGCTCCATT
>CBFHZN010000009.1:5018-6446 GCA_965660355.1 Microbacteriaceae bacterium
CTAACGCCGGTCAGCTAATCACAGTGTTGTTTCACCTCGGTGAGATGGCTACCGCTACAGCATCTTTGGACGAGGACACTTTCCAGATCTTGGGTGAAGAACTTGGTTATAAAATCCAAATAGTTAGCCCCGAGGACGAAGAGCGAGAGCTGTTTGAAGGGTTTGGCCTTGATATCTCAACCGATATAGAGGAAGAGGATTCAGAAGACCTGTTGCCAAGGCCTCCAGTTGTCACGGTTATGGGTCACGTAGATCACGGTAAGACTAAATTGCTGGACTCAGTACGGTTGGCAAATGTTGTAGATGACGAAGCTGGTGGAATCACTCAGCACATTGGTGCCTACCAGGTGCACACAACTCACGAAAGCAAGAATCGCGCGATCACCTTTATTGATACACCTGGACACGAGGCCTTCACCGCAATGCGTGCAAGGGGAACCAAGGTAACCGATATTGCAATTTTGGTAGTGGCAGCCGATGACGGCGTAATGCCCCAGACCATTGAAGCTCTCAACCATGCCAAAGCAGCCGAGGTGCCAATTGTGGTTGCCGTGAACAAGGTTGATAAGGAAGGCGCCAACCCTGCAAAGATTCGTCAGCAGCTAACAGAATTTGATTTGGTTGCCGAGGAATACGGTGGCGATGTTATGTATGTGGATGTTTCTGCTCTGAAGAATCAGGGAATGACCGAACTTTTGGATGCGGTGCTACTGACCGCTGATGCGGCATTGGATCTGAGAGCAAATCCGGATAGGAGTGCCAGGGGTGTTGCCATTGAGGCAAACCTGGACAAGGGTCGTGGATCCGTCGCCACTGTTTTGATTCAGTCTGGAACTCTAAAAGTTGGTGACGCCGTTGTCGCAGGTGCTGCCCATGGAAGAGTCCGCGCCATGTTTGACGAGGATGGAAATTCAGTCGAAGAAGCCGGCCCCTCAAGGCCGGTTCAGGTGCTCGGTTTGCAAAGTGTTCCTAAAGCTGGCGACACATTCGTTGTCGCCGAAGACGAGCGTCAGGCAAGACAGATTGCCGAGAAGCGAGAAGCCGCAGACAGAAACGCGCTGCTGGCCAGAAGCCGCAAGCGACTATCCCTGGAGGACTTCACTAAGGCTCTTGAAGAGGGCAAGGTTGAGAGCTTGAACCTGATTATTAAGGGTGATGTTTCTGGTGCTGTGGAGGCTTTGGAAGATAGTTTGTTGCAAATAGATGTTGATGACAGTGTTGCACTGAGAATCATCCACCGCGGTGTTGGTTCAATTACAGAAAGCGACATCAACCTTGCAACCGTTGATAACGCAATCATTATTGGCTTCAACACCAGGCCCGATGTCAAAGCCAAGGAGAAAGCTGATAGAGAAGGCGTTGATATCCGTCACTACACGGTTATCTATAACGCACTGGATGACATCGAATCTGCGCTGAAGGGAATGC
>CBFHZN010000009.1:6799-50644 GCA_965660355.1 Microbacteriaceae bacterium
TAAAGGTATTGGCTGCGGAGGCTTTGGAGCGAGTTGTGAAGGACCCGGATTTGGGTTTTGTGACTATCACCGATTGCCACGTAACCCCAGATTTGGCCACCTCCAAGATTTTCTACACAGTGTTTGGCGAGGCTGAGCAAAAAGAACTCTCAGCTGAGATTTTGGAAAAATACCGTGGGCGTATTCGCAAAGATATCGGCAATCGTCTGGGCATTAAAGTGACCCCCACCGTCGAATTTGTGACCGATGAAATTCCAGAATCTGCAGCAGCGTTGAATCAGTTATTAGCTGAGGCAAAACAGCGCGATGATGATTTGGCCAAAAACGCAAGTAGTGCAAAACCTGCTGGCGAAGAGGACCCATACAAACATAAGGAAATCTGATGTCCGTTTCGGGCATCGCGCTAATAGACAAACCAAAAGGCTTCACCTCGCATGATGCAGTTGCAAAGCTTCGCGGAGTTTTGGGGACCAGAAAAGTGGGCCACGCCGGCACTTTAGACCCAATGGCAACTGGACTGTTGGTGGTTGGTGTTGGGTCTGGAACAAAGTTGATGACCTATCTCTCTGGTTCGAATAAGTCCTATCGGGCAACAGTCAGATTGGGTCAAACCACTTTCACTGATGATGCCGAAGGAGAGCTGGTCGATCAGGCAGAGCAGTCAAAAATTGACAGCTTGACCGCAGAGGAAATAACAACGGCAATCAATTCGTTTTTAGGTAAGCAACAACAAATTCCTAGCAGGGTGAGTGCAAAAAAAATCGATGGAAAAAGAGCTTATGAGCTTGCAAGGGCGGGTGAAGAATTTGATCTAAAGGCTGTCGAGGTAGAGATTTCCCGAATCGAATCCAGTCCACCTAAGTTTCATCAACTGATAGATGTTGATATTGATGTTGACTGCTCCAGTGGAACATTTATTCGGGCAATCGCTAGAGATTTGGGCGAGAAACTGGGGGTTGGCGCCCATTTGACTGCTTTACGAAGGACCAGAGTTGGGGATTTCAGCATTGAGCAGACAACCGCAATTGATGAGGCATCACCGATGAGCATGGTCGAAGCAGCTAAAAAAATTCTTCCGATAATCGAAATTGATAACTCTCAGGAGACTGAGCTTTCCTTCGGGCGACAATTAGAGATCGAAAGCGATGAAGAATTTTTGGCTGCGGTCAACGGGGATAAGCTTGTGGCAATTGTTTCTGGTGGGAAAAAACTGAGTCCGAAGACGGTTTTCAATGGTTGAGTTTTGGTTTTGGTTCCAGCTGTGGACATATGTCGCTGTTGGCGTGGTTTCACTTGTCATGACCTTCATTTCAAAAGCCCTGCACTCGATTTCACTGATTGCGCAGATGGCCGTGGTTGCGGGTCTCAGTCTGCAGTTATTGCTGTCAAGCTTTCTCGCCATACTTGGTGAAAGGGCAGCTACCTCCACCTTGGAGTTTTTCGGATATCTGGTTGTCGCCCTGATGGTTTCGGTGGGTGCAATAATCTGGAGTTTGCTGGATAGAAACAATAGGTGGTCAAATGCGGTGTTGTCTCTGGCTGCTTTTACGGTGGCGGTAATGGTAATCAGAATGCAACAACTTTGGACGGGGGTTAGCCCGGTATGACAGGTATGGGGATCGGCAGACTGTTGATTGCCGTTTATGCGGTTTTTGCACTCAGTGCAACAGCTAGGGCTGGATATCAGTTGCTATTTGAGTTTGACCAGGCTCCAGTTGCCTATTCACTTTCTGCAATAGCTGCAATTGTCTATATTTTGGCAACCCTGGCACTTAGTAGAACTGGCTCAGTTTGGAAAAAGATAGCTTGGGGGAGCGTGCTGTTTGAACTTTTCGGAGTCCTTTCAGTTGGCTTCCTTAGCATTGCTGTCCCCGAATATTTCGCCCACCCATCGGTTTGGTCGGAATTTGGTCAGGGCTATGCTTATATACCGGCTGTATTGCCGGTTTTAGGACTTATTTGGTTAGCAAGGCGAGATGCAAAAATTCAGTGATTTGAAGCTGGTGGATGTCGAAAAAACGGCTGTGTCCATCGGCAAATACGACGCTTTGCACTTAGGCCACCAGCACATACTTAAATCACTCGTTTCATTTGCTCGTGAGTCTTCGTTGCCTGCGGCCGTTGTTACCTTTGATCGTCACCCAAACCATGTTCTGAAACCAGATCAGGTACCCGAACCAGTTTTGGGAAACAGTCAGCGCGAGGAAATCTTCGAGCAACTCGGAATAGATCTTTTATTGCAGTTGGAATTTACTGAGGAATTGGCAAACCTCTCAGCCGAAAATTTTGTTCAGAGACACCTGATTGATGGCCTACATGCTCAAAAAGTATTTGTAGGTGAGCATTTCAGGTTCGGAGCCGGTGGCAAAGGTGATGCTGAGGTCATTGCCAATCTTGGATTAGAGGTTGAGGGTATTAGGCATTTGTCCCTGGAAGGGGAAAAGGTCTCCACTACCAATATCCGAGAGGCGTTGATGCAAGGGGATGTTGAACTAGCTGCAAAAATGCTGGGGCGAAACCATAAGACAACCGGCATTGTTGAAAAGGGTAGGCAATTGGGTAGGACCCTGGGATTCCCAACGGCAAATCTCTCTCGGTCCAGCGAGGGCATGCTCCCCGTTGATGGCGTTTATGCCGGCTATCTGCACGTGGGCCAAGAGCGCTACATCGCTGCCCACTCCGTTGGGACAAACGACACCGTTGGAGAGATTCCAAGACTGGTTGAATCACACGCGGTGGGTCGGGATGATTTAGATCTTTATGGGAAATTGGCAACTGTTGAATATGTTCATCAGGTAAGACCTTGGAAGAAATTCGACAGTGTTGACGAGCTTGTAGTGCAGGTTCAAAAAGATATTCAAAAAACCATTTCTCTTATCAGCTAATACTCAACTAACTCCCAGATACATATCGAGTAAATCCCAGTCTAATATCAATTCCATTCGCCATTGTTATTTATGACGGGAAGCTATTCCGTCAAAGATAGCGAAAGGAAATTTAATGACTGAGGAAACTAAGTCTGAAAAGAAAGGTCTATTTTCTAAGACCTGGGCGAAGGTTACCGCCGGAGTTTTGGGAGGAACGCTGATTCTTGGAGGAACGTTTGCAACTGGAGCAATCGCCGGTGCGACCTCTATGCCCAATGGCTTTGACCGAGAATTCAAAATGGCAAATTCTGAGAATCAGCAGTCTCGAATGGTCATGCAAGCAAACGGCAAGGGTCATGGCATGGGAGGAAACCAGGGTCCCATGATGGGAAAAATGAATTTTGGAAAAAATTCTGAACACGCGAACCTGTCCGAAGAGGAGCGTTTAGAGAAAATCAATCAATGGCTTGACTCTATTGGGGTGGATCCGTTGGATAAGCTCCCAGATGAGCTTTCGGGATCGGCAGAGCAGCTTTCTGAGCGCAGGCAACTTGAAATGATTAATCAGCGTTTGGAGAGATTGGGCATTGAGCCCCTTGATGAGCTACCAGAGAAATTACCAAACAGCTAAGGCTTTTCACTAAACCCACCTAGAGGGTGGGTTTAGTGTTTAACCGTGAACAAAGTTGGTTTTGTAGAAGCGGTTGGAAACGCCCTGAGGGGTTACTTCCGATTTAGGGGCACTTCAACAAGACCTGAATACTGGTGGTTTATTCTTTTTTTGATACTGATTTCATTTACTACTGGATTACTGGATAGCCTGTTATACCCCTCAACAAGTGTGAACATAGATCTGGTTCTGCGGGGTGAGCAGGCAATCCCTGCGGCCCCCTTCTCGGTGCTCACCACTTTTCTTTTTCTGATGCCAACGCTTGCACTCACTGCAAGAAGATTCCATGACGCCGGTCACAGTGCCAAATGGCTGTATCTTCTGATGATCCCCGGAGGCTATGCAATTTTGGCAATTGTTGGCACAGGGCTCATTCTTTTCACCTACGGAACCGTTGGTTTGGAGCTATTGCTTCCTATTTATTTTTTGATTTTTCCTGTAGCGGTTTCCATTTTTGGCCTTGGAATTGTCTACTTCGTTTTTCTAATGAAGCCAACAAAGACTTTTTTTGAAGGAAATTTATTCGCTGAACCAAATATCCCTGATTGGCCTTATGGCATCGAAGGTTCTACATCCTGACCTAGATATTTGCATCTGCCACCGCTAGTATTGGCAAGTTGCCGTGTATCGGCCGCGGAGCCAGAGGGTTTTGAACACAAGGTTTGAAACGCCGCGCTGTGATTAGAAAGGATCAGAATGGCTTTAGAAAAAAGCGTAAAAGCTGAGATTGTAAAAGAGTATGCCACCCACGAGGGTGACACAGGATCACCAGAGGTGCAGGTTGCTGTTCTGACCAAAAGAATCACCGACCTCACCGAGCACATGAAAACCCACAAGCATGACCACCACTCACGTCGTGGTCTATTGCTACTTGTTGGTCAGCGTAAGCGTTTGCTTGGCTACCTGCAAGACGTTGACATCGAGCGCTATCGTGCATTGATTGCAAAGCTTGGCCTTCGTCGATAAAAATTTTTCAGCTATACCCCCTGTCTCTTGGCAGGGGGTTTCTGTTGTTATGAGCTGTTGACTGATAGGCTAAAAACAGAGTTAGGCCGAGGGTTGGGTCATCGGTGGAAAAATCTGGAGAAGACTCCAGGCTTTTTGACTGAGGACCAAACCTTCTAGGTGGGCTACGGATGGTTCACCGCTCTATTTAGCTATGCGACGCATCGCTATGTCTTAAAGAAGGAGTGACCTTGGAAGGTCCAGAGATTAAATCAGCCGAAGCCGTTATCGATAACGGAAAGTTCGGCAAAAGAACAGTTCGATTTGAATCAGGCAGATTGGCGCAGCAGGCGCAAGGTTCAGCCGTTGCTTACATCGATGAAGAAACAATGCTTTTCAGTGCGACAACTGCATCAAAGCAACCAAAAGATCATTTTGATTTTTTCCCGCTGACCATTGACGTTGAAGAGCGCATGTATGCAGCCGGAAAGATTCCCGGAAGCTTTTTCCGCAGAGAGGGCAGGCCATCAACAGAGGCAATCCTCACCTGTCGACTAATCGACCGGCCCTTGCGTCCTTCTTTTGTGGATGGATTGCGCAATGAGATTCAGGTTGTGGTCACCGTGTTGAGTATTGAGCCAGACGAGCTTTATGACGTATTGGCAATCAATGCCGCCAGCATGTCAACTCAGCTCGCCGGACTGCCATTCTCAGGTCCCATCGGTGGTGTTCGAGTAGCACTTATTGATGAGCAATGGGTTGCCTTTCCAAAAAACGAAATGTTGAAAGATGCAACTTTTGACATGGTTGTTGCCGGTCGAGTCATTGGCGAGGGTGCAAAACAGGATGTTGCGATCATGATGGTTGAGGCCGAGGCAACAGACAACGCAATGGATTTGATTGAAGCTGGCAAGACTGCACCGACAGAAGAAATTGTTGCTGAGGGTTTAGAGGCAGCAAAGCCATTCATCAAGGCACTTATCGATGCTCAGCAAAGCCTTGCAGATCAGGCAGCGAAAGAAACCGCTGACTATCCAGTGTTCCTTCCCTATGAGGACGAGGTTTATAAACTTGTGGCCGAGGTTGCCGAAAAAGAGCTTGCAGATGTTTACAAAATTGCGGATAAGCAAGAGCGTCAGAATGCCGATGACGAACTAAAGGCAAAGACTTTAGAAAAGGTCGCAGAGAAAGTAGACGAAGATCAGCTTTCTCAAATTGGAGCTGCTTATAAATCTCTAACCAAGAAGATTGTTCGTGGACGTGTTCTAGCTGAAGGAGTCAGAATCGATGGGCGAGGTGCTCGCGATATTCGTGACCTGGACGCTGAGGTAGAAATTATCCCAAGGACTCACGGTTCAGCATTGTTCCAGCGTGGAGAGACCCAAATCATGGGTGTTACCACATTGAACATGTTGAAAATGGAGCAATCAATCGATGCCCTTCACCCTGAGACCACAAAGCGCTACATGCATCACTACAACTTCCCTCCCTACTCAACTGGCGAAACGGGTCGAGTTGGAACACCGAAGCGACGTGAAATTGGTCACGGTGCATTGGCCGAGCGAGCATTGGTTCCAGTTTTGCCAAAGCGCGAAGACTTCCCATATGCGATTAGGCAGGTAAGTGAGGCTATGGGGTCAAACGGTTCAACCTCGATGGGCTCGGTTTGTGCATCAACGCTAAGCATGTATAACGCTGGTGTTCCGCTAAGAGCGGCTGTTGCAGGAATTGCCATGGGTTTGGTTAGCGATGAGGTAGATGGAGAGACCCGTTACGCAGCATTGACAGATATTTTGGGAGCTGAAGACGCTCTGGGGGATATGGATTTCAAGGTTGCAGGAACCAAAAACTTCATCACCGCCATTCAGTTGGACACCAAGTTGGATGGAATTCCAGCCAGTGTTTTGGGTGGGGCCCTAGCTCAAGCCAAAGAGGCACGTTTGCACATTTTAGATGTGATGAACGAAGTTATCGATGAGCCAGATGAGATGAGCCCATACGCCCCAAGAATCATCACCGTGCAGATCCCAGTGGACAAAATCGGTGAGGTTATTGGTCCAAAGGGCAAGGTCATCAACGAAATTCAGGATGAGACCGGCGCCGACATCTCAATTGATGATGATGGAACTGTATACATTGGTTCAGATGAGGGAGCAAAGGCTGAAGAGGCTAAGCAACGAATCAACGCCATTGCTAACCCACACGTTCCTGAGGTCGGGGAACAGTATTTGGGAACCATTGTCAAGTTAGCCGCTTTCGGTGCATTTATTTCATTGATGCCAGGCAAGGACGGTTTGTTACACGTGTCTGAGATGAAGAGTCTTAGTGATGGAAAGCGAATCGAAAATGTCGAAGAGGTGGTTTCGGTTGGTCAGAAAATTCAGGTCGAGATTGCCAAGATTGATGATCGCGGCAAGCTCAGCTTGAAACTGGTGGAAGCCGAATAGTTGACCAAACTTGATCTATTGGAGCCCTTCGTCGAGATTCACTCGGCGGAGGGCACCACTATTAAGAGAACTCTTTTACCAAGTGGGATAAGAGTTCTGACTGAAACTGTCCCTGCTGCTCCAAGTGTGTCAATAGCGATTAGCGTCTCCGTTGGCTCAAGAGATGAAAAAGAAGGGCAATTCGGATCCACTCACTTTTTAGAACATTTGTTGTTCAAGGGCACAGCAAAAAGAACTGCCAAAGAGATTGCAGAAGCCTTCGACTCTGTTGGCGCATCTTCGAACGCAGCCACCGCCAAGGAATACACAAGCTACTACGCAAGGGTGCAGGCAGCAGCGTTACCTTTAGCTGTTGAAGTTCTGGCAGACATGGTCACCGGTTCGCTAATTGATGCCAAAGAGTTTGAATTAGAACGCACGGTGATCTTGGAAGAGTTGGCAATGGTTCAGGACGATCCCGAGGATGTTGCCCATGAGACTTCCAGCGCTGCTGTTTTGGGGGAGCATGATCCCTTGGGAAGGCCTATCGGTGGAACTCCTGAGACAATCATGGCCGTCGGCAGAGACGATGTGTTCAGCCATTATCTAGCCAATTACCGTCCGCAAGACTTAGTGGTGACAGCCGCTGGGGGAGTGGATCACGAAGACCTTATAGAGCTTGTAGTTAAGGAGCTTTCGCAGTCTGGATTGGATTTGAATCAATCTGCGAAACCAGCTCGCAGGTTGCTTGGGACAAGGGATTTCGCGCCAGAAAAAGATTTTATTTCGGTCATGAAAGAAACCCAGCAGGCGAACGTTGCCCTTTCCATGCGGGGTGTTTCTGCAATGGATGACAGACGCTACGCAATGGGGGTTTTGAATACGATTCTCGGTGGCGGAATGAGCAGCAGGCTATTTCAGGAAATTAGGGAAAAACGCGGTTTGGCCTACAGTGTTTATTCATTCAATCAAGGCTATTCAGATGCTGGTTTATTTGGCATGTTTGCTGGAACCAGTCCCAAAAACGCAGCGGAAGTGGCAAATCTCCTGCACCAACAGCTTCATGATGTTGCCAGTCAGGGTGTGACTGATGCTGAATTTGAACTGGCTCGAGGAAACATTGCAGGTGGGTTGGCATTGAGGTTTGAATCCAGTCAGGCAAGGATGAACAGGTTGTTATCGGCGGAATTGTCAATGGGGCAGTTCATTGACCTTGAATCAACCCTGAAAAGTTTTAGAGATGTCACAAAAGAAGATGTTCAAAGCTTGGCTTCAGAGCTTGCTAATTCACCAAAATCGCTAGTTGTTGTTGGTGATGGAGACTTCGATTCCATGCAGGGCTTGGTAAGTTAGGGCCATGGCAGAATCAATCAGCGTTGTTGGCACCGGTCGCATGGGCTCACTTGCTTTAGAAATCATTGAGCAAACCGATGGGCTAAGCCTGCATTCGGCTCTGAATTCGAAATCATCTGTTGAAGAAATAGACGGAGCGGACACGGTGATCGACTTCACCAGATTCGATGTTAGCCAAGGTGTTGTCAAAAGGGCTTTGGAGAATAACCAAAACGTGATTATTGGAACCAGTGGCTGGAATGAAACTGCTTTGGATTCAATAAGGGATTCAATTAAACAGCAGTCTGTGTTGCTGGTTCCCAACTTCAGCGTCGGCTCGATGTTGATTCAAATGTTTTCTGCATCTGCCGCAAAGTTTTTTGACTCGGTTGAAATTATCGAGGGTCATCACCCCAAAAAAGTTGATTCCCCCTCGGGCACGGCAGTCAGAACCGCCGAACTAATGGCCGAGGCGAGAGGTGGCGAGTTTAGCTCACCGAACACCGAACAAAAGGCAAGAGGTGAATCAGTCAAGGGTGTGCCCATTCACTCAATGAGAATGCAGGGAATATCAGCTTTGCAAGAGGTCCACCTGGGTAATGATTTTGAGTCCATAAAACTCATTCACAACACCAATTCTCATCAGGCCTATGCAAAGGGCATGCAGCTGGCAATGCTATCTGTCAGTCGCATGAGTGGGCTAAATATCGGCCTTGCGAGCCTGATAGAGCAGTAATGTCAACCAAGATCTGGATTGGCGTGATGACTGCGCTGAGCGTTTTATATCTTGGATTGATGCTTCAAAGAGGTATTGTCTTGATTTTTGATGAAAGCATCTTGGTCAAGATTCTGGGGTTGGCTTTGCTGCTATTGCCAATGTTTGCATTTTGGGCGATTGCGAAAGAAATTGGTTTTGGGTTATCAAGTGAGCGCATTGCAAAAAAAATACCCGAGCAAAGCTTTAGCGATTTAGGGCTTGAGCTTAGACCCTCTGGCAGAGCAACTAAAGAGAGTGCCGGTGAAGCCTTTGAACGAATTAAGTCCAAACTTGATGTAGACGAGAGTTGGCAAAACTGGTTTTTATTGGGAGTTGTTTATGACGCCAATGGCGATCGAAGGCGAGCTAGAAGCTCAATTCGAAAAGCTATCGAGCTAGAACGCTCCGCAGACGTTTGATTCGCAAATACATCACACAACCCAGGCAAAAATCGAAATAGGCATTTAGCGCACTCGCTATGAACACCACTCCCAGACCAACAAGCACGCCGGCCAAAGGGTCAATGAGTGCGATGAGTAAACCTAATGCACTGACGCTTAGTCCAACCTGTTGTGCAAATCGTGGAGGCCTGGGATCTTCGAGATACTCTGGGGCGCCAAGCCCTGGGCGAATTGCCCGAAACAGCAGGCTGTAGGGGTGCGATTTGGGAAGAAACACTCCCCAAACGAAAAGCAAAAAAGTAATTGCCAGCAGGCTGAGTCCAGTTGCTAGATCTATTTGAACGAGAATAAAACCGGATAAAGAGATAACGCTGGTGATGGCCGCCCCAATTCTTGGGGCTCTAGGGTCAATTCTTTGCAATGGATAGCTCCTTAAGATCCAATTCCGAAATTTGCTTTTTAGTTATAGACCCAGACAGGCGTGATCTAATTGTGCCGTTTTGCCCAATCAGTAGAAGAGTGGGTGTTTGCTTGATTTGCAATTTGGATGCCAAGTCCAACCTATTGGTCACATCGATTTCCGCGAAGTTGACGTTTTCTGATTGCAGATTTTTTCTTACTTGTGGGCACTTGGAACACAATTCGGTCGTAAACAACAAAACCTCGGCACCGCTTGTGGAGGCTTCGACACCGATGATTTTTTCCAACTCAACACGAGAGGGAACAACACCCAGGGCTTCAATGCCTTTGAACTTATAGCCAAAGCCAATGGCCAGGGTGAGAGCAATAAGCCCTAAAACCGAATACAAGATTTCCATGACAAAAACCTAAGACAGTTTGATCGCAAATCTGCGGTTGCTACCAAATGTTTAGCTTTGCTCGCATTAGGCTTAGCGACGTGAGCGAAATTGAATTCAGAAGCAATATGACCGTTGAGTTGGTTAGAGCCAGTGCTCAAGACAGCGATGTGATTTTTGCAGCCAGGGTTTCAACCCAGGGGGAACAAACTCTTGAAGCAGCACAGGCTGAGCAAGAAGCGCAGAAAAAAGACCGTGGATTGATTAATTTCCTAATGCGAGATAGACACGGATCTCCCTTTGAGCACAACTCGATGACTTTTTATGTGCAAGCACCGATCTTCGTGTTCAGAGAGTTTATGCGCCATCGCATTGCAAGCTACAACGAGGAAAGCGGACGCTATCGCGAATTGAAACCTGTTTTTTATGTGCCAGATGAGAATCGCAATTTGATTCAGGTCGGAAAGCCCGGTTCTTACGAATTCGAACCAGGAACAGCAGAACAGATATCGCTTGTTCAACAAGAGGTGATGAGCGTCACAAGAGCAAGCTATGAGTCTTATAAAAGGATGCTAGAAGCTGGTGTTGCAAGGGAAGTTGCACGAATTGCGCTTCCTCTTAATATCTACTCGAGCATGTATGTGACCATGAATGCACGCTCGCTGATGAACTTCCTGAGCCTTCGAACAAAGCGAGATGATTCCCATTTCCCCTCTTATCCGCAGCGGGAGATTGAGATGTGTGCTGAGCAGATGGAAGACGCTTTCGCCAGCTTGATGCCGATCAGTCACGAGATGTTTAATCAAAACGGCAGAGTCGCCCCCTAAACCGAGGCGATAGGCTGAAGCCTATGAGTTCAGAGCAAAGTTTATTCGGCCAGGTATTAGTGGCATTGGTGACGCCAATGACCAGCGACGGAGAAGTCAACTGGGACGATGTGGAAAAGCATGTTGATTATGTCGTAAGTGGCGGAGCTGATGGAGTTGTGGTCACCGGAACCACGGGTGAGACTTCAACGCTCACCGACAAAGAAAAACTTCGTTTAGTGGAAGTGGCAAAAAAAGTCGCTGGCGATCGAGCAAAAATCATCACCGGGGGGCCATCCAATGAAACCGCCCACGCCATTGAACTCGCCAAAGCCAGCGAAAAAATCGGTGCTGATGGAGTTATGGCGGTCACCCCGTATTACAACAAGCCAACTCAGCAGGGGTTGCTAACTCATTTTCGAATGGTTGCGGATGCAACTGATTTACCCATGATTTTGTATGACATTCCCGGACGAACAGGTGTCCCAATTAGATTTGAAACAATCACCAGATTGGCAAAACATCCCAATATTGTTGCAGTGAAGGATGCCAAGGGTGATTTTGCAGAAGTCTCCAGAGTTCTAAATGAAACTGATTTGCTTTATTTCAGTGGGGATGATTCGAATGCACTTGCGCATATTGTTTTTGGTGCCACCGGCCTAATTGGTGTTACCGCGAATATTGCCCCAGTTGCCTACAGAGAGATGGTTGACGCGACAAATCAAAATGACTTTTTAGCTGCGCGTGAGGCTCACAATAAATTAGAGCCGCTGGTTAGGGCCACCATGAATCATGTTCCCGGAACCGTTGCAGCCAAATACATCCTGCACGGCTTGGGTGATCTTTCAACACCAAGGGTGAGGCTTCCGCTAGTAGGTCCAGAGGAGACCGAGGCTGCGAAAATCGAATCAGATATTTACTCAGTAATTGATATCCCGGGGCTAAGTTTTGAAAACTGGAGACCTGATCGAAATGCAGCGGCTGGCGGAGCACTTCCTAAAGTTGCCGGAACTACTCGATGAATTTACCTAAATTAGCAAAGGGAACACTGCGCATAGTTCCCCTCGGGGGCATTGGAGAAATCGGTCGCAACATGACCGTTTTTGAACTGAACGGGAAACTGCTAATCGTTGACTGCGGCGTGCTATTTCCTGAAGAGCACCACCCCGGGGTTGATGTCATCCTTCCAGATTTCGGTTACATCGAGGAGCGTATCGATGATGTCATTGGATTAGTGTTGACTCACGGTCACGAGGATCACATTGGCGGTGTTCCCTATTTACTCAGACTGAAGCAAGATATTCCAATTCTGGGGTCATCGCTGACACTTGCATTCATCGAGGCAAAACTAAAAGAGCACAGAATCACCCCTTTTACCCACACTGTTTCTGAGGGTCAAAAAGAGCAGATGGCGGGTTTTGACTTGGAGTTTATTGCGGTGAATCACTCCATACCGGATGCACTTGCAGTGGTTATCAAATCTGAGGCTGGAACCGTTTTGCATACTGGGGATTTCAAAATGGATCAGTTGCCTTTGGATGGAAGGCTTACCGATCTAAACTCATTCGCAAAAGTGGGCGATCAGGGCCTAGATCTTTTCTTGGTGGATAGCACCAATGCGGATGTTCCTGGATTTACACCCTTGGAAAAGGAGATTGGCCCGGTCATTGAAAATGTCATCTCCAAAACCCCTGGCAAAGTTGTGGTGGCATCTTTTGCATCTCACGTGCACAGGGTCCAACAAGTTCTAGATGCTGCCCATGCCAATAATCGTCGGGTGGCGCTAGTGGGTCGTTCAATGGTCCGAAACATGCAAATTGCAGCGGACCTTGGATTTTTGAGAGTGCCCGAGGGGCTGTTGATTGATGTCAAAAAAGCGGGTGATGTGCCAGACAGCAGAATCGTGTTCATGTCCACCGGAAGCCAGGGGGAGCCGATGGCGGTTTTGAGTCGAATGGCTAATCAGGACCATGCGATTGAGATTGGAACAGAAGACACGGTGTTGTTGGCATCAAGTCTTATCCCGGGAAACGAAAATGCCGTTTACCGAGTGATTGACAAACTGAGTGCGCTGGGTGCAAATGTTGTTCACAAGGGAAATGCCAAGGTGCACGTCAGTGGCCACAGTGCTGCGGGTGAACTGTTGTATTGCTTTAATGTGCTGAAGCCTAAAAACGTGATGCCGGTGCACGGGGAGTTTCGTCACCTAACTGCCTGTGCAAAGCTGGCTGAGCAAACAGGCGTTCCTCCCGAGCGAATCTTGGTGGGCGAGGATGGGTCCGTGATTGACCTGGCAAACGGAATTGCTGAAATCGTGGGCAAAGTCGAATGCGGGATGCTTTTTGTGGATGGCAAAACAGTTGGGAAGATAACCGAGGACGACCTCAAGGACCGAATGACGTTAGCCGCAGAGGGGTTTGTTTCGATTTTTGTGGTGATTGATCCAGACACCGGCGTGGTTATCGAGGGTCCTGAGATTAGAGCTCGCGCGTATGCCGAAGAGGATCACGTTTTTGATGACATAAAGCCCGAGATCCAAAGGGCTTTAGACAAAGCAGCCAGTGAGGGCGTTCGAGATAGCTATCAGTTCCAGCAGGTGATTCGAAGAACTATCGGAGGCTGGGTGAATAAAGCCCACAGACGTCGTCCTATGATTATTCCGGTGGTCGTTCAGTCCAGACGCTAGCCGTTGTGCCTAAGCCGAATTTTGGCTTGCCCTTGCTAGTTTTGTGCCATGGCACGCAAGACACCGCCGCCGAAAAGGCCAGCGGCCAAAAACCGCAAAGCACCCGCGAAAACAGCTAAGACTGCAGCGGGGGCCAGTTTTTGGAGCTCGCTGGCAAGTTTTTACATGCTTTTAGCTCACGGTATGGGGTCACTAATCCGTGCTTTTTCAACGGAGAAACTTGCAGATGCCGACAGGCGAGATGGTGCGCCGTTTTTGCTGTTCTTGCTAAGTATCTTGGGGGCAGTGTTTGCTTGGTTTTTGATTGATGTTGGCTGGGCTCAGGATATTCACTACTACAGCTTCGGATTGCTTTTCGGTTCGGTTTCCAGGGTGTTTCCAGTGCTGCTGCTGATTTATGCAATCTATTTATTTAGATCTCCCGCTTCAGTCAAGGACAGTTCAAGATTCGCAGCTGGGTTCTGGCTTTTTCTGGCTACCGTGTCAGCCTTTTTTCATATCTTTGGGCAAAGACCTCAACCCTCAGGGGTGATAAGCGAGGGTCCGATTGATTTTGCCACAGCGGGTGGGCTGTTTGGTTGGTTGATTGGAGAGCCAACGGTTTCACTGCTAAGCATTTATGGAGCTGTTCCAGTCTTGATTGTTTTGCTCGCTGTTTCAGTGTTGATTATGACTAGAACAGCACCCAATCAGGTAATTAGCAGGTTTGCTGATTTATATGAATTTTTATTTGGGACCAGACCTCAACGCAAGCAAAAAGTGGCTGCTGATTGGTGGCAAAAAGAAAAAGAATCCAATCAAGCTTTTGAAAACCCGGTGATTCTCGACCAGCCAGAGATTGAAACTGAAGCGGAACCTGAACAAGAGGTCCCAATCGAGGAATTGCCAACCGAGCCAATCGGAATACCAGAAGAAATTGAACAGGAACCAGAGTTTTTAGCTGAGAAAAGTGTCCCTACAGGGCCCTACCAACTTCCGAGCATGTCTTTATTGGAGGCGGGCACTCCAGTCAAGGCATCAAGTGATCACAATCAAAGATCAGCTGATTCGATTAATGCTGTGTTCAAGGAGTTTGGGGTTCAAGCTAGAGTTAGCGGGTTCACCCGTGGCCCAACGGTTACCACCTACGAGGTGGAGCTTGGAACGGGTGTGAAGGTGGAGGCTGTCACTAGGCTAACCAACAACATTTCCTACGCAGTCGCCTCCAGCGAGGTTCGAATTCTTGCTCCGATTCCCGGCAAAAGTGCAATTGGTATTGAGATACCAAACGCAGACAGGGAGACAGTCACTCTCGGTGATGTTTTGAAATCTAAAAATGCCTCACAGTCAAAACATCCTCTGACCATCGGCGTGGGAAAAGATGCCGAGGGTGGATTCGTGGTGGCGAATCTTTCAAAGATGCCACACCTGTTGGTTGCTGGAGCGACTGGTGCGGGAAAGTCAAGCTTTATAAATTCAATGATTACTTCTGTTTTGATGCGGGCAACCCCAGCTGAGGTGAGAATGGTGCTGGTGGATCCAAAGCGTGTGGAGCTTTCGATTTATCAAAGCGTCCCGCACCTGGTAACGCCAATTATTACCAATCCCAAAAAAGCCGCTGAAGCCTTGCAGTGGGTGGTAAGGGAAATGGATAGTCGCTATGACGATTTGGCTCAGTTTGGATTCAAGCACATTGATGATTTCAACCGAGCTGTTGTAAACGGGGAGTTGAAACTTCCAGAGGGTTCAAAGCGAGAGCTGCAAACCTACCCTTACCTGCTGGTGGTCGTGGACGAGTTGGCTGATTTGATGATTGTCGCACCAAGAGATGTTGAGGATGCAATCGTGAGAATCACTCAGCTGGCTAGGGCAAGTGGCATTCACCTTGTTCTGGCCACCCAAAGACCCTCAGTTGATGTTGTTACTGGATTAATTAAGGCCAACGTTCCCTCCAGGATGGCCTTCTCGGTTTCCAGTGTCACCGACTCAAGAGTCATTCTTGATGGCCCTGGAGCGGAAAAACTGGTTGGTCAGGGAGATGCTTTATTCAATCCAATGGGGTCCAATAGGTCTCTAAGAGTGCAAGGTTCATGGATCTCTGAGGATGAGGTTGAAAAGGTTGTAGCTCACGTGAAGAGTCAGATGGAGCCCAACTATCGAAGTGATGTTATGCAAAGCCAGAGCTCGGCAGTTGCTGATAGTGAGATTGGCGATGATCTTGAGCTTGTTTTGAAAGCTTGCGAACTGATAGTTAATAGCCAGTTTGGCTCCACCAGCATGCTTCAAAGAAAGCTTCGGGTGGGCTTTGCCAAGGCTGGGCGATTGATGGATCTTTTAGAAAGTTATCGTGTGGTTGGTCCAAGCGAGGGCTCAAAGGCTCGAGAAGTGTTGGTAAAACCAGATGATTTGGCACAAGCTTTGGCTAGACTCCGAGGAGAAACCGAGGAAGAGGCAAGTGCGCAAGAAGGCGATTAGGCAAATACCAAACGCAATCACCGTGTTGCGGATTTTGCTAGTACCGCTGGTTATCTTTTTGTTAGTTGAGGCTGAGAACTCCTGGGAGCTGTGGCTTGCCGTATTTTTCTTTGTTCTCAGTGCAGCCACTGACGGGATTGATGGGGCCATAGCGAGAAGAAAAGACCTGGTGAGCAAAACCGGTCAATTGCTTGATCCAATTGCAGATAAGGCTTTGTTGGGTGGATCGCTCATTGCCCTGAGCTATGTTGGCCAAGTTAGCTGGATTCCGACCCTATTGATTCTCTCCAGAGAGATTGTTGTAACCATTTATCGATTGGTTGTTGCCAGACGCAGGGTGATTGCCTCGAGCAGGGGCGGGAAGCTCAAAACTGTCATCCAATCCACTGCAATTCCAATTGTGATAGCCCCCATTGAGTTTTTAGGGGAGTGGGTTTTGGTTTTGAATCAAGCGGTCATCTGGATTGCTGTCTTAGCAACTATCTGGAGTGGCTATGAGTTTTTTAGGAAGCAATTTGTTAGCTGAGGTTTTGGAGTATTGCAGAAAGCGCGGTCTAAAGATTGCCGTCATCGAAAGCCTAACCGGAGGATTGCTGGCCAATCGATTTGTCAGTGTCAGTGGTGCCAGTGATGTTTTTCTGGGAGGAGTTATCGCCTATCAAGACGAGCTCAAATCGTATTTCGCGAGTGTGTCTCCCTCGCTTATTCAATCTCAAACTGCGGTGGATGCAGAGGTCGCCTCACAGATGGCCGCTGGAATCCGATCCCGTTTTTCATCAGTTATGGACATAGCTAACGAATCCGTTATTGGAATCTCCACAACCGGTGTTGCGGGACCAGATGCGGTTGGCGAGCATTTAGTGGGCGAGGTTTATCTGGGTATCTCCGTTTGGGGAGGGGAGAGTGTTTACCAGTATCAATTGCAGGGTGACCGTCAGCAAATCCGAGAACAGGCTTGCGATCGAGCAATTGAAGCATTCAGGGAACAACTGGGTCAGTAGTCTGGTTAGTTAATTATCAGCAACTTTTGAGGCGCTCACATAGAAAATGACGGCGGGCTCAACTAGTGTTGGAGCTCAGGAGGTTGAATTGCTACTACGTCAACAAATTGGTGAGGTTCTACGAACTCACCGCCTGCACAAGGGAATGACTCTAAGGCAGGTCGCGGGACGCGCCAGCGTAGCTTTGGGTTACCTTAGCGAGGTCGAGCGTGGGCAAAAGGAAGTTTCGAGTGAAATCTTGCAGTCAGTAGCTGACTCCCTAGAAGTTCCCCTTTCACTAATCATTCGCCAGGTGAGCGATCGAGTTGCGGCAAGTGAAGGGGTTTACATCCCCGACACAGTTCCAGACGAGTTCGTGTCAGAGGCTGGTCTGGTTTCCGAAAACTCCTAACAGTTCAGTAATTGCGCTTATCTGAGTTTCACTTCCTCATGAATGAGGAGTTTGGTGAAAGCTATTCTGAAATTCTTAGGCGAGATCTGCATTTGCAGGAGCTATCGGACAAAACCCCAAATGAGGCGCTAGCAGATGGTGACGACCCCAAAGATATTTGGTTAGCTATCTGCAGGTCTCAGCAGGTACCTAAATCAAGGTGGGCTGGAAAGCCGATTGCAAAAAGAAAAACCGACACGCAATAGATATTCGAAATTTTGTTCGAATATGAATTAGTTTGTTCACATATCTGAATAAGAGTATTTTTTCCACAATCGGCATTGCCTGCGGCTTTGTGAGTCACTGGAAAATTAGGGTTTTGAAAAAGAATTGGAAAGGCCAAAAATGCCATCAGCAGCAGATAGGGACAAAGCTCTCGACGCAGCGCTTTCACAAATCGATCGTCAGTTCGGCAAGGGTGCCATCATGCGTTTGGGGTCTGAGGAACGAGCGCCAATAGAATCCATCTCTACCGGTTCGATTGCTCTTGACGCAGCATTAGGTATTGGTGGTTTACCCAGAGGTCGAATAGTAGAAATTTACGGTCCAGAGTCAAGCGGTAAAACCACAGTTGCACTGCACGCTATTGCGAGCGCCCAGAAAAATGGAGGAGTGGCGGCATTCATTGATGCTGAGCACGCACTTGATCCAAATTATGCACAGGCCTTAGGGGTCAACATCGATGACCTGCTTGTGAGCCAGCCAGACACCGGTGAGCAGGCGCTGGAGATAGCAGACATGCTGATCAGGTCCGGCTCCGTGGATGTAGTAGTGGTCGACTCTGTAGCGGCTTTAACTCCTCGAGCAGAAATCGAGGGTGAAATGGGTGATTCTCATGTTGGCTTACAGGCAAGGCTTATGTCGCAGGCACTTCGAAAACTAACCGGTGCTGTTCACAACACCAAGACCACTGCGATATTTATCAATCAGCTCCGAGAGAAAGTCGGTGTGTTCTTCGGTTCTCCAGAGATAACCAGCGGTGGAAAGGCTTTGAAGTTCTATGCCAGTGTGCGTCTGGATATAAGAAGAATTGAAACTTTGAAAGACGGCCAGAACTCCGTTGGCAACAGAGCCCGGGTGAAGGTAGTCAAAAACAAACTGGCCGCTCCATTTAGGCAAGCCGAATTCGACATCATGTTCGGTAAGGGAATCTCTCGAGAGGGTTCACTAATTGACTTGGCAGTCGAGAATGAGATTGTTAAAAAGAGTGGCGCCTGGTACACCTACGAAGGCGATCAACTGGGACAGGGCAAAGAGAACTCAAGGAATTACTTACTTGAAAACCCTTCGATTAGTGACGAGATTGAGCAAAAGATTCGAGTAACTCTTGGAATTGGAACTCCAGTTCCAGTAGCTGATTTGGAAAAGGGAGATGACGAGTCCAAAGCTAGCTAGCACAGACAAGCTGGAGCAGCGCGCTCGAAATGTCCTTCTTTTTCAGCTTTCGAAATCTCCAAAGTCTTCTAAAGAGCTTTCTGAGATCCTCGCAAAAAGAGAAATTCCCGAGGAAATAGCGCAACCGATAATTGAGAGATTTATTGAGGTTGGACTGATTGACGATTTATCTGTCGCCCAGTCCCTAGTCAGTCATCGAAGAGGGCAATTCAAATCGAAGCGCACCATTGCCTATGAACTCAGAAAAAAAGGCGTCGCAGAGAACCTAATTGCCGAGGCAACCAACGAATTAGAGGATTCAGATCAGGAGATTGCCAATCAAGCGGCGGTAAAAAGAATTCGTGCTCTTAGAAATTTAGAGGAGCAAGTTATCCGCAGAAGGCTGATGGGATTTCTGCAAAGAAGAGGTTTTAGCGGTGAGATTTCGTCCAGGGCTGTCGGGTTTGCTCTCGATGGCCTAAAATTGGGCGACAATGAGCACTCTTAGTTACCAAGTACGCACCTACGGGTGTCAGATGAACGTCCACGATTCCGAGCGCATTGCCGGATTATTGGAAGATGCGGGCTATGTCGAGAGCAAAGACGAAGATGCGGACATAGTTGTTTTCAACACCTGTGCGGTCAGGGAAAATGCTGACAACAGGCTTTACGGGGTTTTGGGGCAACTGGCACCAAAGAAAAAAGAAAATCCAAATATGCAGATTGCTGTTGGTGGGTGCTTAGCGCAAAAAGATCAGCACGCAATAGTTGAAAAGGCTCCCTGGGTGGATGTTGTTTTTGGAACTCACAATATGGGTTCGCTACCTGCATTACTTAACAGAGCGAAGCACAACCAGCAAGCAGAAGTTGAGATTTTAGAAGCACTGGAAGTTTTCCCCTCCACCTTGCCCACCAAGAGAGACAACACCTATTCGGGTTGGGTTTCGATATCAGTGGGTTGCAATAACACTTGTACATTTTGCATTGTTCCCTCACTTAGAGGGAAAGAAAAAGATAGACGACCCGGCGAAGTCCTCGGTGAAGTAGACGCACTAGTCCGTGACGGCGCCATAGAGGTCACTTTGCTTGGTCAGAATGTAAATACCTATGGTGTTGAATTTGGGGATCGACAAGCCTTTGGAAAGCTTTTGAGGGCTTGCGGAGATATTGATGGACTGGAGCGCGTTCGCTTCACATCCCCACACCCTGCAGCATTCACAGATGATGTGATTTGGGCGATGGCCGAGACTGAAAATGTTATGCCCCAATTGCACATGCCCTTGCAAAGTGGCAGTGACAAAGTTTTGAAAGACATGAAGCGCAGTTATCGAAGTAAAAAATATCTCGGCATTATAGAAAGAGTTCGCGAAGCTATGCCGGATGCGGCAATTACGACGGACATCATCGTTGGATTTCCTGGTGAAACTGAAGAGGATTTTCAGGCAACTATGGATGTTGTAAAAGAGGCAAGGTTTGCAAGTGCCTACACTTTCCAATATTCAAAACGTCCCGGCACCCCCGCAGCTGAAATGGAGGGTCAATTACCTAAAGAGGTTGTTCAGGAGCGCTATGAGAGATTACTGGCGCTGGTGAATTCAGTGGCTGAGGAAGAAAACAAATTGCAAGTGGGAAAAACCGTTGAGGTTTTGGTTGCAAACGGCGAGGGTAGAAAAGACGGAGCGACCGCAAGAATGAGCGGCAGAGCAAAAGACAACCGCTTGGTTCACTTCACGGTCCCTGAAAATGCTCCAATACCCAGACCCGGGGATGTTGTCACTGTTGATGTCACTGCCAGTGCGCCTCATTTTTTGTTGGCAGATTCAGATAACTACAGTCTCCGCAGAACAATCGCAGGAGATGCTTGGGATCGGTCTCAGGCTGAGAGCTGTGCTGTGGGCGAGCCAGGTTCAGTCTCTCTCGGCATGCCCAGCTTGCCAATCCGTGGCTGAGTTTATTGTCATCCTGGGGCCAACAGCTTCAGGAAAGTCTGGATTATCACTTGAGTTGGCAAGCGAACTTCAAAACCGTGGTTATTCACCCGAAATAGTAAATGCTGACTCCATGCAGTTGTATAAAGACATGGATGTTGCAACTGCCAAGTTGAGCGTCAGTGAGCGCAATCAATTTCCGCACCACATGTTCGACGTTTCCGACCCGGAAGATGAGATAACAGTTGTTCAGTATCAAAAAAAGGCGCGGGCGGTAATCGAAGAGATTTTGAAGCGAGGCGGGTACCCGATTTTGGTTGGTGGCTCAATGCTTTATCTTCAATCAGTTATTTATGAGATGAATTTTGCCCCAACGGATGAGCAAATACGTCAGCAACTCGAATCAGAGCTGGAATCCAAAGGTGTCGGGGCGATGCTTGCCAGACTCAGAGAGGTCGACGCTGAATCAGCAGAGCGACTAAATGTCGGGGATGCAAGAAGAATCATCCGTGCATTGGAGTTGTATCAACTTAGAGGCAGGGGATTGGATGAATTCAATAAAAAGCCAGCTTTATGGAAAGACTGCATGATTTTTGGTTTAGATGTCGAAAGAGATCTGCTACGCCAGAGAATAAATGCTCGAGTTGAACAAATGTGGGATTCGGGATTGGTTGAAGAGACAAAACTTCTTCGAAGAAGGTTGAGCACAACTGCCAAGGCCGCTATTGGTTATCAGCAGGTGGAAATGTTTATTGACGGTGAGATAACTAAACAGCAGGCGATTGAGCAGATTCAGCTTTCCACCTCAAGATACGCTAAAAAGCAGATGACTTGGTTTAGACGAGACGAGAATATTCACTGGCTGAGGCCCTCTGAAGCGTTAGTTGAAATTCTGGACAGGGCTAGGCTGTAAAAATGGAAATTGAGTTCACCAAAGGTCACGGCACCGGCAATGATTTTGTGCTGATTGACAATTTCGACAACGATCTCCAACTAACGGAGGAGCAAATCGAGTTTTTATGCGACCGACACTTTGGAGTTGGCGCAAATGGAGTGATCTTTGTCGTCCGTACAGAAAAAAGTGAGGTTTCTGAACTTCAGCGGGAAGAACCAGCTTGTGAATGGTTTATGGATTATCGAAATGCTGATGGTTCAAAAGCGGAGATGTGCGGAAACGGAATTAGAGTTTTCGCCCGCTATCTCATTGAGAAAAACTTGGCCGGCATCCAACCGGGAGCGACATTGCCAATTGCTACACGAGATGGCATCAAGGATGTAACCGAGGCCGCAACCGGTTTCGCAGTTGACCTTGGTTTATTTCGAATCTCTGATAACCAACTGGAAATTCAGGCCAAAGGGTTGGATGTAGCCCGACCAGCTTTAGAGGTTGACATGGGTAACCCACACGCTGTGGTGGCAGTGTCGACTTCGGAGCAGCTAAAAGATTTGGAACTAAATTCAAAACCTGCGGAAAATCAAGCTAGACCCGAGGGGATGAATTATGAATTCGTGGTGCCTGCGGAACCTTTGATTGATTCAGGTGTTGGAAGAATTGAAATGCGAGTTTACGAGCGAGGTGTTGGTGAGACTATGAGTTGCGGCACAGGGGTTGCCGCAGCAGCTTTGGCGGTAAGGTCTTGGTCTGGACTAGCTCAAGATCACTGGCAGGTAAAGGTTCCAGGGGGATTGCTGGGAGTAAGGGTTTTTCCAAGCGAAAATGGAGAGAGAGTGGGGCTTAGTGGCCCCGCAGAGTTGGTCTTTAGTGGAAGCATCAATATTTCGTGACCCTAAACACTCGAAATCCTTTGCTGTTGTCAATCCTCTGCACCTGGTGGCCCTGATCTTGCTCCAACCACTTAGCCAATGAGTCTGAACCAAGGTGTTTTTGCACAACCAAGAACGCTTCTCCGCCTGGCTTTAGTTTGCGAATAGCCTCCCTCAGCAACTTATGCAAAGCCACCTTGCCAATTCGTATCGGTGGATTCGACCAAATCTGGTCAACTGAATCGTCGGGCACTTCTTCAAGGGCAACGGTTTGGATGTTCGCAATATTCAGTGACTTCTTGTTTTTCTCAATCAACTCCAAAGCTCTGGAGTTCACCTCAACAGCCAGCACATTCAATTCAGGATTGGCAAGAGCCAATTCGATGGATATGCTTCCCCAGCCTGCACCCAGGTCTACTACCGTTCCCTCCCGGGGAGACAGAGGGGAGTGTTTTAGAAGAATCTGGGTGCCCTTATCAATCCCGGCAGAGCTAAAAACGCCCGTGTCGGTTACCACTTTGACTGTTCTTTCAGCCAACTGAACTTCAATCGACCTCTCCTTTGAGGGAGTTTGCGGGTTTGCATCGAAATAGTGGTTATCGCTCACAGCCAAACAATATTCTAAAAATTTCACCTAAAGTACATTCAAATGACTGATTCTGAAGATTTTGTCGTCTATCAAAATTCCTATGACGGCCAACAGCTAGACCTTGAAGAGCGCAGTGCTCTTCGTCGGGTTGCCGGTATTTCCACTGAGCTTGAAGACATCACTGAAGTTGAATACCGACAATTGCGCCTTGAGCGGGTTGTGCTAATTGGGGTTTGGAATGAGGGCACTTTGAAAGAGGCCACTGACTCATTGAAAGAGCTGGCGGCTTTGGCTGAGACAGCCGGCGCTCAGGTTTTGGATGGCCTGCTACAAAGAAGAGAAAACCCTGATCCTGCAACCTATGTTGGAAAAGGTAAAGCTCAGGAGTTGAAAGATGTAGTGCGTGAAGTTGGTGCCGATACGGTGATAGCCAACAGCGAGCTTGCCCCTTCGCAGAGACGTTCGTTAGAGGATGTTGTGAAGGTTAAGGTGATTGACAGAACTGCAATCATTTTGGATATCTTTGCTCAGCATGCAAAAAGCCGCGAGGGAAAAGCCCAGGTGGAGCTTGCACAGCTTGAGTATTTGCTTCCAAGGCTTAGAGGTTGGGGAGATTCTATGTCCAGGCAGGCTGGTGGACAGGCCGCTGGAGGTGTCGGCATCGGTTCTAGGGGTCCCGGTGAGACAAAAATCGAGCTGGATAGACGCCGAATCAATTCTCGAATGGCGAAACTTAGAAAGCAGATAACCGCCATGGCTCCCGCCAGAGCGGCAATGCGAAAAACCCGGCAAAGAAATAAGGTGCCAATGGTTGCCATTGCTGGGTACACCAATGCCGGAAAGTCCTCTATTTTGAACCGCATAACCAGGGCAGGTGTGTTGGTTGAAAATGCGTTGTTTGCAACTTTGGACCCCACAGTTAGAAAACACCAAACTGAAGATGGGCGCGAATACACTTTGGCTGACACCGTTGGGTTCGTTGAAAATCTGCCACACCAACTTGTTGAGGCATTTAGGTCAACGCTTGAAGAAATTGCAGAGGCTGACCTGATTGTGATTGTTGTTGATGGATCCAATCCTCAACCCATGAAGCAATTGAACACAG
The DNA here is from genome assembly GCA_965660355.1 of Microbacteriaceae bacterium. Lineage (GTDB taxonomy): Bacteria > Actinomycetota > Actinomycetes > Actinomycetales > Microbacteriaceae > CAJXVY01. The sequence continues at coordinate 31,132 of CBFHZN010000009.1, forward strand.
TTCGTTCAGTGATGGCAGAAACTGGGATAACAGGTATCGAGCAACTAGTGGTTTTCAATAAAAGAGACCTGATCCCATTTGATGTGGAGGTTGAGCTTGCCAATCAAGTTGAGGGCTGCATGTTTGTATCCGCCAAGACTGGCGCCGGGATTGAACAACTAGAGGAAAGAATTTCAAACCTGCTTCCAAGACCGGAGGTTGAATTCAAAGGGCTCATCCCTTATCACCGCGGTGATTTGATTTCTCGAATCCACCTAGCCGGAGAGCTTTTGGAGGCGGAATATCAAGAGCACGGCACCAAGATCCATGCTCTTGTTGAGCATGGATTGGCTTCCGAGTTAGAGCATGCCCGAATTTAGACGGTTCTGAGCACAGCGACAACTTTGCCAAGAATCACGGCATGGTCACCAAGGATTGGCTCGTAGGCTGAATTCCTGGGCAAAAGCCAGGTGTGACCATCATTTTGCTTGAACGTTTTCACCGTAGCCTCTTCTTCGAGCATGGCCGCAACTATGTCTCCGTTGTCGGCGGATTGTTGTTGGCGCACTACAACCCAGTCACCATCGCAAATGGCAGCATCTAGCATTGAGTCACCTTTGACCTTCAGTAGAAATAGCTCTCCCTGGCCGACTAACTTTCTGGGGAGGCTAAAGACATCTTCAACATTTTGCTCAGCTGTTATCGGTGTTCCGGCGGCAATTTGACCGACAAACGGAATCATTGCCACATCTTCTGGAGAGTTTTGATCAATCGCAGCATCGAGTAAAACATCAATTGTTCTTGGCCTGTTGGGGTCCCTAGAAATTGCGCCGATTTTTTCGAGTTGACTCAGTTGGTGGGAGACACTTGCGGAGGAGGCCAAGCCGACGACCTCGCCAATCTCGCGCATTGAAGGAGCATACCCACGTTGTTTCTTGGAGAGCATGATGAACTCCAGAATCTCTTTTTGCTTCGCAGTCATCTTCATCTCTGACATAACTCTCCTAAATGTCCGTGGTGACCCTTTTACTAAGTATTGAGATTAGACGGTTTGAAAAGATTTTCCAAACATATTTTCGGATATTTGGCCAAATTGTCTTGAAATCGAAGAAAAATATGTAATTATTAGAACAAGTGTTCGAAAGGAAAAGGAATGTTAGGTTCTTACAAACTGGAAAGCCCAAGGAAATTGGTGCGTGCCCTTATCATCGTGATAGCAGTTGTAGCGATAACTGTTTTCCCTTTTTCTGCGAATGCAAGCGCAGAGAAATCTGACATTGAATTTGATTACGTGACAGTGTCCGCCGGACAGTCCATGTGGGAATTAGCGAATGTTTATGCTCAAGGGGAGGACCCAAGGGATTGGATAGCTGAAGTTGTGAGTTTAAACAATCTTCAAACATCACAACTGCAAGCTGGTCAACAGATTGCCCTTCCCTAGTTGGTAGTCTTTCCAGGTGACTAGCTTGGAAGACCTTCCCCTTCGCGATGACTTGCGCGGGAGTGAGCCATACGGTGCGCCTCAGCTTCCCGATGGAATCCAACTTAACGTCAACGAGAACAGCTTTGGCATCCCGGCATCAGTCCAGGCATCCATCGCCGAAGAAATTGGGAAAGTACTTGGAAAGCTTCACAGGTATCCAGATCGCGAATTCAAAGATCTGCGAGAGGCAATAGCTGATTACCTTCCCGGGGGAGTTTCTGTTGAACAGGTCTGGGCTGCGAATGGTTCAAATGAGATTTTGCAGCAATTCCACCAAGCCTTTGGAGGGCCGGGGCGTTTGGCACTCAGTTTCGGACCCACCTATTCGATGTACCCCGTAATCGCCAAGGGAACACTCACGAATTATCTGGAGCTCCCTCGAGAGTCGGGATATCAACTCAGTGCTGACTATGTTGTTGATGCCATTAATAAGCACAAACCTGATGTTGTGATTCTATGTAACCCAAACAATCCGACCGGAACTTCAATTGAGCCTGAAGTTATCGAGGCTGCCTATAAGGCGACCTCTGGGATGCTTGTTGTTGATGAGGCTTACGCGGAGTTCTCTTCAAAACAATCTGCTATCTCGCTTTTAGAAAACAGACCGAGACTGGTTATCTCACGCACAATGTCGAAAGCCTTCGCATTTGCGGGTGTCAGGCTGGGGTATTTGCTAGCGGACCCGGCTGTTATTGATGCCATGAGGCTAGTCAGGCTTCCATACCACCTCAGTAGTCTCACTCAGGCGGCATCAATCGCCGCACTGAGAAACTCTGAACTAATGCTTTCAAATGTAAGTCTGTTAGCTCAACAGCGGGAGAGAGTTTCTGAGGCTATAGAAAATCTTGGGTTAGAGGTTTTCCCTTCGGAGTCGAATTTTGTTCTTGTGAGCGGATTTGCAGATCCCCGAGCTGTATTTGACTACCTTGTTGAACAGGGTCTGATAGTAAGAAAAACCACTATTGAGTCGTCTCTGCGAATAACTATCGGAACCCCAGCTGAGAATGATCGGTTATTGGAGCTTCTGCCAGAAGCGCTTGCCTCACTAGACTAGAAACATGGCGAGACAGGCAGAGATAAACCGCAAGACCAGTGAATCTTCAATTTCACTGAAGCTAGACCTAGATGGGACTGGCATATCCAGCATCGACACATCGATTCCGTTTCTTGATCACATGTTGACCGCTTTTTCAAAGCACTCACTGATCAATCTTGACGTGAAAGCGAGTGGAGATACTGAGATTGACATCCACCACACGGCTGAGGACACGGGCATAGCTCTTGGGGAGGCAATTCTGCAGGCGCTTTCTGACAAATCTGGCATCTCTAGATTTGGAGACGCCTATGTTCCACTGGACGAAGCTTTGGCGCGCGCAGTGGTTGATATTTCTGGAAGGCCCTATCTCGTGCACAAAGGTGAACCCGCAGGATTTGAAAACCACCTGATTGGGGGTCACTTCACCGGTTCTATGGTTCGCCACGTTTTTGAGGCAATTTGTCTAAATGCAAGAATCACGGCTCACATCACAGTTTTGGATGGAAGAGACCCTCACCACATTGCTGAGGCTGAATTCAAAGCATTTGCCAGGGCAATGAGAAAAGCCGTTGAGCTTGATTCACAGGTGTCTGGCATCCCTAGCACTAAGGGTGCTCTTTGAAAAAATCCGTTGTTGTTTTTGACTACGGAAGCGGAAACGTTCATTCAGCCCTAAAGGCCATTGAAAAAGTTGGAGCATCCGTTTCGCTCAGTTCAGATTTTGATGAGGCGATAAACGCTGACGGTCTGCTGATTCCAGGAGTCGGAGCATTTGGCCACGTCATGAATCAGTTGCTGAGCACCAGAGGAGATCGAGTGGTGGATAAGCGATTGGCAAGTTCGAGGCCGGTTTTAGGTATTTGCGTTGGCATGCAGGTCATGTTTGATAAAGGTATCGAGCACGGAATCGAGTCTGAGGGCTTGGGCCAGTGGCCGGGCATAATTGAAAAACTAGATTCGGAGAAGTTGCCAAACATTGGATGGAACAAGGTAGAGGTCGGCAAAGGCAGCAAACTGTTTGAAGGCGTTGAAGAGGAGCATTTTTATTTCGTTCACTCTTATGCCGCTAAGAAACTGGAGTTGGATGTGATGGCTCCATTCAAGGAGCCAGTCATCAGTCTTTCTGAACATGATGAAAAGTTTTTGGCGGCAGTTGAAAATGGACCGCTGAGCGCCACCCAGTTTCACCCCGAAAAATCGGCTGAGGCTGGTTTGCAGCTATTGGAAAACTGGTTAGGAACTCTTTGATGAAAAAATTAGAACTTTTGCCCGCTGTTGATGTTGCCGAAGGTAAGGCAGTTCGACTAACCCAGGGAGAAGCGGGTAGTGAAACTGATTATGGAAACCCATTGGAGGCTGCCAGAGAATGGGTTGATCAGGGAGCAGAGTGGATCCATTTAGTTGATTTGGACAGAGCTTTTGGCAGGGGAACCAACATCAAGGTGATAGAGGGTGTCATCGCTGGCTGCCCGGATGTAAAAATTGAGCTCTCTGGAGGGATTCGCGATGATCTCTCTCTGCAACAGGCTGTCGAGATGGGTGCTCACAGGGTGAACATTGGAACTGCAGCTTTGGAAAATCCTGAGTGGACAGAGCAAATCATCAACAAATTCGGCGACCTGGTTGCCATTGGTTTGGATGTAAGAGGGGAGACTTTGGCAGCCAGGGGCTGGACCGAAGAGGGTGGAAATCTATATGAAACCCTTGACGCTTTAGAAAAAGCTGGTTGCTCGAGATATGTGGTGACAGATGTCAACAAAGATGGAACCTTGCGGGGTCCAAATCTTGATTTGTTGAAAAAGGTAATGGACAACACCAAGAAACCTGTGGTCGCAAGTGGTGGAATTTCTAGTCTTGAGGACATTAGAGCTCTAAGAGAGTTGGTGGAATTTGGTCTAGAGGGGGCAATTCTGGGTAAGTCTTTATATGCAGGAAAGTTCAGTTTGGTTGATGCCTTAGAGGTGGCTGGTTGAGCGAGACCGATTCAGCGGGAGTTCCTTGGCAAGGGAGAAATTTTACGGATAATGCCTTCGCCAATGACAGCGGATTGGAACACCCAGAAATAACCAATGCAATCAAAGATTTTGAGGAGAGAAAAATAGGGTTATCCTCGCTTTTTGATTCACTTCGAAATTCCAGGGTATTGGTTCCACTTGTCCCCAAAGCAGAGGGGACCAAAATGGGGAATCACGGCCAAATTGTTGACACAAGCTCGGATATGCACATCGTGGCCATTGAAGGCCCCGATAAGCTCCCCGCACTTCCAATCTTCACATCAACAGAAAAGCTCGCAATTTGGAACGCTTCAGCGAGGCCAGTCCCAACTCAATTCGAAAAGGCGCTTTTAGCAGCCGCTGCCGAGGGTCAAACTAGGGTGATTGTTAACCCTGGAGGGGACAGCTGGTTTGCAATCAGGCGACCAGCGATTGAGGCATTGGCTAAGCAGAGTGATTGGATTACACCAGATGAAAACCCAGTGGTTAAATCCCTAGTGTCTGACGCCATCAGAGAGCTTAAAGTAGAGGGCTTTAGGTTGAAACTGGGAGACCCAACTTCACAGCTAAAGTCTGAAGAGCTGATGGTTTTACTGAAACTAAGACCAGGATTGAGTTCCGATCAAACCAAAACATTGGTTGCTGATTTTTTGAGTGCGTTGAATTATGAGAAGTTCAACCCTCTGGTTGATTCCCTAAAAATATCGCTTGTTGCTTAGTTCACTGGCCCGGTGTATTTCTCACCTGGACCCTGACCCGGTGGGTCTTGGTGACTGGAGGCCTCACGAAAAGCGAGTTGCAAAGAGCGCAGCCCGTCTCTGAGCGGTCTCGCATGGTGATCGCCAATCTCCGTTGAAGCTGCAGTCACTAAACCAGCTAGTGAGTGAATTAGTTTGCGAGCTTCAGCGAGATCTGTTTTGTCAGTCTCCTCAGCCAGTCCGCAGTGGACTGCCGCAGCGCTCATTAGGTGTACTGCGGTTGAATTAATAATTTCAACCGCTGGAACTTCGGCGATATCTCTGATCTCGTCGCCTGCATCCTTGAAATCCAACTCTTCTCCTTTGGGTTGTGCTCTGCTAGGCTAGCGGAGGCTCTGGGCAAAAGTGTCCAGTCAGAAGAGGATTTCAATCCCACCTTGCAGTTGAATCGAAAACTGTTGGGTAAGAGAGTTTGATCCTTCTGCGCGCGTGCGCGGCTTTGTTTAGAAAACCAGAAGGAGTTTGTAATCAGCGACCCGAGAATCAATGAGCGCATCCGCGTTCCTGAGGTGCGTTTAGTCGGACCGAAAGGCGAGCAGGTGGGGGTTGTTCCAATTGAACAGGCCCTGACTTTGGCAAGAGAGAGCGATCTGGATTTGGTGGAGGTTTCACCGAATTCGACACCTCCGGTTGCCAAGTTGATGGATTACGGCAAGTACAAATACGAAGCCGCCCAGAAAGTTCGCGAGTCAAGAAAAAAGCAGGTCAACACTGTTCTGAAAAGCATCAGGTTTGGTCTGAAGATTGACGACCATGACTATCAAACCAAATTGGGCCAGGTTACAAAGTTTCTGAAGGCTGGCGACAAGGTGAAAGTGATGATTGTATTTCGAGGCAGGGAACAATCACGACCAGAAATGGGTGTGAAGCTGCTGCAGAAGCTATCTGATGAGGTCTCGGAGGTCGGCACTGTCGAATCCACTCCCTCAATCGATGGTCGAAACATGGTTATGGTTTTGGCGCCGGTGAAAAACAAAGCTGAGGCTCGCGCAGAAGCCAAGCGAGCAGCAAAGGCTCAGCAAAAAGCTGAGCAGAAAAACGAGGAGAACTAATGCCAAAAATGAAGACCCATTCGGGCACCAAAAAGCGTTTTCGCTTCACAGGTAGTGGCAAGTTGATGAAGCAGCAGATTAACATGCGACACAACCTGGAGCACATGCCATCAAAGCGCAAGCGTCGTCTAAACCAGGACCAGGTTGTTAGCGCAGCTGATGTCAAGAAACTCAAAAAGCAGCTTGGTCGCTAGGAGGAAATAGATTATGGCAAGAGTAAAGAATTCAGTAAATTCACACAAGAAGCGTCGTGTAGCACTAGAGCGTGCCAGCGGTTACCGCGGACAGCGTTCAAGGCTTTACCGTCAGGCAAAACAGCAGGTATTGCACTCGCTGGTTTATGCCTACAACGACCGTCGTAACCGTAAGGGTGATTTCAGGAGATTGTGGATTCAGCGCATCAACGCAGCCGCAAGATCAAATGGAATTACCTATAACCGTTTCATCCAGGGTTTGAACCTGGCTGGTGTTGAGGTGGATCGTCGCATGTTGGCAGAGCTTGCCATCAACGAGCCAGCAACATTCACGAAACTGGTTGAGACTGCAAAAGCGGCACTTCCAGCCGATGTAAATGCACAGAAAGCTGGTTAGTGAGCATAACTAACGCCCAGCTTCGCTGGGTAAAGTCTTTAGCTAAAAAAAGCGCCCGGGTTGAATCTGGGCGCTTTTTTGCTGAAGGTTTGCAATCTTTGAGGGTTTTGGTTAGAAACCAGCACTGGCTGGAGACTATTTATGTCACAGAAGAATTCGCAGCTGTGAACACCGATCTATTGGCTGAAATTCGTGGGGACTTGGTTGAAACGGTCGATCCCCTGCAAATTGAAAGAATGGCAGATGCGACAACACCTCAGGGGGTGATGGCTGTGTGCAAACTCCCCATTGGGGACGCAGATATCAAGGGCCATCCAGTCGTTTATCTCGAGCAGATTTCAGATCCGGGAAACCTGGGCACCATCATTAGAACAGCAGATGCGTCTGGGGCTGGAACTATTTTGCTTGGGGATGGATCTGTTGACGCATATTCGCCAAAGGTTGTTCGCTCCAGTGCCGGGAGTGTGTTCAATGTGCCAATAATTCAAAACGTTGAAACAGAAGAGACCCTAAGTCAATTGCGTGACTTGGGTTATCAGTTATACGCAGCGGATATGCAAGGAGAGAGCTTTCAATTTGCCGATTCCAAACAAAAACACGCTTGGGTGTTTGGAAATGAAGCACATGGACTAAGTGAAATGGCTCGTGGGTTGGTTGATGAAACCTTCTCGATACCAATCTATGGAAAAGCCGAATCTTTGAATCTTTCAGTTGCTGCCGGCGTGGTGCTTTATCACTCAGCTTTTTCTCAGCGGGGCTAGACTTTACCCCTGATGTCAGAAATAACTCCAGACAAAATAGCTCAGGTGATTGCTGAAGCCGATGAGCTTTTAGCCTCTGCTCAAGATATTGAGCAACTGAAAGCACTTCGTTCAAAAATCATCGGTGACGAAAGTGAAATTACAAAGCTCAACGCCACCATTAAGTCCCTGCCCAATGATCAAAAGGCAAACGCCGGAAAACTAATTGGAGAGGCAAAGGGGAAAATTTCTGCAGGCTATGCAGAAAAAGAGCAAAAGCTTTTAGCCGAGCATAAGAAATTACAGCTCCAAAAAGAGGCAGACGACTTATCGGCCTATGCAAACATAAAGCCGAAGGGGGCAAGACATCCGCTTTCTTTGATGATGGAGCAGGTCAGTGACGCATTCGTTGGAATGGGTTGGGAGATTGCTGAAGGACCGGAGCTTGAAAGCGAGTGGTTCAACTTTGACGCTCTAAATTTCGACCAGGACCACCCCGCAAGAGCAATGCAGGATACTTTTTTTGTGAGCCCACTGGATGCCAAGTTGGTGCTCAGAACCCATACCTCGCCGGTTCAGGTTAGGTCCATGTTGGAGCGGGATATTCCAATTTATGTTTTGTGTCCGGGGAGAGTTTTCAGAACCGATGAGCTGGATGCCACTCACACCCCTGTTTTTCATCAGGTTGAGGGATTGGCAATAGACAAAGGTCTGACAATGGCGGATTTGAAAGGAACGCTGGAGCATTTCGCTCGCAAAATGTTTGGCGAGGAAGCAGAAATCAGACTTCGCCCAAGTTATTTCCCATTCACTGAGCCTTCCGCTGAGCTAGATGTTTGGCACCCGCAGGCAAAAGGTGGACCCAGATGGGTCGAGTGGGGAGGCTGTGGAATGGTCAACCCAAATGTTTTGAAAGCCAGCGGTATTGACCCCGAGGTTTATTCAGGTTTTGCCTTTGGAATGGGTATAGAGAGGACACTGATGTTTAGAAACGGTGTTTTGGATATGCACGACATGGTTGAGGGCGACATGAGATTCGCCAGACAGTTTGGGGTGAGGGTCTAATGAGAGTTTCCCTAAGTTGGCTGAGTGAATTCACCGAGCTTCCAAAGGATTCCAAACCAGAGCAGCTAATGGCCGAGTTGGTAAAAGTCGGTCTTGAGGAAGAAGACGAGCACTATTTCGAGATCAGTGGTCCGGTAGTAGTCGGTAAGGTCATCGAATTTGTCGATGAACCACAGTCAAATGGCAAGACAATTCGCTGGTGTCAGGTAGATGTCGGTGAGAGTGAAACCCGAGGAATTGTCTGCGGAGCAAGCAATTTCAAACAGGGGGATAAAGTTGTGGTCACTCTGCCTGGCAGTGTGTTGCCAGGCAATTTCGCTATAGCAGCCCGTGAGACTTATGGGCATGTGAGTGATGGAATGATTGCCTCTGTCAAAGAACTCGGCATGGGTGATGACCACGATGGAATTTTGGTTTTATCGACTCTTGGTTTGGATCCCAAGCTAGGCGAAGATGCCATAAAGCTTTTGGGCTTGGATGATTCTGCTGCAGAGATTAACGTCACCCCCGATCGTGGCTACTGTTTTTCAATTAGGGGAGTTGCCAGAGAGTATTCGCACGCGACTTCAACCAAGTTCACAGACCCTGCCGCCATTGAGCCAGTTAGTGGTGAAGGATTTGAACTCAACATTGAGGATAAAAGCCCAATTAGGAGTAGACCAGGTTGCAGCAGATTTGATCTTGTAGAGCTTTCTGAAATCGATGCTTCAGCGCCAACCCCAGCCTGGATGGTTTCGAGGTTGAAACTCGCAGGCATGCGCTCAATAAGCCTTGTCGTAGATGTAACCAACTACGTGATGCTTGAAACCGGTCAGCCCACCCACGCTTACGATCTTGATTTGCTAACAGGTGGTATTACTGTACGCAGGGCCAATATTGGCGAGAAGTTGAAAACCCTTGATGGTCAAATCAGAGAACTTCACGGAGAAGATCTTTTGATAACTGACGAATCTGGCCCTATCGGAATCGCTGGAGTAATGGGTGGAGAATCAACAGAGGTCAGCTCCAGGACCAAGCGAGTACTAATCGAGGCTGCCAATTTTGATCCAATTAGCATTGCCCGTTCAGCTCGGAGACACAAGCTTCCATCAGAGGCCTCTAAGAGATTTGAAAGAGGAGTCGACCCGCTGGTTGCCGACCGAGCAATTGCGAGAATTGCCGAACTGTTGGGTGAGTATGGCTCTGCAAAGCTCACCGGCTTTGGTGCAAGTTTCCAAGAGATTGAATCACCCGCAGAGATTGCTTTGCCAACAGGGTTTGCCACTGAACTGGTGGGGGTTGATTATTCAGTTGAATTGCAAAAAGAGATCTTGGAACAAATCGGCTGCCAGGTGAAAATAGCGGATGATCTGATTGTTACCCCACCCAGCTGGAGACCTGATCTCAATCACAAGACTGATTTGGTTGAAGAAATTGCCAGGATTGATGGCTATCACAAGATTGGTTCGAGGCTTCCGGTTGCTCCTCCAGGAAATGGACTGACTGAGAAGCAGCAGCTTCGCAGGAAACTGACTGATTCTTTGGCGGCATCGGGAATGGTTGAAACTTTGAATTATCCATTTGTCTCTGAGCAGGAAAATTCTTTGTTTGGAGAGAAAAATTCAGTGAGGCTAGAAAACCCAATCCAAGAGGAATCTCCAGAGATGAGAACCTCGATGATTCCTGGTTTGCTGCAGGCTGCTGCAAGGAACATTTCTAGGGGATTGACCAGTGGTTACCTTTATGAATTTGGGAGTATTTTTATAGCAAACAAGGATTCGAAGCCCGCGGAATTCCCAGACACTGCCAGCCGCCCAAGTGATTCCCAGATCGATTCTTTAAATGAACAAATTCCATCACAACCAGAAATGTTGGCTGGGGTTGGTTTCGGAGATCGTGAATTGGCCCAGCCTGGCTCTAAATCACAAACGCTTGATTATAAATTGGCTGTTGACACAGTGTTGCGAGTTGCAGATTTGATGAACCTGGAGTTTGAAATCAAAAACTCTGAAAATCAGGGGTTGCACCCCGGGAGAACCGCCGATGTTCTAGCAGAGGGTAAAAAGATCGGCTTTGTGGGTGAACTGCATCCAGATCTCTCCGATCACTATCACCTACCCAGAGTTAGTGTTTTTGAGCTGAACCTGAGCGAAATCTGGAGCCTTGTACAGCCTGTAACCGCCTCAGCGGTGCACACCTACCCGGCAGCCACCCAAGACCTATCGATGGTTGTTGATGAAAACTTGGATGCCCGGCAATTACTTTCAACTGTGATTGAAGGGTGTGGCGAACTTTTAGAGAGTATTAGGACAACGGATGTTTATAAAGGCCAGGGGATAGCCGATGGTAAGAAATCAATCACCTTCGCATTGGTTTTCAGAGCAACCGACAGGACGCTAACCCAAGAGGAAGCAACCGAGTCCAGAAATGCCGCTGTAGCATTGGCACACAAGTTGCACGGAGCGGAACTGAGAGGCGTCTAATGACATATTCAGTCGCTGTCGCGGGAGCCAGTGGTTATGTTGGCGGAGAGTTAATCAGGCTTATCCAAAACCACCCAGAGCTTGATCTCAGAACCGTTACAGCGTATTCAAACGCCGGAAATTCACTTTCATCGGTGCATCCGCAACTAAGTCACCTCAACCTGCAGTTGAGCGAGACCACAGCGAAAGTGCTAAATGGGCACGATGTTGTCTTTTTGGCGCTTCCGCACACTGAGAGTGCAGCGATTGCCAAAGACTTGGACGCCGTTGGCACAGTGCTTGATTGCGGAGCTGATTTCAGAATCGAATCCAGTCAACGCTGGGAAGAGTTTTATGGCACCACCCATGCGGGAGCTTGGATGTATGGCCTACCTGAGCTAACCCTTGCCGATGGCGGAAAACAGCGTGGAAGATTGGTTGGCGTTGAGAGAATTGCAGTCCCCGGCTGCAATGCGACTGCCGTTACTCTGGCCTTGGCGCCTTTGGTGACAGCTGATTTGATTGAAACTGATGACATTGTTGCCAATCTAACTGTCGGCACAAGCGGTGCGGGCAAATCATCAAAGGTCGAATTATCCAATTCGGAAATGACCGAAAACTTGAAAGCCTATGCAGTTGGCGGTGCCCACAGACACATCCCAGAGATTTTGCAAAACCTAGAAAAGGCAGGGGCGGTGGAACCGGCAATTACCTTCACCCCCGTCTTGGCTCCCGTCAGCAGGGGAATCCTGGCGGTAGTCTCTGTAAAGACCAAAGCACCCCAACAAAAAATTGTCGAGGCATTTGAATCTGCCTACGGTGATGAGAACTTCATTGATCTCATTTCAGAACTTCCCGAGACATTGTCTGTAAGGGGTTCCAACAAAGCTCAACTGAGCTTTAGGTTTGACCCTTCCGGAAGACTGACCGTCTTATGCGCAATTGACAATTTGGTCAAGGGAACTGCGGGAGCGGCAATCCAATCTATGAACCTAAGCCTTGGGCTATTTGAAACGACTGGGCTGGAACAGTCAGGCCTTAGGCCATGAGTGTTACCTATGCAAAAGGTTTTTTAGCCAGCGGAGTGGAAGCTGGTTTGAAATCAAAAGGAAAAGACTTTGCCCTGATTGTCAACAGTGGACCAAGTGATGCATGCGCCAATGTCTTCACATCAAACAGAGCACTGGCAAACCCAGTTATCTGGTCACAAGAGGTTAGCAAGACGGGAAAAGCCAGAGCAGTTGCGATTAATAGTGGTGGTGCTAACTGCTTCACAGGTCCTCAGGGATTTCAGTTGACCCATAAAACCGCGGAACGAGCTGCCGAGTTATTGAATTTTGCCCCCATTGAGGTTTTAGTGGCATCAACGGGACTTATAGGAGAACAGCTGGACGAGTCAAAAATCATGTTTGGTTTGGAAAGTTCACATAAATCACTGAGTGATAGCGGTGGATACCTTGCTGCTGAGGCGATGATGACCACCGACAGTGTTCATAAGCATGCAATTAGAGATGGAAGCGGCTACAGCATTGGAGGCATTGCTAAAGGGGCAGGCATGTTGGCACCGGCTTTGGCTACCATGTTGGTTTTCATAACAACCGATGCATCGATTGAGCCTGCAAAACTTCAAAAGCAGCTGGAATTAGCTGTTGAAAAAAGCTTTAATCGTCTGGATAGCGATGGTTGCACATCAACAAATGACCACGTGATGTTGATGGCAAATGCTGCCAGTGGTGTTGAGCCAGAGGAAGCAGAATTTCAGATGCTTCTAGACGAGCTTTGCATGGATCTGGCAATGCAGTTACTAAAAGATGCGGAAGGTGCAGATCACGACATTCACATCAAAGTACTGGGAGCAGAATCTGAAGAACTAGCGGTAGAAGTCGCAAGGAGTGTGGCCCGGAACAACCTCTTCAAGGCGGCGATTTATGGAGCTGATCCAAACTGGGGAAGGATATATGCCGCAATTGGAACAGTTCCGGGAAATTTCGACCCAATGGTTTCTAAACTCACAATAAATGGTGTTTGTGTTGCTGATGATTCGATGCCGCAGCAAGATAGGGGCCAGGTGGATTTGACTGAGCGCTTGGTGGAGATTGAGATTGACCTGAAAAACGGAGAAGCTGAAGCTACAGTTTTCACAAACGACCTGACTCATGCCTATGTTTCCGAGAACAGCGAGTACTCAAGCTAATGAAGCCTGCAGAATCAACCGATACCGGACTGGCAAGAATAAAAGCCGAGACACTAATTGAGTCTCTGGATTGGCTCAGAGAGTTCCACGGCAGAACGGTGGTGATCAAATTTGGCGGTAACGCCATGGTTGATCAGGCGCTACAGAAAAGTTTTGCTGAGGACATGGCCTATCTTCGATTCGTTGGAATTCGCCCAGTGGTTGTTCACGGGGGAGGGCCCCAAATAACAGCCAAGCTCGCAGAGTTGGGGATGGAAACAGAATTTAAAGCAGGATTAAGAGTCACCACAAGCGAAACCATCTCGGTTATCAGGGATGTTTTGCGCGAAAGCGTTGGAGCGGGACTGGTTGGTCAAATTGAATTAGCCGGTGCTGAAGCAAAAGTTCTAAGCGGTGAAGACCAGGCATTGTTTCTGGCCGAGAAAACCAAGGTTGAAACTGAAGACGGCGAGGTTGACCTGGGGCTTGTGGGAGAGGTCAGGGCTGTTAATCCCCGGGCTGTTTTGGATTTGATTTCAGTTGGCAAAATACCTGTCATCTCCTCAATTGCACCCGATGTCAACGGGGAATTATTGAATGTGAATGCAGATTTGGCAGCCGCCAGCCTCGCGGTTGCCTTAGGTGCTGAAAAACTCATTGTGCTAACTGACGTGCCAGGGCTTTACTCAGACTGGCCCGACAGGTCAAGTCTGATCAGTGAAATAACCAGTGTGGAGCTTAGAGCGTTGATTCCATCTTTGGAATCTGGAATGGTTCCCAAGATGAGCGCCTGTTTGGAAGCTGTGGATGGAGGGGTTCCAAAAGCTCACATCATTGACGGAAGAGACCCGCACAGCATTTTGCTGGAGATATTCACTGAATCCGGAGTTGGAACGCAGGTAAGTAAATGACAAGACACTTTTTGAAAGATGATCATCTAAGCTCCACCGAGCAGGCCGCGGTAATTGCTCATGCTATTCAGCTGAAAGCCAATCGTTTTCTCGATAGGTCTTTTGAGGGCCCAAAATCTGTAGCCCTGATTTTTGATAAAACCTCAACTCGAACACGAGTTTCATTCTCAGTTGGAGTCAGTGAAATGGGTGGCTACCCAATGCTCATTGATTCACAGTCATCACAATTGGCAAAAAGTGAATCTATTGCTGACACGGCAAGAGTTTTGGGCAGACAGGTGTCTCAGATTATGTGGCGAACATTCGCCCAGTCCAACCTTGAAGAAATGGCCGAGTATGCAGGTGTGCCCGTGATTAGTGGACTGAGTGATGATTACCACCCCTGTCAGTTATTGGCAGACCTACAAACCATCACTGAACACTTTGGAAAAACAGAGGGACTGACAGTTGCCTATGTTGGCGATGGGGCCAACAACATAGCCAACAGCTATTTGCTTGCCGGAGCGATTGCAGGCATGAACATTCGAATTGCGGCACCTGCGGGATATCAACCCGATGAGGCCGTAGTTGCCAGGGCTAAAGAGCTCTCCAACGGCGAGATTTTGATCACAAGTGATCCGCAGGTTGCTGTAGAGGGTGCTGATGTTGTGACCACCGACACTTGGGTGTCTATGGGAATGGAAGACAGCCAAGCAAAAAGAATTGCCGATTTACAGGATTATCGAGTTGATGAAAAGCTTTTCAATTTGGCAAGCTCAGATGCAATATTCCTGCATTGCTTACCTGCCTATCGAGGAAACGAAGTCACCACCGAGGTAATTGATGGTGAGCGAAGTCTTGTTTGGCAGCAGGCAGAGAATAGACTGCATGCTCAGAAAGCACTTATGTCCTTTCTGGCCAACAATGATTAACTCGGTTCTAGAATTAGCGGGTAAAACACAAGGAGACGAATGTCAGAGCGGATAGTTCTTGCCTATTCAGGCGGACTAGATACATCAGTAGGAATCGGTTGGCTCAAGCAGGCCACTGGCAAGGAAGTTGTGGCTATGGCCATCGACGTGGGCCAGGACGGCGAGGACATGGATGTCATCCGTCAGCGAGCACTGGACTGCGGTGCTGTTGAATCAGTGGTTATCGACGCGAAAGAGGAATTCGCCGATGACTATCTTGTGCCTGCTCTGAAGGCGAATGCGATGTATCAAAAGCGCTACCCTTTGGTTTCAGCTCTATCAAGACCATTAATTGCCAAGCACTTGGCGCTTACTGCCGACAAGCTTGGTGGAAACAGCGTTGCCCACGGTTGCACTGGTAAGGGAAATGACCAGGTTAGATTCGAGGCTGCGGTCTCAGCTATAAACCCAGATCTAACCTCAATTGCCCCGATTAGAGATTTGGCGCTGACCAGGGATAAGGCGATTGAATTTGCTGCAGAGCACAACCTGCCAATTGCGCAGAGCAAGAAAAGCCCCTACTCAATTGATCAAAATGTTTGGGGAAGAGCAATCGAGACTGGCTTCTTGGAGGACCCCTGGAACGGTCCTATAGAGGATCTCTACCAATACACCCAGGATCCTGCCGATGTGAAACCAGCGGACGAGGTCATAATCAAATTCGATCAGGGAATTCCAGTGGAGATTGATGGCAAGTCGGTATCTGCTTTGCAGGCTGTTGAAATCATGAATCAAATTGCTGGAAAACACGGTGTCGGTCGGATTGATTTGGTTGAAGACAGACTGGTGGGAATCAAATCCCGTGAGATTTATGAAGCTCCCGGAGCAATTGCATTGATTAATGCTCACGAGGAATTGGAAAACATGACAATGGAGCGCGATGTCAACCGCTTCAAACGTGGCGTCGAATCTCGCTGGGCTGACTTGGTCTATGAAGGCTTATGGTTCAGTGAGCTCAAAAGCGCTCTCGATGCATTTATCGATCACACCCAAAAGCACGTCTCGGGAGAAATCAGGTTGAAACTGCAGGCCGGGCATGCAAGTGTGACTGGTAGAAGAAGTGAACAAAGTCTTTACGATTACAACCTTGCAACTTATGACAGCGAAGACAGCTTCGATTCTTCCCTAGCCAAGGGCTTCATCGAGTTGTGGTCAATGCCATCCAAACTATCGGCGAAGAGACATGGCCAGCAAAAATAAAGATTCTCTCTGGGGGAGTAGGTTTTCTGCCGGGCCGAGCCCAGAGATGGCCAACCTGAGTAAGTCAACTCACTTCGATTGGAGATTGGCTAAATATGACCTGCTCGGCTCAAAAGCTCACGCTGAGGCGTTAGCCAGCAAGGGTTATCTCGATGAGGGCGAGCTTAGTGAGCTTTTGCGAGCTATTGAACAGCTCGAATCGAGAGTTGAGGCGGGTTCGTTCAAACCCAAACCAACAGACGAGGATGTTCACTCAGCACTGGAAAGAGGCCTAATTGAGATTGCTGGGGAAGAGCTTGGCGGGAAGCTGAGAGCTGGAAGGTCTAGAAATGACCAGATTGCTACTGAAATCAGGCTATTTATGCTGGATGCAGCCAATGACATCCAGCAACTTCTGGTCACCTACATAGAACAGCTAACGATTCAAGCAGAGACCCACATGGGGGTTGCAATGCCGGGAAGAACTCACTTCCAGCATGCGCAACCGGTCTTGCTCGCCCATCACTTGCTAGCCCATGCTTGGCCACAGTTTAGAAATTTGCAGAGATTAGAGGATTGGCGCACCAGAGCGAACCAATCTCCTTACGGCGCTGGTGCTTTAGCTGGATCTTCACTTGGGCTAGACCCAAAACTGGTCGCAGAAAAATTGGGGATGGGTGCCCCCGAGAGAAACTCCATGGATGCCACAAGTTCGCGCGATGCTTCCAGTGAGTTTTTGTTTATATGTGCTCAGATAGGTGTGGACCTCTCAAGGTTTAGTGAAGAGCTAATTATCTGGTCCTCTGCCGAATTTGACTACGTGAAACTCAGCGATGAGTTTTCAACCGGCTCATCAATAATGCCTCAGAAGAAAAACCCTGATATCGCAGAGTTGAGCAGGGGTAAAACCGGAAGGCTTATTGGAAACCTGACGAGTCTTTTAGCCACACTGAAGGGTTTGCCACTGAGTTATAACCGAGATTTGCAGGAGGATAAAGAACCTGTTTTTGATTCAGTTGACAGCTTGCTGCTGGTTTTGCCAGCGCTGAACGGAATGATAAAAAACCTTGCGTTCAACACGGAAAGGTTAGAAAAGCTTGCCCCTGAAGGATTCTCCCTTGCAACCGATGTTGCGGAATGGCTAGTTAGACAGGGCGTTCCATTCAAAAACGCACACGAGATCACAGGTCAGATGGTTTCAATGTGTGAACAGTTGGGAATTGGGCTTGCAGATCTGAGCGATAAGCAATTGGCTGAGATTTCAGTGGAACTCAAGCCAGCCGTTCGCGAGGTTTTGAGTGTCAGCGGATCTATCAAATCCCGCGACGGCATCGGCGGGACTGCGTTGAACAGAGTTTTAGATCAACTAATGGAGCTTCGAAAGATTGCCCCCAGAACCGATTTGGAGAATTAGTTTGCAGGCAAATGACAGAAGCTTTGCTGGGGTTTACGAGGAGTTGCAGTGGCGGGGCCTGATTGCACTTTCCACAGATGAGCAAAAGCTCAAAGAGACCTTGAACGGTTCGAGCATCAGTTTTTATTGCGGCTTTGACCCGACTGCGCCCAGTCTGCATCTAGGGAATCTGGTGCAGCTATTGACCATGCGCAGACTGCAACTTGCCGGTCATAAGCCTCTTTGTTTGGTCGGTGGAGCGACAGGGCTAATTGGGGATCCGAAACCCAACGCAGAGAGAACACTAAACACTAAAGAGACTGTTTCTGAATGGGTAGAAAAACTCCAAGAGCAAACCTCGAGGTTTTTATCAACAGAGGGCGAAAACGCAACTCAGTTGGTAAACAACTTGGATTGGACCGGAAAGCTCTCAGCAATCGATCTTTTGCGTGATGTTGGTAAATATTTCCGGGTTGGCAAAATGCTTTCCAAAGATGCGGTTAGTGCAAGGTTGAATAGCGATGCTGGAATTAGTTACACAGAGTTCAGCTACCAAATCCTGCAAGGCTATGACTTTTTGGAGCTATACCGGCGTTATGGCTGTGTATTGCAAACAGGTGGCAGTGACCAGTGGGGAAACTTAACCGCTGGGGCTGATTTGATTCACTACGCAGAGCAAGAAAGTGCGCACTTGCTAGCGACACCGCTTATCACCAATGCCGATGGACAAAAATTTGGTAAAAGCGAGGGAAACGCTGTTTGGTTGGATGCAGAGATGACCTCTGCTTACGCCTTTTACCAATTTTGGCTAAACGTGATGGATGCTGATGTGATCAAGCTGTTGAAGATATTTACCTTCCTAACCAGGGAAGAAATCGAGGAATTGGAGACAGAGGTAGCGGAAAAGCCATTTCTACGCTCAGCTCAGAAAAAGCTTGCCTTGGAAGTTACCTCACTGGTGCACTCTGAGGACATAGCTTTGAAAGTCCGCGATGTATCTCAGGCTCTGTTTGGGGCAGAAGAATTAGATCAGCTTGATGGGGATATATTGCGCTCAGCTGCACAGAACCTGCCCAGCGTGGATGGCAATGCAGTTGACAACCTGCCGCAGGCTTTGGTGGAGAGTGGTCTGTTGAGCTCTTTGGGAGCTGCCAGACGGGCAATTGCCGAAGGTGGAGTGTATGTGAATAACCAAAAGGTGGACTCTGAAGAGCTAGATAAAGCCAAGCTTTTGCCGGGAAAACTGATGATTATTAGACGCGGCAAAAAGAACCTTGCGGCTGTAGTTTTCGATTAGCCCTGAGTTATTTGACACGGGCATCAAATGCCAGTAATGTTTTCCGAGTTGTCCATAGTTTGACAGAGTCTGTGAAAGACCGTCGACTCAAGTGCAACAAAATCTCAGATTCACTGAAATTGCCCCTTGCGGGGAGGTTTTCGTGCCTCTAAGATTTGATATCTGCCGGTGAGAATTCATCTGCATTCAACCTCTAGTTTGGGGTTGTGTGGAGTGACGTTTCATTGGTAGGATAGGGAAGTTGCTCTGAGTAAGACCCGGAAGGGAAATCTCAGATGCATCCGATCTTTGAGAACTCAACAGCGTGCACAATGTCGATGCCAAAATCCTCGGCCAATCTTCGGATTGGTAGAGATTCCTTTTGGATAGACGAATTGTCAGTAAGACAGTTCAAAAGCCAAATCAAATTGAACACTCTTCGGAGTGCTCGTAAAAACTTCCCAAGCAATTGGGAAAACATTTTTTACGGAG
>CBFHZN010000010.1:0-40195 GCA_965660355.1 Microbacteriaceae bacterium
GTTCATCCCAGCTCTCTCCTGCTTGGGCTTTTATGAAAACAAAATCACCAGATTCGGTGACTTCAATTCCTTTGGAGACAACTCTGATGACATTCAATTCACTGACGTCATCATCGAAAACAACATTCGATCCTCCGCCCAAAATGAACCAGTCATCCCCCGTTGACCAGATCTTTTTGCAGGTATCGAACAGCTCTCGCTCAGTACTTACCTCGGTCAGGGTCTTGGGTTCTCCACCCACGCGCATGGTCGTGAAGTTTTTTAGCTCAGGCATTTGTGACCCATGCGAAACTCTTGGCTAAGACTGTCTGATCGTTAAATACAGCCTTTATTGCAAGCTTGGCTTTGTCTCCATCAAGCTCAACAACCTCTGCTGAAACATTCAACTCGGCGCCACTGTCGGCATCAACCGGCACCGGTTTTGAAAACCTCACCGAGTAATCCAAAACATTCACCCCGAGCTCGTCAAATAACGGGCTGATGGCAGCACCCATTGTCAGCATTCCGTGGGCCAAAACCCCTGGAAGCCCTACTTGCAGGGCGATGTCATCGCGATAGTGGATTGGATTGAAATCCCCACTGGCACCTGCGTAACGAACTAGAGAGTCGCGTGTGAAGTGAAGTTTTTTATCAAAAACAATCTGACCGATTTCCATTAGCCACCCCTAACAACTAGCGTTGAGGTTGCCTCAGCAATAACATTGTTTTCCGTATCAAATATCTTGGTCAAAAAGGTGATCATTTGATTCCCGGCAAGCTCCTTGACGCTTTCAGCACTTAGCTGCGATGTCAGCTCATCGCCCGCAATGATAGGTCTTTGGTAACTGAAACCTTGATCGCCATGAACCACTCGGGAAAAATCTAATTCTGCTTCTGGGTCATCAATAACCATTTCCAGCGACTGCTGCTGCAACACAATGGCGAATGTTGGGGGAGCAACTAAATCGCTAAAACCTGCTTTTTTACTCGCCTCTAGGGAAACACTTGGTGAGTTTTCTGAATGAAATGTTGCGAGCGCAAACTCTTTGATTTTTTCTCTGCCGACCAGATAGGGACCTGTTCGGGGGTATGTTTTTCCGATTATTTCTGGATTGACCATATCTCAAGACTAGTAGCGGGGGCGGTGTTTGAAGCCCCAACCTTCTGATCCGTAGTTATGTTGCATTACCTAAGTAAATGTGGGCAGTGGCAAAATACGACGTATTTTATTAGTCAAGCCACTCTTTGCAGATATGCCCATTTCCGTCCGTTTCCGTCCATCGAACGGGATGTAAAAGGAGCATTGCCGTTACTTTCTAAACCAACTCATCTCTAGTTCATCCACTGAGATGCGGAATATGTCGAGACTTGGCCAGCCGAATTGGCAATTTGAATAAAAACTGTCCTATGCTCCTGCGAGAAACGGGGCCTCGATATTCAAAATAAAGCCCTGCTCCAAATAAGGTCTGGTGGCTATCTACCTGGCGTAATTGATAATAGAGGTCCAGGAATCAAAACCACTAATCCACTGGATTGCCTCGCGTGCATCTGCGAGAGGTTTTCGCTTGTGAGCCCTAGCCTCTTCATTGGCAAGAGCTTTATCTTTGGAAAATGGAGCTAGCCAAGATCCGAAAAAGCAGCCAATTCCCGCAATCGGGACTGTCCAAATATCTATAGGGCACGCCTTCACTTACTTTCTGGGTGGTTCATGGTTTTCGCTGTTAGCCATACGGATGGGCCCATTTTGGGAGGCTTATGGCTTGAGGAAATTGACTGACGCATTTTGCATAATCTCGAAAACGCCTTCCGGATCAGATACTTTTTTACTCCGGAGTGATGATTGATACCTAGGCAGCCAATATCTATCGGCTTCGTGCGGATGGGAAACAGGATCTGGAAGAAGGCTCAGTAGCTCATGCTCTGAAATCGCTTTGAACTCGTTCAGGAGAGTAAGGCAAAGCGCATCCATGTCCTTCATCACGAGGCTCGCTATCTTGTTATCCAGTTTGTTGTTTAAGCCCAATATGGAGATCAGCCACACCTTTGCGTCAGAGTAAAGATTGTCGAGTTTACATTCCAGGATTGAGTAAAGCTCCCCAAGGTCTCTCTCGCCGAGGTTTTCATCAGTCGCATAACGAAGGTATGGCGCCAGAAATGGGAAAAGTCGAATCTGGCGAACCAAGAAAGACAGCGCCCATGGCAGATGCTGTGCTTTTTCCGCTCGGTTTAGGATTACCTTCATTCCCCATCTAAGACATCTTTGATCTTTGGTTGACTGAAATTGGACTAGGACCTGATTCCAGTAATTTGCGAAATCCCTTGGGCTTTCCAACCAATTTGTGTCAAAACCACCCAGGGCTATTTTCCAGGAAGCGTCCGACGGCTCAGCTAGGGGTGTTAGCCGCGTCTTCTGGGGGTTCAAATACAACTCAGAGTCTCTCAAGAGACCCTCGAGTCTCTTTATGAATCTCTTTGCCTCGAACTCGTCTCGCGCGTAGAACTCGTAATCGTCGATCCTTCGTCTGAACTTGTCACCGAATTCCTCACGCAGTTTCTGGTCAATAGGCCACAAGAGATACTCTGCCGAGATATTTGAAGTTCCCGGTCCAACAACTAAACCCACTGTCTGGCCGAAATTTTGAAAACGCAAATCTTCGTCGAGACGCCGGGCAAAGTGTCCCTTTAATGGGGACTTGCTTTTGGGCCCTTTGGCTGCCAGTTTTCCAAATGGTACCCATTCAAAGGCATGAGTGTAGATGCTGGGAAAAAAGGACTTGATGTCCAACTTCACATGAAACTCTGCTCCCGTCGAGGCCACCTCAGACCAGGTTGAGTTTTCGAAGGAAGAGTTCGCATAACTCGAGGAGAACAAGCGTCCATTCTTTGTCAGAATAGGGCGAAGGGGACTCTGATCATTTGTTGTGATGTGTTGAATTTGGACCCAATTATCGGCGAGGAGCGAAACTAGCTTGGCATGCGCAGCGGGATGCGGTATTCCCGAGTGTCTAGCATGACCATCCGGCTTGGTTTGATCAAACCTGAGATAGTCAGTCCCTTTATTTTTATTCCGAATGTTGAGAAGGCCTAACTCTCTTGAAACCGTTGGGGTGAAAGACTCGCTTGTAAACAAGGAGGGAAGTTCCGGGTTGTTCCCATTTAGTGATGGGAAGAAATGTGTTTTCAAGAGAGCGTGTTCCAGGATTTCGGAAGTCAGCTCGGGGAGTAGGTTTGGGCCTATCCAAGTTCCAACGCCAAATGCCTCGAAATAATCTCCCTCTTGCGGTTCACTCAAAATATCGTCGTTATCTTGTGACTCAAACATTTACTAGCCCCCAAATTAGTTTGTTTTTTCAGCAATTCTTGACATCTCTTCGCGTTCCTCACCAGCACATTGGCTTCAACTACTTTTATTCTCCCGCAAGATTCTTGGTGTGTCTCTGAACGCGAGTGGCAAATTTTGGACACCCACTTTGTCGAAGAGCGGATTCGAGGTTCATAGCACCAAGCTCCTTTCCATCCGAACGCCTTTTGACCCAATAAACAGATTGTTGCTTTGTAACACTGGAGACAAATTGACTAGCAGAGTCGTCAAGCAGAAGGAAAAACTCATCAGGCGAAAGGATTTCATAGGCGAGCTCATCCTTTTGCTCTTCTGGCAGATTTAGAAATCCTTTATCTTGGGTAATAAGCATGTGGCAGCCTGCAGCCATTGCTGCAGAGTGAATGTGCAGATCGTATCTGTCCAGGAAAGGCCCGCTGGTCTTGCCCGGATAATCTTCAATCACGTCATCACAAAACTCGACTGTCTTTTTGCGAATGTTGGTCACTTCACTTCCCGAGACTTCGGGTTTGCGCTTTCTAAAAGAATGCTGGGCTTCAACTAAAGCGTCTTCAGAGGTTATCAGTGTGAACATGTTCCCATCGGTTTCGATGCGCAACATGAAAAACCAGTCTCGAAGAGTCTGAGAGAACAGGATGTTCGCATCAAGAAATACCCTCTGGACTTCCATCTAGTCAAGGACCTCAGAGATTTTTCGCAACTCTGAGAATATATTTTTTTGTTTTGCATTCCGATCGGCTTTGAACTTCATTAGGTCATCGGTTTTTACTCTGGTGTGGGAACCCACCTTGTGTGCTGGAATTTGACCATCACGAATTCGCTTCATAAGTGTTGGTCTTGAAATCCCCAGCAAAGAAGCCGCAGCCGCTGTTGTCATCTCCGATGGAATGGCAGTGAAAGTTACTCTCCCCCCATTTGCAGCAACATGCAACACCGACTCTAGAAGCGCAGAAGTTGATCTCGAAAGAGTTAGTTGTTGTCCATCCTGAAGGTCGATCAAGAACTGAAGACGGTCCACGTCTTTCGCTTTCTCCAAAATCTGCTCAGCTTCATCATGAGCTTCTTTCTCAATGACCAAATCTTTTCCTGCTAACACTAAGGATGTCATGAGTCCCTCCTTTCGATTTCACTTGTAAGTGTAAGGATAGTAAGTCTAGGTGAAAGCATTTTCATTTGGCAAGTCGCCCGCCCACACTGGAACCAGGGGCTCGCTCAAGCTGTCCATCGCCCAGAATGAGCGCCTTGCCCTCAACCATCCCGTGCAAGTAAACCTTACCCTCGACCAAGAGATCACCAATAATCTGACCGTAAATGTGCACCTCAGAACCTTTGTTTACTCGCAGGGAGCCACAGACCTGGCCTGAAATCACAGCTCGCCCTGAAGAAACGAGAGCGTCACCAAGAACCTGTCCAGTTAACTCAGATTCCGCCAGATCACTGTTGGCGGGCAATTGGCTAGAGATGCGGTTGAGCATAGTTCCTCCTTGATATGGGTGAGTGTGATTTATGAGTTGTCGTATAAGTTGTGCTCGGGCTAGGAATGCCAGGGGGACTCATTCGCCGCCTCTCGACAACGGCCTAGAAATTTGAAACGCGCTTATGGACATCATGATGATGAACAATGCGAACATCAACATTGCGTAGACAAAGATCACTTCAAAAGGAACAACCAACGCGATACCCAAAGCTTCAACTCCTGCAAATAGGAGCAAGATGGCAAGCGCAACACCAACAAGTCCTCCAATTAGGGCGGGCACACCAACTTCTCTGACAAAGACTCGCCTGAACCATGCACGAGGCACACCTTGAATTACTAACTTCTGAGAGGATGCTTGCAATTGCTTAGAACTACTGCGCAAGGAGATGGCAAGTAATGTTGCGCCAATGAAGCCAAGGACAGAGCCAATTCCTAGTTGGAATGGTGACAAACTGATGGGGTTTTCTTCCCTCGGGAACCGGATGTAGTTAGAGTCGAACCCGTTGTCGCTGAGGGCACCCGATATCAGCTGTTGGTCAGACCCTTCAAGTCCATTTAATGTCCAAACCATGAGGGCGTTTTCAAGTCCTAGGCTTTGAACTGTTGATGACAAGACAAAACCGGAAGTGTCATTAGCCCAACGAGGCTCGATTTCCTCAAAAACCGATATATCCAAGGCAAACCTGTCTTGGGGGTCACGCGAAGACAGCCAGATCTCGTTGGAATAGCCCTCTCTTGTCCAGATAACTCCACCCCCCTCCAAAACAGCTTTTGCCTGTTCTGACAGTGCACTGCCGAGCAAAGTTTCCAGGTCAACTGAGGATTCAATGGACTGTACGGGGCCAAAGCCTTCACTGGTGGCAACTAGTGCAAACCCCGATTTATCCACTGGGGAAAAAATTGGGACAAACTCGATTTCGCGATCCAGACTCGTGATGACCAAGTCTTTTATTCTTTGATCGATTTTTTGATCACCAGAAGGATAGAAGAGTGCTTGCCCATCACGAGGTGGGCGTAGTTCATTGCTGTTTGAATCTGCAACAGAAGAGGAGAGCAATATTGTCATTGCGACGAATGGCCCAAACGCCACAATCGCTGAGGCAGCAGCAATCCATGATTTGGAGCCAGGGGCGGCCATTCTTCTTGTCGCATATTTGGTTTCAAGGCTTTTACCTGATGTCGTCCGCGAAAGCAGATCGGTCAGCTCTGGGGTGAACCAACAAGCGATAAATACGCTCACGAAAATTAGAGTAAATAACTCGCTCACGTTGTTAATTTGAAACGTCCATACGCTCACAAATGCAGCCGTCCCCAACCCAAACAGAATTTTCCCGCGCGATCCATTCGCAAGTGTTTTTCTCTTTCGTTCCTTTTCAATTTGGCGAACCTGCCCAGGAGTAAAGAGCGTCGCTACAGTCATCCCCAACAAGGAAATCACAAGAGCTGCGTAAGTCGTGCTAGCGAGTTCCATGGGGAATGGGTTGTTTCCGGCGGTGTGACCCGAAACGATGGCCGCAATCGGACTCAGTAATCCCGCCAGACCCCAACCTAATAACAATCCAAAGGGAAGAGCGGCAGCAATCCAGAGCCCGGCACCAACCAAAATTGTGGCCTGAGTGACTGTTCGGTTCAACCCATAGTCCATCAGCCTCTGTGTCGAAGTCCTCAGAAATCGGGACCTCAGTGCAAGAGCCAAGGCGATTGACGCCAAAGAAACCGGCCAGATAAGCCATTGATACAGAAAGGGGAATCTTTCGATAA
Organism: Microbacteriaceae bacterium; assembly: GCA_965660355.1. Taxonomy (GTDB): domain Bacteria; phylum Actinomycetota; class Actinomycetes; order Actinomycetales; family Microbacteriaceae; genus CAJXVY01. The sequence goes on from CBFHZN010000010.1 coordinate 6,558, forward strand.
TCGTTGATCGGGGATCCCTGACATCTCGAAGCTCAATTGTTGCTGCAGTTACATTTTCTGCAGAAAGCTTCTCAATTTCAGCCCTAAAAGAATCAGGGCTTTCGATGTTCATGAACACTGTGTAGGTGGCTTGCAAACGCGGGTACAAAGTGTCGTTAGCGTCCATGTCCCAGGTTTGCCATGTACCGGCAGCAAAAAGAAGTGTCTCTCCGTAAAGATCATTCTTGTTGGTAACTGTCCCAACTATCTCAATTGGTTTCGGAGAGACCCCTTGAACAGTTTGCCCCTGTCTAAACAGCCCTTCGGTGGCGACCGCCTCATTTACTGAGGTAGGCCACGAGCCAGAGGTCAATGTGTAGTCAAAATCACTGAATTTGCAGCCTGGAGAAATTTCACGAAACCCCACACTGTAGTTGGAGTCCCCGGGGAGCCCGATTTGACCACCAAGTTGAATGCAAAGCAACTCTTCGTTGGTGTCAAAAAGGCTCTGTTTTGCGAATTCATTGCCGACAAGATCACTTGATGGCCGAATCCAGTCGTTCAGATAGATTGCTGAAGTTCTGTTTCCAAATTGGAACTCCTTCCTGTCCTGCTCTGCAAATTCGAGCTGACTGAGAAAGCCAAAAACTATTGCCAGAATTACTGAAGGGCCAATTGCCGGCGCTAGCCACCAACGAGACCCTTGCAACCTCATCAGGCGAAGCATCATTCTGAGCTGAAAGATCATTTCGAAGTCAGTCCGCTCGTCATGCCCGTAAATTTGTGTCTTGTGTGATTCGCCCGTCCCGCATGCGCATCACTCTGGTTGCGTAAGACAAGACACTTTCATCATGCGTAGCCACTAAAACTGCGAGGCCATCAGCCGCCATTGTTCGAAAAAGCTCGAAAATGTTTTTACTGTTTTCAAAGTCCAACGAACCCGTTGGTTCGTCGGCTAGAAACACTCTCTTCTCTCCAACGAGAGCTCGCGCGATACCTACGCGTTGTTTTTGCCCTCCAGACAATTGGCCAGGGAAAGCTTTGGCTTTGGAAGAAACGCCCACGCGTTGCAGGGCACTCAAGGCCTGCTCTGTGGCTACTCGCCTCGCCACGCCCATCACCTCTAACGGAAGCATCACATTTTCAATCGAGGTGAATTCGTTTATTAGATTGTGCTCCTGAAAAACCATTCCTATGTTTGCCAATCGGAATTTCCCTCGTGATTCATCAGCGTGGTTGCTCATCACGAAATTTAGAACCTCCACCGAGCCCTTGGCGGGTGCGTCGATCCCACAAATGAGGCCGAGCAATGTGGACTTCCCACAACCGCTCGGCCCCATCAACGCAACGAACTCGCCTTTGCCAATTTCAAAAGTAGCGTCATCTACTGCAACGATTGTTTCGACAGGCGTTCGGAACTCCCTGGTTAGTCTGTCGACCTTCACAACTGCTAAGTTCATCTGCGCAACCACCTGATTTCTAGCAGCCTCCGTTACCCGCCCAAGACGACATTTGGTCATTTTGAGTAAAAGGGTTCATAAAGCCAAGCTCCGAGAATCTTGCCATTGTGTGACAGTTGCCTGAGCCATTAGAACCCGTGTACCATCTCGCATTCGTAGAAGTGCGGTTCTCCCAAGATGAAACCTCGTTGTCGTTGGCTGCACTGATGTTCTGCAGGAAGAATCCTGCGGTTCGATAGCCGAGCGGCACTTCAAAGTCCTTGTGCTTGTAAACACATACCCAGGAGCCCGAACAATAGATTTGGTTGCCCGCTACCCCCGGGCTGACCGCGATGCCAATTAGAGCCGTCGCAAGGGCAGCACCTAAAGCGATCTTCTTTCCGAACACATTGTTTTTACTCATTGTTTCCCCCTAACTTTTGAGAGGACAGTCTGTCCCCTCGGCAAGTCTACATATGTAGAGTCTATTTACCAGCCACCGACCATAACGATTTTGTAAAGCGACTGGAGCTATGAGATTTCGTGGACTGGCACCGAAATGCCTTTGACCTCGAGGTAGGACTTAATTGCATCGGCGGTGGTAGACCGCAGAAAGTCACCCACCACGCTGACGCTACTGAGGAGCGTGCCTACCTCGATTTCGACCTTTTGCCCCATGGGCTGTCTGTCTGAATTTTGAAGAGTATGGCCAGGTGCTGCTATCAATAGCCTCAACTCTCTTTCCCCTTCAAATCTTTCTCGCTTTTGCATGTGCCTGTGAAATAGCGTGTTCTCCGCTGTCCAGTTATTGTCAATGTCGGTGTATGTGACTGGACCTCCATAGACGGGGGTGTCTCCCAAAAGTGAGTTTTGAAGCGCACCCCAGGTGGAGTGAACCACAATGCATGGTGGTGGAGCGCCGTAAGTGGAGCTCATTAGAAAATCTTCCTTTTCGGAAATGGACCAGGAAGAGATGAGAGCGTACCGCTTTCCCAGCTCATCTATTTTGGGAAGTTGGTCCAGAAGACCAGGCGTATCGGCGTAAACCCTGGGCCTGAATTGATGGTTGTAGAGACCTACCTCACCTTCCCTGTCATCATTGAGCGTTATAGGATCCGCAAAATACAGGCTGCGGGTTTCTATCAAATCGAAAAATTTCGCCAGATTGAGGTAGCGCAGAATTGGTTGGTTAGGCTCCAGTTCAGCAAAAACACCTGGATATCCATAAGTCTGAAACACAATGCCCCCTGTTCCACATAAAGATACTTTTAGCCCATCCTTATCTTTAGCTTAGAACCTAGCAACTGATGTAACCTCTACCTATGGGTCAAAGTCGAAAAATGAGTCCAGCCACTTTGAAGGTGATTGACACCGTGCGATCGAGCCCAGAACCAATATGGGGCCTACAAATTGTCAAGAAAACGGGCCTACCCTCAGGAAGCGTGTACCCGATTCTAGCTCGGCTGGAAGCGAGGGGAATCCTAATGAGCGAGTGGGAGTCGGAACCATCTCGACCAGGTGCGAGGAGGAGAATCTACATGATCAACCCCTTAGAATCAGACGCACAAGAAAGGTCCACTCAGCGACTGGTAGAACCCCAGGTGAAGAGAAATTTCCCACCCCAGCAAAATAGACCGGGGCTAGCAAGCAATTGAAATCGCCACAGGTATGGCTCAAAGTGATTTTTATGGGATGCGGCAGAGAAACAAAATTGAGGCACATAGAGGAGTGGGAAGCGATTCTCTCCGAACCGAACCTAACCTGCCGAGAGCTCAGAGCTCTATGGCAGGGGGCATTGGTCTTTTCGCTTGTCTTGATGACCCGACGGTTTGCGGATAACTGGATAACATTTAGCGCAGTCACAATCGTGGCTTTAATTTTGAGTCCTTTTTGGCTAGTAGCCTTGCTTCCCTTTTTTCTAATCCCAAGGACTAAAATAGAGTAAGTCTACATATATAGAAATTTGATGGGGGAAAAAATGAAAACAAAGCGTTTTTTTGGAGTTTTGATCGTAGCGATTATGTCGACGGGCGGATTTCAAGGGGCGATTGCTGACCCACAAACAAGATCTCTAGAGGCCATTCAGAGAGTAGCGCCCGAGGTCTTTGAGAATCAGTCGAACCAGCGACGCTCGTCACAAGCAATCAAACCAGGTTCGTTGTTTATTTCCAACGAACGGGGCATCGAACTAGAAGTAGGAGATCTCGAAGTTGAGAAAAGTCTGGGTTTCAATGGAGCTACCTACAGAGTCCTAAAAGGAAAAGACGGGATTGACTACATCCCGATTGCTAAATCCGATGGATCAGTTCAGACCGCAGCCGTCCTAAACTCCGCAGGGACCAGTGAGCGGCTCTCCTTCAGGTTCAAGATTCCAGCAGACGCGGTCGCCATAATTGTGAAGACCGGGGAGGTTGTGGTGCTCAATTCTTCCGGAGAACTGGTGGCTGGAATTTCGGCACCATGGGCTCTTGACGCCAAAGGAAAATCCGTTGACACCTGGTTTGAAGTAGCCGAAGGTGAATTGATTCAGCATGTTGACCACCGAGACGGAACTTACGAGTATCCGATTGTCGCCGACCCTTGGTTGGGTGTCGATTTATATGGATGGCCGTCGATCACCAATGTAACGGGCAAGGGTTACAAGGTCAATGTGACTCCGACCCCATGGGGCCAAGCAATGGCTGGTCTGGGAACCTGGTTTGCGCACAGAGATGAGGTTGTTACCAAACTTGGTAGCCAATCATGGCGCTGGACCAACACGATTCAAGAGCAGTTCTATTGCCACATAGCTGGACTGCCATTCAGCCTTCCAGAATACAACCTGGAGTCATGGCGACCTTTGGTCAACTGGTCTATTTCTTTCCCGCTATACCGTTGCAATCCTTACTCTGGAGGTTGGTCTTAAATTGAAATCGTTGCGAAATTTTGGACTCACGATGCTCTATGTCGGGGTCGCGATAGGTTATACCCTCTGGTTGAGCGGCTTCTCTGAATACATGTACCTTGAGGATCTCGGCCTCGAAACTTCAGAAGCCGGTATCGCTGCCTTGAAAGCCAATCCTGGTGAACGATTTCTCTTGGTCGTTTCTGCGGCGCTTACGCTAGGCGGAATGCTTGTGGTTCTGATTAGCTACTTTCAAGGGAAAAGAAAGCGAAACAACCCTCAGTAGTCGAGTCATAACCAAAGAGGGATGTCTTGACTCGTGGCAATTGGTAGCGGGGGCGGGGCTTGAACCCGCGACCTCACGATTATGAGCCGTGCGCTCTAACCACCTGAGCTACCCCGCCGCATGGTCAAACAACTTGACCGAGCCCCGAGACAGGATTGAACTGTCGACCCCTTCCTTACCATGGAAGTGCTCTACCACTGAGCTATCGGGGCAAAAACAACTAGGAAAGATTAGCACCATCCAAATCAGTCTTGCAATTGAATTAATCTTGGTTAGCTCTCAAAGCATCCAACTCCGAGACAAACCCTGACCAAATCTCTTCTGAGCTTATATCGTTTCTTATCAAATCTGCCTGTGTTGCCCCCAATAGAGGCCACAGCTGATCCATTAGCTCCGATGATGGGGTCGGTGTTGCATTAATCACACTCTCTCTAAACATTGAAAACAATTCATCATTTGTCTCCACTGCGGGAACACCAGAGAGTGAGTTTGCTACTGCCACCTGAGAGGTGCCTCTGGTGAAATATTCCAATACCAACCTGTTCGCATAAACCGGATCATCGCTATTGGCCGCAACAAAGAAACCAGCAACATCAACAAGTGCTGAGCTTTCTGAATTGCCAGCTGCGGGAACTGGGTAAACAGCCAGGGAATCCATCAATGCAGGATTAATTGAAGCAATTGCCCAGGGTCCAGTGAGCCAGCAACCAATCTGCTCTGAATTGAAAGCCTCCAACACAGATGCGTAATTACTGTTTAGGTCAAAAAGTTCCGACCCTTGAGAGGACATCCAAGAGGCAAATTCATAACCTGAATCTGAATCAAATTCAGTGCTCTGCGGGTCTAGTAAAGACAAACCGAATGAACTCATGAATGGATAAAGGTGATAGGGGTCACCAAGCTCACTGTCTAAGCCCAACCCGAGTCCAATTTCTTGTAGCTCATCGATGCTTGGTTGTTCGGGAACCAATTCTGAATTGCAAACCAGGGCAACATGCTGTTCACTCATGGGAACCCCGTAAGAATCACCCTGATAACTAAATGCATCTAATAACTGCTCGGGAACCTTGTCACCCAAGATACCCGTACTTAGCTTTGAGACAGCTGCGGATTCAGCCAGATCTGCTGTCCAAGAATGGGTGCCGAAAAAGACATCCGGGTAATTGCCAGTTTTTAACCGAGAATCAATTTCAGCGAGTTCAATCTCAGTGAACTGAATCTCAACACCGTATTCACTTTCAAAAACAGAGCTAATCCCCGTCAGAGAGCTGGCAACAGAACCCGGTGCCCAAACACTGATTACATCTATTGGCTCAGCTTGTTCTTGAGTGTCCTGAAAATCAAAATCAGTGGGTAATCCGGATTCAGTGGTTTCCGCTTGGCATCCAGTGAGGGATGCACCTACGGCCAAAGCTATAGCCCCGCTAGAAATAAAGTTTTTCATACCAACCTGTCCGCAATAACCTTAGAGCTGGTCATCAGTCCAAAGCAAACAGCACAGGGCCAATAAACTCCAAACAAAAGATTTGTAACCGCTTACAGTCTTATTCGGCAAAATCAGAAACAAAATTAGATTTAGATAACAAGTTTGAAAAGTGCTGAATTCGCTTGCTTATAACGCCTAGTATTTGCGGGTGACTAACTCAACTTTCGAACCCAGAAAAGGCCACGAATGGTGGCGCTCATCAGTGATTTACCAGGTTTACCCACGCTCATTTGCGGATGGCAACGGTGATGGAATTGGAGATCTGGATGGCATTAAAAATCGCCTACCAGCGCTCGCTGAGCTTGGAGTGGATGCAGTCTGGTTCTCCCCATTTTTCAAATCACCTCAGAATGATGCTGGATACGATGTAAGCGATTACAGAGATATTGATCCGCTGTTTGGAACACTTCAGGACTTTGACGAGATGCTCGCTGAGGCGCATTCGCTTGGCCTGAAGGTAATAGTTGACCTGGTCCCCAATCACTCCTCTTCAGAGCACCCCTGGTTTCAGCTTGCGCTGAAATCTGCTCCGGGGTCACCCGAGAGAAACCGTTACATCTTCAAAGATGGAAAGGGTGAAAACGGGGAGCTACCCCCAAATAACTGGCAAAGTGTTTTCGGTGGGTCCGCATGGACCAGAATCACCGAGCCAGATGGGACTCCCGGTCAGTGGTATTTACATCTATTTGATTCATCACAGCCAGATTGGAACTGGGAGAACCCAGAAATCATCGAAGAGTTCAACTCCATACTTCGTTTCTGGTTAGACCGCGGTGCTGATGGTTTCCGAATAGATGTAGCTCACTCCATGAAAAAGGATTTGGACTTCCCTGATCTTGATGAGCGCAACTCCGATGCCGATGGTGGGGCTATGACTGATGCCGAGGTTGAGCATCCGTTTTGGAACCGTGAAGGCGTTCATGAAATCAATCGTCGCTGGAGAAGTGTCTTGGATGAATATCAAGACCGTGCGATGTGTGCCGAGGCATGGGTGATGCCTTTGAGCAAAATGGCTAAATGGGTGAGGCCTGATGAATACCACCAAACGTTTAACTTTGGTTATCTAGAAACTCCTTGGGATCCAAAGGCGCTTAAAAACGTTGTCTCAGAATCAATGGAGGCCTTCCCTGGTGTGGGAGCTCCATCAACATGGGTTTTATCAAACCACGATGTTATTCGTCACAGCTCCAGATTCGGCGCAAGCTCAATCCCTCGCCAAGGAGCTGGAATCGGCCCAGATGAGGACCAGCCGGATGAAGAATTGGGGCTCAGGCGCGCTCGCGCATCCTCAGCTTTCATGCTGGGCTTGCCTGGAGGTGCATACATCTATCAGGGTGAGGAGCTAGGTCTTCCCGAACACACGACGCTTGATCACAAATACCGTGAAGATCCAACATTTTTTAGAACAAATGGCGAAAGAGTTGGAAGAGATGGGTGTCGGGTGCCAATCCCTTGGGAGCACGATAAGCCAAGCTTTGGGTTTGGACCAACTGAGCGCTCTTGGCTTCCTCAGCCAGAAAAATTTGCTGAGTATGCAAGAGATGTCCAGCAGGGAGTCAAAGGGTCAACCCTTGAGCTTTATAAAAAACTTCTAAAACTTCGCAAAGAGCTCTCGCTTGGCTTAGGTGATTTCCACTGGTTGGAGCCCCTTTGCACGGAAAGTTCAATTGCCTTTGAAAATAACGGCATTGCGGTGGTTTCAAACATGGGTGAACCAATTGACCTCCCTTCGGGTGAGATATTGGTCTCCACTCAGGAGGGACTGGAGGCAGGCGGCAAGCTTGGCACCGACCAAACCGCCTGGATAAGGCTTTGAATCAGTGGTGGCGGGATGCCGTCATCTATCAGATCTATCCAAAAAGCTTCAAAGACTCAAACGCTGATGGCTATGGAGACCTAAACGGCATCACCGAGAAACTTTCTGAAATCGCCTCTTTGGGGGTTGATGGGATCTGGCTATCCCCTTTTTATCCATCCCCTCAAAAAGACAGTGGTTATGACGTCAGCGATTATTACGGGGTTGATCCAATCTTTGGAACGATTTCTGATTTCAAAAACATGGTCTCAAAAGCACATGAACTTAACCTCAAGGTATTGCTTGATTTGGTCCCCAACCACACCTCAGCGCAACATCCCTGGTTCCAACTCGCCCTAAATTCAGCTCCCGGATCAAAAGCCAGAGATCGGTATTTATTTGTTGACGGGGCTGGCGAGAACGGTGAGTTGCCACCAAATAACTGGCAAAGCATGTTTGGGGGCCCCGCTTGGACAAGAGTAATTGAGGAAGATGGAAAACCCGGTCAGTGGTATTGCCATTTATTTGATGGCTCCCAACCAGATCTGAACTGGCGAAACCCAGAGGTGATTGCAGAATTTCAAAAAATCATGCGATTTTGGTTTGATTTGGGTGCGGATGGTTTCCGAGTGGACCAACCTCATGCACTTGTGAAAGCGGTCGGTTTCCCAGATCACCCCTATGTCGAACAGGCCGGTAGCGGTTACATCGAGGGGGAGCAAGACCCTCCTATGTGGTTCCAACCTGAGGTTCACGAAATCATGCGTGAACTAAGAAAAACAGCTGATGAATCAGGAGACAAGGTTTTATGCGGTGAGGGCTATGTTTTGCCGCTTAGCAAAATGGCCAACTGGCTAAGGCCCGATGAACTACACCAAAACTTCAACTTCAGGTTTTTAGACGCTCACTGGGTCGAATCAATCATCAAAGAGACAATTGATGAATCAATGAGTGCCTTCCCAGGGGTGGGCTCTCAATCAACCTGGACATTGAATAATCATGATGTTGTTAGATCGGTCTCTCGCTTTGGAAGCGATTATTCAAGACCAACCCAGAGCGATGGAATAGGTCCAGAGGACATCCAACCCAACAACAAACTTGGCGGGCAGATCTCTTTGGGTGCGACTCTTGTGATGCTGGCTTTGCCGGGAAACTGCTATCTCTACCAAGGTGAGGAGTTGGGCTTGCCAGATAATACGACCATTCCAGATGAGGCCCGTCAGGACCCTACGTTTTTTAGAACAAACGGTCTCCGGGTTGGAAGAGATGGTGCCCGAGCGCCAATTCCATGGGAGGCAGGCAAGCCAAACTTTGGTTTTTCAAAAGCTACGAAGACTTGGCTTCCGCAACCCGATGAATATGGCAATTACACCAGAAGCGGCAACAAAACACTTGCCATTTATCAAGCAGCTTTGCTTCTTAGAAAAAAGCATGAACTTGGTAGGGGTAGCTTCAGATGGCTTGACGAAGAACTATTTGGTTTTGAAAATAATTCAGTCAAGGTTTTTCATAATTTTGATTCAGATCCAAAACCAATGCCTCATGGAGAGCTATTGCTTTCCTCGCTTGGTTCAGTAAGTGAAGTTTTGCCTAATGAAACGGTTTGGTTAGTCGGCTAGCTCTTTCCTTGGCCACCAGAACTTGCTTCCCAAGATATAAGCCATCGCTGGCACAATCACTGTTCGAACCAAAAGGGTATCCAGCAATACTCCCAATCCAACGATTGTTCCAACCTGCGCTAAGGCAATCAGTGGCAATACACCCAACACCGAGAACACCGCAGCCAACAAGATTCCAGCACTTGTGATGACACCACCCGTTGCCCCAAGGGCTTTCTGCATGCCAGCTCGGGTGCCAAGCTTTCTGGCTTCTTCCTGAGCCCTTGTGACCAAGAAGATGCTGTAGTCAACACCTAGTGCCACTAAGAACAAAAACGCCAGGATGAACACGCTGAGATCAAGTGCAGGGAAACCAAACACGTTTTGGAAAATAACCCAGCTCGCACCATAGGCACTAAAGAAACTTCCAACCACCGCAACCAACAAAAGAATTGGGGTCACTATGTTTCGAAGAAGCACAACCAGAATGATGAATACAGATAACAGAATCAGAGGTAGCAGCAGCGCCTGATCGCGCTCAGTGTAGGTTCTGGCATCCAAAGCCGTTGCGTCATCCCCACCGACCAATCCGATTGCGTCATTGGGCAATTCATCCAAGGCGATTCTCAGATCAGCAACCGTGTCCAAAGCCAGTGCGCTCTCAGGCTCGGCATCTAAAACCACATTCAGTTGAGAAAACTCATCTGTTGAATCCCCCGTGGTTACCTCATCAACATTTTCAACCCCGAGAATAATCTCGGTGGCTTCTTCGAGATATCGATTATCAACAATCACAGCTGAGGGACTGGTCGCACCGGCACTGAATGACTCCCCCAAAAACTCAATTCCGGCAACCGCCTCGGGTTTTTCAATGAAGACCTCGGTTGAGCTCAAACCAGTCTTTGTTCCCAAACCACCGGTTGCCAAAATTGCTAAAAAGATAATTCCAACACCCGCGAAGCTAACTGGCTTTCGGCCAACTGCTCGTCCGATTTTGGCAAAGATGCCGTTTTCATAGGGGTTTTTTCCGCCAACTCTTGGGATGAAGGGCCAGAACAGTCCCCTTCCAAAAACAACCAAAGCTGCGGGCAAAATAACTAGCCCCGCAAACATAGCCATCACAATTCCAACTGCACCGATCAGGCCAAGTGCTTGGCGACCTTCAATTTCTGCCAATAGCAACAACGAAAGTGCGACAGCAACAGTTCCACCGGATGCCAAGATTGCAGGTCCTGCACCCTTGACTGCATTGCGCATTGCCTCTCGGCGGTCATCTAAAACCAGAAGCTCTTCTTTATAGCGGGCAATCAATAACAACGCATAGTTGGTTCCCGCACCGAATACCAACACAGCCAAAATTCCAGTGTTATCGGCTGTCAGGGTGATTCCAAAGGCATCAGCCACAGGAACAACAACCTGCTGTGCCATAGCGTCAGTAACCACCACAACCAGCAAGGGCACCCATAGCAAGGTTGGTGAGCGATAGGTGATTAGCAAAATCGTGGCAACCACCAAAACGGATGCCCCCAGAATCGCAAAATCTGCTCCAGCAAAAATGTTTCCCAGATCTGCAACAAAAGCCTCAGGACCTGTTACGTATGCCTCCAGACCGGATGGCATGTTCTGACTCGCGATAATTCGCATCTCATTGATTCGTTCATCAGTGACATCAAAAACATCTGTTGCATCAAGCGGGACGGTGATGCTCGCTGCTTCCCCACCTTCAGCAATCGTGGCGGGCGGAACAAAAGCTTCACCGTTTATTTCCAAGGAGCTGTAATCCAAAAACTTTTCGTTGGCTCCACCTGCAGGCATCATCAGCTGCGCATCAAACTCCCCCTGAACCCACTGAAGCTGCTCTTCTGTGAATTCAGACCCGTCTGCGGTTCTATAAAGAATCACCACAGCAGTTCCATCGGAACTTGGCAGTTGATCTTGATACTCGCTGACCAACACTGATTCAGCATCATCGGGTAAGCCAGCACCCGGGGTGGTGTCATTGCCAGCTGAAGAAAGGGGTCCGAAAGCTAGTCCGACAAACCCGAGTCCTATCAAAAGGGTTACCCAGGCTGTTGATTTACCAGTTATAAAATCTCTAAATTTTTGCACGATACCTTCTTGATGCCTTACAGGGTAAGGCTAACAGCATGGTGGCAAGTGAGGGATTCGAACCCCCGAAGGCTACGCCGGCTGATTTACAGTCAGATCCCTTTGGCCGCTTGGGTAACTTGCCATTGCGCTAGGCGCGATTCACAATCATAGCTGAAAATCAGAGCTGTAATCCCTTACAGTTGTTTTCATGGTCGGAATCGAAGAAGTCGCTGCGTATGCGGGTGTTTCAACTGCAACCGTTTCCAGGGCTTTAAACGATAAACCGCACGTATCAAAACTAGCTCGTGAAAAAGTCTTCAAGGCAGTTGACGACTTGGGCTATGTGCCCTCATCATCCGCATACACACTCGCCACAGGAAAAACAAAAAACGTAGGCGTTGTGGTTCCCTTTGTTGATCGCTGGTTTTTCTCGGTGGTCTTGGAAGGCATAAGTGAGGCACTGAACAGTCGCGGATTAGACGTTTCTTTTTACTCTATGAAGGGTGGGGGAAGTCAAAGAGATTTAGTTTTCAATGAACTTCTTTTGAGAAAAAAGGTTGATGGAGTTCTCACCGTTGCGGTGAAGCTCACCGAAGATGAGCTTACAAACCTGACGAACTTGCGAAAACCCATCGTTGGCGTGGGTGGTCCAATTGCAGGAGCCAGGTCTTTGGGAATCGATGATGAGGGGGCCGGAAGATTGGCAACTCAACACCTGCTGTCTCTTGGTCACACCGAAATAGGAATCATCACCGGAAACCCCTCCACCGAACTTGAATTCCACCAACCACATCTTCGGCAAACTGGTTATCGGGAAGCCTTGATGGAATCTGGTTTGGATGTTCAAAAAAATTGGTTCGCAGAGGCCGATTTCACCATCCCCGGTGCTTACCATGCTGCCAAGCAGATTTTGGGTAATCCTCGAAGTGCACCAACTGCCATTTTCTGCGCAAGTGATGAAATGGCTTTTGGGGCAATCCAAGCCGCCAAAGATCTCGGTTATTCTGTTCCCGATGACATAAGTGTCATCGGTATGGACAATCATGACCTCAGTGGTTTTTATAACCTCACAACAATCGATCAAAAGCCCAGAGAACAAGCGGCATCGGCTGCGAACATGCTGGCTGATTTATTCGATCAAGACCTAAAAGATAAAAAGCTAAATGTGCAGGAGTTTCACGAGTGGCCAGTTGAGCTACTAATCCGAGGCTCAACATCGAGAAGAAGATAGGCTGAAGAAATGGCAGACAGTTCATTTGACATAGTAAGCAAGGTTGAAGAGCAAGAAGTTGACAATGCTCTGAATCAAACCAAGAAGGAAATCCTGCAGCGATATGACTTCAAAGGAGTTGATCCCGATATCTCTTGGAGTGGGGAGAAGATTGTCTTGAAGGCCAACAGTGAGGACCGCGTTAAGGCTGTTTTGGATGTCTTTGAGTCAAAGCTAATCAAGCGTGGAATTTCGCTCAAAAGCTTTGACCACTCTGAACCTCAGGCCAGTGGCAAGGAATACCGCATCGAGGGTTCCATGAAACAGGGGATTGATCAGGAAAACGCGAAGAAGATCAACAAGATGATTCGTGATGAGGGTCCCAAGGGTGCGAAAACCCAAATTCAGGGAGAAGAGATTAGAGTCAGTTCAAAATCCCGCGATGATCTTCAGCAGATCATTGCTTTGCTAAAAGGCAAAGACCTGGATCTGGACCTGCAGTTTGTTAACTACCGGTAGCCAAATAGGCAGTCCCAGAACCTGCAAAGCTGACCAACCTAGCCTCGTTGGATATGTAACAAGCTTCACCTTTGCTAAGGGTTTGTCTTTCATCCAACGAGTTAGAAACACTTATCTCTCCGCCAACACAGACCAGAATCCCCTCGCCGGGTAGCTCAATATCGGCAATCATTCTTTGCCCATTTGGTTCGATTCGATAGACCCTGAAATCATCCACCTCTACCTCATACTCATCCAAGCCCTGCTGCAGTTGATTTGGTCCAAGCTTTGGATTAATTGATTCAAAAACGGTTATTTCCCTGAGCTTTTCAACATCCACATGCTTTGTTGTCAACCCCCCGCGAACCACATTGTCACTGCTTGCCATCACCTCGACACCTAGGCCTTGGAGATAAGCATGCAGGTTTCCTGCTGGCAGAAACACCGCTTCCCCGGGAGCTAGGAAGATCTCATTTAGCAAAAAGGCTATTGCCAACCCTTTGTCCTCTTGATAGTAATCAGCTAAGTACCTAACCAGTTCAGAGTGCTTTTTCAGTGCCTGAAGGGTTTTTGAATCTAATTTCTGGAAGACATAATCAAAGTGTTCAGAAAGTGTTTTGGCACTTTGTTGCCAGTTTTCAAATAAAGCATCTTTGGTTGCAAGCTCTGCTAGTTCCTGATTAATTTTTTCAATCGGTCGAAATCCACTTAGAACCCTGAAGGGACTAACTGCAATCAAGATTTCTGGTTTGTGATTTTCATCTTTGAAGATTCTGGAGGAGTCTTCCAGGGCAATGCCTTTATTGTTTTCATCCTCGAAACCTGCAATTGCCTGATCCTTTGATGGGTGGGCTTGTATCGAAAGGGGGCTGGAGGCGCCTAAGAACTTAACCATGAAACCAAGTTGAGTGAACTTGGACAGAAGATCTTCATTTGCAAGCTTTGCTGTTGATATTGGATGGGTGCCAAACCACATCTCAGCGATTGGCGTCTCGGTTTCTTCAAAGCCGACTAAATCAGGAATCAGATGAGTGGAACCCCAAGGGTAAGTCATGGGTTCACTTGTCAGTTTTTCAATCATTAATCACCACCAGTGGCAAAGTTGCCTTCAGTGTGCTGCCTTTGCCGTCCGCACTTGCCCCAAAACTCCAATTGCCAGAGGAATGGGTGTTGACCATCCTAAGTCCATACCCTTCGCCACTCTGCCTGGGGCCAATTCCATCATCTGTTATTTCAACCTCCACAAACTCCCCACTCTTGGTGATCTGAACGTCAACCTTTGTTGCAAATCCATGTTTGTGGGCGTTTGTTATTCCCTCAGAGACAATGTCCTCGATTGCCTGCCAGAGGCTTTGGTGAATTGACCCATAGTGAATGCTGACATCCACCAATCCTCGCCAACTTCGAGAGAGTTGCGAAAGTCTTTCCTGAATTGGCTTATTTGAGCTTGGCTGATATTCAGCCAGCGGGTTTTCAATCAGTTGTTTGGCATCTTGCCTTGTTTTCATCGCTTGCTCGATATCACCCTGCTCAACCGCAAGCTTCATTCGCAAGCTATATGACATTAATTTTGACTGAACTGTTCCATGGATGAACTTCGCTAAGTCTTCGGATCCGTTGTCCTTGATCTCTTGCTGTAGATAACTCAGTTGTTGACCTGCCCTCAGGTCTCGCTCCAAGTCATCCAAAACCTGACGTTGGGTCTTTATTGCCTCTACGACACCCCCTGTCAGAACCAGCGATGTGAAAAGCCAAACCCACAGCACCAACCAACCAAAAATGAACTGATCGGTGTTTAGCTCGGGCCTGACAAAAACTCTCTCTGCCATCATCAAAGTGGTGGCGATTGCTGGAAACAAAAAAGCATTTATGCCCATTGCAAAGATGGGTATTCGCTTGAAAATAAACAAGGTGAAGATAAACACCACCACGTCTATGAGGAAGTAAAAACCACCTGCGGCAAGCCCAAATTGTTGAATTGCATTCAGCCCCACCAACCAAAGTGCCACCACCGAATACAAAAAAGCAGGCAAAGGGTTGTTCGCAATTGCTAACCGAACCAGTGACCAAAATGGAAACCTCGACTTTGTTTTCAAATCCCCTACCCACATTTTGTGACTCAATGGTCGGACCTCGGTGTCGGTGAATTCCTGAAGCTTTTCAGCCAACCTGCTATAACCCGATTGGTCAATGCTGTCTCTGGAGGTGAGAAGCTTTCTGAACTCCTCGTCCAAGCTGAACTCAAGTTTGGGTTCATCCAGCTCAAGTAATTCGGACACCAAAGAGTCTCTAGTCCTAACAAAGCTCTCCAGCTTATTCATTACATATCCAACTACTGGCAAACCAAGCCCCCAGGCCAGAACTGTTGAACCGGGAGCGAAACTTATAGATTGCGATAGATCAAAGAGTCGATTATAAAAATCATTCGATTGGCTGAGAATATATCCCGCAACAAATGAAATTGGAAAGATGAACAACCAGTTAGCGTTGCCTTTTCGATAGACCAGAAACCAACTCAGCGCTAAAAATGCAAGCAATGTTAGGTATCCCAAAAAACTTGTCAGAGCCGTCCATAAAAAGCTTTCCCCATCAGGGGTTCTGATGACAGGCTCAATCAAAACCGAAATAGGTAGCAGAATAACCAGCGGGGCCCAGTGAATTGTCCACTTACCGGAAAGATTCTCACGAACCTCTTTCAATCCTTTACCCCTAAAAGCCTGAAATAAACCCTTGCAAGATTCACCCTGTTATTGGCCTGGTTTCGCTGCGGAAGCGAGAACTTTTTAGACATTAGTGAGATTGTTTGCTCGACTGATTTCACGGAGACAGACCTAATTTTGGCTATCTCTTGATTGCTTAGTCCTTGACCGATAAGCCTGAGCGTCTCCAATTGAACACTCGTGAGATTTGAAAATTCAGCTGGCAGTTCAACTTCCATTTTTTGTGATGAGACATTGCGAATTGAAGCCTTCAGCGCCAGAACCAACTGATCGGTTTCAAATATCTGTCGCTTCACCAAATAAGAACTGGCCCGTGGCAAAGATTTGGCATCTTTGTCTAAAAGTCTGGGGTCCTCAAAACTCGTTAGGAAGACAATTCCAATTTCTGGATTTTGCTCTCTAAGTTTTCGTGCGACGTCTATCCCAGTTGGGCCGTTTCCAAGGTGTAAATCAAGTAAAGCGCAATCCGCATCTTTGTGCTCCAGAGCTTGGTTGGCTGTTTCGGCTGTGAATACCTCGAAGCCGAAGGTTTTCAGAGCAGATTCAACGCTAGAACGGGTAAGACCGTCATCTTCTAGAAATAGAACCTTGATTTTGTCCACAGCTAAATGCTAACTGTTGGCGATATTCACCATCTCATCTCGGTCAAACAGTTTTTCTCTTTCACGCCCAGAGGACTCGCCTCTACGCAATTCCTCGCTGTTTTCCCTCAGCCAACCGTCCCAGCTAACAAATTTCACTCCCTTGCTCTGCAGCAATTCAACAACCGCACCCTCATCAGGGTTTGTGGGCTCCCACCAGTTGTGTTTTTCTGACAATAGGTGCCCAATGGTTTCAATGGCATCAGCTTTTGTGTGACCAATCAGACCAACTGGACCTCTCTTGATCCAACCAGTTGCATAAACACCCCTAACCTGCTGACCCGATTCATCAATGACTCGACCACCCTGGTTTGAAATGACCCCAGATTTTTCATCAAAAGGAATCTCTGGCAGAGCCGAACCGTGATAGCCAACAGCTCTGTAAACAGCCTGCACCTGAAATTCTCTGGTTTCATCTGTGGGAGTTGCTCCACCGTTTCCATCTAGTTGATTTCTGCGGATGCGAATTGCCTCAACTTTGCCTTCCCCAATGATTTCCTCAGGAGTTGATAGAAAATGCAGGTGAAGCCTGCGCTCACTCTCTGGTTGAGGGTTTTCACGTAAACCCTCCAAAGTTTTCACAACCACTCTTGTTTGGTTGTTCTCTTCCAATTGTTTTGAACTTCCCTCGTCGTATTGGAAATCCTCGTCATAAACAATTGACTGCACTCCCTCAACGGCAAGCGCCTCTCTTAGCTCTAAGGGACTGAACTTAGCCTGCGCTGGACCTCTTCTTCCAAACACGTGAACATCGGTGACCTGTGATTGCCTGAGACCTTTTTCAACATGTGGGGGTATTTCAGTACTTGAAAGATCATCTGGAAATTTCACCAGCATCCTGGCAACATCGAGGGCAACGTTTCCGTTTCCTATCACCGCAACCTCTTTGGCATCCAGTGGCCACTCCCTTGGGAAATCTGGATGCGCGTCATACCAGTTCACGAAATCTGCAGCGCCATAACTTCCATCAAGTTCGATGCCAGGGATGTTTAAATCCGCATCACGGATGGCGCCAGTTGCAAAAATCACTGCGTTGTAGTGGGTTTTTAATTCCTCAAGGGTGAGGTCCTTGCCGTATTCAACATTTCCAAAAAAGCGAATATCGCCCCTGTCCAAGACATCGAATAGGGCATTCACAATGCCCTTGATTCTCGGGTGGTCGGGAGCGACTCCGTAGCGAACTAAACCATAGGGTGTTGGCAATAAATCAAATAGGTCAATTGAAACTTCAAAGTCCCGCTCTGCCTTGAGGATCAAATCCGAGGCATAAATACCCGCGGGACCGGCACCAACAACCGCCAAACGTAGCTTTTCCAAATAGCTTTCCTTTGCTATCCCTTGCGCTCAACAACAGCATCGGCAAATGCCTCGAGCGCTTTTTTCACACTTCCATCCGGTAGTGGCTTCAAAGACTGTTTAGCCTTATCAGCCCAACTCACCGCCGCAGTCATCGACTCCTCCATCACTTGATGATTTCTTAGAAGACTCACTGCTTTCTGCAAATCAGCATCAGATTCCAAACCTGAATCAATTAGCTCAAGTAGTTCAATGGAATCTTTGTCTGTTTTCTTCCGAAGCAAGATTACTGGAAGTGTCGGCACTCCCGCCCGCAAATCAGTCCCAGGAAATTTCCCAGAATCATCATCATCACTTTGGATATCAATCACATCATCCATCAACTGAAAAGCGACTCCCACTGCTTCACCAAATTCTCCCAGAGGCTCCAGATAAACCTCATCGGCTTCTGAGAGAAATGATCCAAGCTTTGCGGCTAGAGCTATCAAGGAGCCGGTTTTGTCCTTCAGGACTTGGGTATAAAACTCAAGTTCGTCTTTTTCCTCATGCCCAACAGTTTCATGAAGTTGGCCCAAAACCAATCTTTCAAAAGTCTGCGCCTGCATCAGCAGTGCCTTCTGCCCCAAACCACTGACCACTTGGCTAGCTCTTGCAAACAAAACATCCCCGGTCAAAATCGCAACACTGTTTCCCCAAATTGAGTGCGCTGTTGGCACGCCTCTTCGCAGATCTGCCTCATCCATCACATCATCGTGATACAAAGTCCCCAGGTGAGTCAGCTCAATAACGGTTGCTGCCTGAATGACCTCTTTTTTAGTTGAATCACCAAGGTGCGAGCACAAAAGAGTCAGCACTGGGCGCATTCTTTTGCCACCAGCTTCAATCAGGTGATTGGAGGTGGTGTCTAATAATTTATCCGTGTTCGCGATTGAATCTTTGATTAGGGTCTCGACCTCTTCGAGACCTTTTTCCAGATCTTTTATCAACTCGCGATCAGCAATTTTTCTCAGCTGTTTGGGGATGCTCATGATTTCTCCCCGTAATGCACCGCCACAATTCCCAAGCTCAGGTTTTTGAATCCGACGTTTTCAAACCCGCTGTTTTCAATCTGGGAGGCGAAATCCATCTGTTTTGGCCAAGCCTCGATTGACTCACCGAGGTAGCTGTAAGCATCTGGGTTTTTAGCCACCAATTTGGCAACGGTAGGTAAAACCCTTCTCAGGTAAAACTTATAAAGCCAACCAAATAGGCCTTTGGGGTGACTAAATTCACAAACAACAATCACTCCCCCCGGCTTTGTCACCCTGAACATCTCTGATAGCGCTTTATCGACATTTTCAACATTTCTTATTCCAAAAGAAATCGTTACCGCATCAAACTCTTTGTCCTTAAAGGGAAGCTTGGTGGCATCGGCAAAGGCAAACTCCAGTTCTGGGTGGCGCTTTTTGCCAACCTCCAGCATGCCTTTTGAAAAATCAGCTGCCACTACCTGCACTCCATCACCCAGCAGAGCCATCGATGAGGTTCCGGTCCCCGCTGCAAGATCAAGAATTCGCTGACCAGATTGTGGGTTAATGAGGTTTCTAACGGCTTTTCGCCAAAGCTTTGATTGACCAAGACTCAGAATGTCATTGGTTCGGTCATATGTTTCTGCGACTTCGTCGAACATGCGGGAGACCTCTTCGGGCCGTTTCTGCATATCCGCTTTACTCACTATGAAAGTCTAACCGCGCTCGGGCGGATGTATTTCATCAACTGCTTTCGACCAGGTCCAAATTCCTAACCAAACAACTATTGCAGTCAGTCCCAACATCACAGGCCCCATTACCGAAGCTAACTCTTCAACCGGGGTAAATTGATTGATTTCAATCGAGGATTTATCTATTGGGTCTGCAGCTAAGGGGTCAATCGGTGATTGCGGGGTGAGCTCCATCGGTGGGATTTCTAATTGATTGTCCTGATCCTCAGCATGGCTTGCGCTTGAGAACCCAAAACTGCCAAGCGAAATAAGGCCAACCGCAAGTTTTTTCATAGATAACAGAATAAGTCACGTCCCGCTTTAGTTGAATACCTCTGTTGAAGCTATTCGACAATTATCAGAAAGAGTGTCATTGAGATATTTCCTCACCGAGAGCACGAGTTCTCAGGTTTCCATACCCGAAGGGGCCCAGGTCTTTGCTCGAGGGGAAAATCTGATGATTGGAATCGGCGAGAAGGCCAGATTCGAAGCCTTTGGGGAAAATAGATTTTTAGAGCTTGCCGAAAAGTTCAACCAGTTCAGCCAAGAGGTGGAAATTATTGGCGAGATTGATTCCTCAGCAGGGTCAATAAACGCATTCGCCGCAATCACTTTTAGTCCAGAAAGTGATCACGGCTCAGTGCTGATTGTTCCCGAATCAATGCTGATTATTCGAAATGAAAAAACTTGGGTAGCCAGTTTCATTGAAAACTTTCAATGGCCCACAGCATCTCAGCCCAATCCACAAACGCTCAATTTCAGTCAGGGAGATCAAAGCCAAGCGGGTTTTTTGGAATCTATCGCTCAAGCCCTAAGCAGAATTGATGACGGGGAGATATCAAAAGTAGTTCTGGCAAGGGATTTGGTTAGTAAGAAACCAAAAGGTTTTGACATTAGGGATGGCATCCAAAGATTGCGCAAGCGTTTTCCTTCCTGCTGGGTTTATTCAATAAATGACAACTTTGGAGCAAGTCCAGAATTATTGCTGAGATCCGCCAACAGAGAGTTCTCGGCAAGGGTTTTGGCGGGGACTGCCGGGCGTGGAACAGATCCTGATGTTGATAGTGCGATTGCTGATGGTCTTTCACACTCAGCAAAAAATCTGCACGAGCATAATTTCGCAGTGGATTCCATGATCAGGGCGATAACACCCTTTGTTGACTCGGTTGAAGCCGATAAAACACCATTTAGCCTGAAGCTTCCAGATGTTTGGCATCTGGCCACAGACATTCATGCAAAGCTCAATTCAGATTCCACCATCTTGGAGGTTGCGAGTGCCCTGCATCCAACAGCTGCGGTTGCCGGAACACCGAGATTGCAAGCTCAAAACCTCATCAACAAACTAGAGCCTTTCGACCGAGGGGTTTATTCGGGACCCGTTGGCTGGGTTGGCTCCAATGGATCGGGTGAACTTGCCTTGGCTTTGAGGGGTGGTCGGATTGAAAAAGACAAAATTAGAGCATTTGCAGGGTGTGGGATTGTTAGCGGGAGTGAGCCTGAGGCTGAATTGAGTGAAACTAAATTGAAATTCAAAGCCGTTCGCAGCGCATTTGACTAAACCCTAAGTTCAATCAACACAGGGCCCTCGATATCCAAACACTGGTCAATGTCCTGTTCGCTATTTGCCAATTCATAACCCCAGCCCATGGCGGTGGCAATTCTTTCAAAGCTAACCTGCTGCGGGGTCTGGAAATACTTATCAAAAACCTCTGGGGCAACCTCATCCTTCAATTCCAGCTGCTCAAAGATTTTGCCACCAGCATCATTGACCACCCACAGCTGCAAATTGCTGAGATTCAATTCAGTTAGGTTCATCCCACCAAGGTCGTGGATTGCAGTGAGGTCACCAATGATTGCTCTGGTTGTGCCAATTGTGTTCAAAGCGATTCCAATTGATGTCGAAACAGAACCATCGATTCCAGCCAACCCGCGATTACTAAAAACTTCAATCTGCTTGGCAGGTGCCACCCGATCGGCCACCCTAATCATTTTGGATGCACCGAGATAGACGGAATCGTCCCTAGTCGATCTTTCCCAAACCTTCGCAATCAGAGCTTCTCGACTAAAGCCAAAACTAGGGCTTGGTCTTTGCCAGCTGGCAAGCCACTTAGCTTCTGCAGTTCCAACTGGAATCAAGCCATCGTGCTGATTGGCATTATCGGCAACATCAAAATTGCCGTATTTGGTTTTCACCACATCAATCTCTGACTGAGATT
The DNA here is from genome assembly GCA_965660355.1 of Microbacteriaceae bacterium. Taxonomy (GTDB): domain Bacteria; phylum Actinomycetota; class Actinomycetes; order Actinomycetales; family Microbacteriaceae; genus CAJXVY01. The sequence goes on from CBFHZN010000010.1 coordinate 28,435, forward strand.
TGATCAAAGCAATCACTGAGCGATTGAGGGTTGGTTTTCCAAAGACCACCACTTTTTCGATTTGTTCTAAAAGATCTGTGTTCAATAGCTCCGCATAATTCATTACTGCGTTTTTGCCAGCTCTTGCACCGCTACTGGGTTCAGCAAATAGCGGCCAGTTTGCTTTTTCAGCGAACTCTCTTGCCTCCTCGCCCCCTGCACCAGCAATGACCACACCTTTTAGAGAACAATCGATTTCTGTTTGAGTGGCTGTGTTTGGTTCAAACTCAATCTGCTGAATAAACCCAATTGGGTTTGAATCAGCACTCAGTGGCTCATCGAAACAGACGTTTATCTGCAAAGGCTGGTTATTGGAAACGGCTTCGATCAGTTTTTGTTTTGCTTGGGGAACATCTTTTTCTGATTGAACATCCACAAAATCAATCAGTCTCTGATCAAAAATCCCGGGTTGCAGGGTGGTTTGATTACTACCCTTTCCGCGCAGGCTTGCTGGCCTATCAGCAGTCAGCGCAATTAGTGCAACGCCAGCGTGGTGAGCCTCCAGCATCGCTGGGTGCAAATTGGCAACAGCTGTGCCACTGGTGACAATCATGGCCGTTGGCTTAGCGGTTTTTAGGCTGGCGCCAAGGGCCGTGAAAGACATGCTTCGCTCATCGATGCGAACATAAGTTTTGGCCAGGGATTGTTTTTTTAGACTATCCGCAGCCAAAACCAGCGCTTGGCTTCTGGAGCCTGGGGAGATGAAGAAATCTCTTACACCTGCTGAGGAGACTAAGGCGATTATCTGATCAGCCAGTGATTGGCTGCTCATTTTTTATCGTCGTCGTTTTTCTTGCGACGTTTTTTGTTCTGATCACGCATGCGCTTTTGCATATCTCTTAAAAATCTTGGGTCATCATCTGGAGCAACCGTTGGCTTCCCTTTGCCCAATCCCGCCTGGCCACCATCTTTTTTAGGCATTCCCAACCAGAGGTAAAGTCCTCCTCCAACAATTGGGATAAACAGGCAGAGTAAAACCCAAGCCCACTTGGGCAATGCTCTAACACGGGTCTTATCAGCAGTCGCTGCGTAAACGGTGGTGAAAACGCTAAACGCCAACACAACCACTGCCAAAACAATTAGTAACCGTGCCATGTGTTAACCCTAGCCTCCTCGAGAATTAGACTTATAGTGATGAAATCTCCGTGGATTATTTATACCGTCACCCGATTAGGGTTATTTTTTGGAATCTTCATCGTGTTAGCCCTCCTTGGCTTCAACCCATTTTTCTCCGCAATTATTGCAGCGGTGGTGTCATTTGCCCTTTCATTGGTGTTTTTAGACAAACAAAGAAGAGCCATTAGTGAAAAGCTTCACAAAACTTCTTCAAAAGATGCTGATAGTGATTATGAAAACGAACTGATGGATGATTTAGAAACTGACCAAACTGATCCCGATGGAGAGGGTGACAGCCCACGCAACTGATGCGTAACTGGTTAGCTTCAGTCCTGTGATTAGCTCCTTGGGCTTTTTAGCTGTGGGCACCAAAAGGCTCAGTGGAATCACCAATAAAAGCACCAACCAACTGATGATGGTTGCCGGATAGATGACGACAAAAGGCATTGTGATAAGCATTGGAACCCAAATCAAAACCAAATAAAACACCTTGCTTGCTTTGGATCCCATAAACACAGCCAATGTTCTTTTTCCAGCCTGTTTATCGGTGTCTATGTCTCTGATGTTGTTAGTCACCAATACAGCAGCTGCAAATAACCCCAGACCAATTCCAGCGATCAGCGCATCTGGTTGAAAAACCAGGCTCTGCACAAAAGATGTCCCAACGGTGGCAACCGGACCAAAAAAGATAAACACACTCAGTTCACCCAAACCTGCGTACCCGTAGGGGTCTTTCCCGCCTGTGTAATACCAAGCAGCCAAGATTGCCAATGCACCGATCAGCAAAAGCCACCACTGTGCGGTGAGTAGAACAATCACCAGACCACTGAAAGCCGCCAGGGCGAAAAACCCAAAGGCTACATACAAAACTTTTTTAGGCTCAACTGTTCCTGATCCCGTGAGCCTTTGTGGGCCAACGCGGTATTCATCTGTTCCTCTGACCCCATCGGAGTAATCATTTGAATAATTCACACCCAGTTGCAAAAACACCGCCACCAAAAGTGCCAAAAAAGCAGTCATTGGGTCAAAAGCATCAATTGATGACGCTATTGCGGAACCAAGGATGACCGGGGAAAACGCAAGAGGCAGGGTTCTAACCCTTGCACCACTCACCCAATCAGATACTGAAGCCATGACTCAATGCTACTCAGCCATTAGTTTCTGGATTCTCTGCAGGTCTGGTTTTTGATTTTCAAGTCTTGGCAAATCACGGAACTGCAAGATTTTTTTAGGCTTTGCCTCACGTCCAATGATTTCAATTAGGTGCTCTGAAATCGCATCACTCACCTCAGGTGTTCCCTCAAAACCAATCGCTACCCGCTCTCCAAATTCTTTGTCTTCAATTCCGACTGCAACAATCTCTGTTACCCCAGCGATTTCTTTGGAGATTTCTTCAACTCGATCCAGTGAAACCTTCAGCCCTCCTGAAATAATCACGCGATCTGCTCTTCCTAGAATTTCAAGTTTTCCTGATTCGTTAATTTTTGCCAGGTCATTGGTTGAAAACCACTTTGGAAGATTATTGGCCAGCACTGAACCCGAGACTTCTAGTTGGTCATCATTGATTCTTAGTTGGGTATCTCCAATTGGTTCCCCGTTATAAACGCAACCCCCGCTTGTTTCAGTCATGCCGTAGGTGCTGATTAAATTAATTCCCATTGCCTTGAGTTTTTGCATAACAGCGAAATCAGCTCTTTGACCCCCGACCAAAATAGCTTCGAATTTTCTCAGCGAGCTATAAACCATCGGGTCCAAATCAATTGCCTCGGCAAGCCTTGCAAGCTGAGTTGGAACCAAGGAGACAAATCTTTGACCCTCTTCCATCAAAGAAGCGCCTCTGACAAATGCCTCTGGCGTGAAAGGAACCTGGGTGTTCATCAGCACCGGTTGCTGATCAGCCTTGATTGATCTCACCAACACCATCAATCCCGCCACATAATTCACAGGCAGGGTCAATAACCACTGTCCACTGCCGATTGTTTGCTCGGTTGCTGTTGCTGAGGCCAGCATCGCATCTGCTGATAGTTCAATCAGTTTTGGTCTTCCAGTTGAACCACTTGATTGGATTACCACGGCTGTGTTGTCAGTGACTTGATCGGGAACATCCTCAACTGGTGCAACGCCATTGACCTCCGGCCCCGAGACAAACAAGGCATCACCGCCTTCCAGAGCCTGAGTCAGGGAAACCAGCACCTCAAAGGTTTTATTGGCAGGGATTTGAATCAAATTGCGCATTAGAAATGCCAGGGGAAGGGTGACCAGTCAGGTTTGCGTTTTTCTAAAAATGCATCTCGGCCTTCTTTGGCCTCATCTGTCCCATAAGCCAACCGGGTTGCCTCACCAGCAAATAATTGCTGGCCTACTAATCCATCATCTGGCAGGTTCATTGCATATTTCAGCATTCGAATTGCGGTTGGTGATTTGGAAAGAATTTGCTCTGCAAATTCAATGCCTGTTTTTTCTAATTCCTGATGCGGGACAACTCTGTTTACCAAACCGATTTCATAAGCTCGCTCCGCTGAATACTCCTCAGCTAAGAAAAATATTTCTCTGGCAACTTTTTGACCAACCTGCTTGGCAAAATAAGCACTGCCGTAACCTGCATCAAAACTTCCTACATCGGCATCGGTTTGTTTGAACTTTCCATGTTCACGACTTGCAATGCTCAAATCACTCACAACATTCAGACTGTGACCACCGCCTGCAGCCCAGCCACTTACAAGGCTTATAACGACCTTCGGCATAAACCTAATAAGCCTCTGGATTTCTAAGATATGCAACCGTCCTGCACCGGTGCCGTCATATTGATAACCACTATCGCCACGAACTCTTTGATCTCCTCCTGAGCAATATGCCCAACCTCCGTCTTTGGGGGATGGTCCATTGCCAGTTAGCAACACAACACCAACATCACTGGTGACCCTGGCGTGTTCTAAAACCCGATGCAACTCATCGACTGTTTCTGGTCTGAATGCGTTTCTAACCTCTGGTCTGTCAATACCGACCCTGACAACCCCAAGGCTTATATGCCGGTGGTAGGTGATGTCTGTGAGGGAGAAGTTCTGCACTTCTTGCCAAACACTCGCATCAAAAATCTCTGAAACCTTTTTTGCCATTTCTCTAGACTAATTGAGTGACAGAGCTAAAAGAACTGCTTAGTAACTCAATGGTGTTGTCAATGCCATTAAAAACAACCTTCCGAGGTGTTAGTCACAGGGAGCTAATGGTTTTTGAATCCGAAAACGGATTCAGTGAGTGGTCACCTTTTTTAGAGTATTCAACCAAGGAATCATCCCGCTGGCTCAAAGCTAGCCTCGAGTGGTTGGAAAGCCCGAGACCTGAGATAACTTCAAACTCGATAACCCCGAATGCAACCTTGCCAGCGGTTGAGCTAGAACAAATAGAGAGTGTTTTAGGCCAGTTTCAGTATCTGAAAACCATCAAGATAAAAATCGCTGAACCCGGTCAGGCCAGAACTCTGGATCTGCAAAGAATTCAAAAAACAGTTGAGCTTTATCCAGAATCAAAAATCCGCTTGGATGCCAATGGAGCAATGGATTTAGAACAAAGCATGGAATTGATCTATTGGCTCAAACAAAACAGGATAAACCTTGACTATCTGGAGCAACCAGTAAAAACAATTGAGGAGCTAACAAAACTCAGAGCGGAAATCAAAAATCAACAACTGGATATTTTGATTGCAGCGGATGAGTCAATCAGAAAAAACACCGATCCTTTTGAGGTGGACAGCCAAGAGGCAGCTGATGTGATGGTGGTGAAATGGCAGCCGCTGGGTGGCATCGGTGAGATTTTGGAAATAAACAAAAAAGTTTCCTTGCCTCTTGTTGTCTCCTCCGCCCTGGAAAGTGCCATAGGTCTAAACGCAGGCATCTGGTTGGCCTGCGCCTTGGATTCTGGTTTCGACCCAGGGTTGGGAACATCATCGCTTTTTGTTCAAGACCTGGTTGATGATCTGCCGATGGAAGCCACTGAGATAACCCCAAATCGAGACACCATGAAAAAACTAAAGGCAGATGAGCAAACCACTAAAAAATGGCAGCAGAGATTATCTGCAGCCTATGAAGAGCTTTATAGCCCGGAGTAGACGTGCAAGCCCTCAAAGAACAGATTCACGATTGTGAAATTGAACAACACAGCCCCAAAGCCAACCAGACCTAGATAGGCAGCCCTGGTTCCTGTCCAACCCCTGGTTGCCTTGGCGTGCAGATAACCCGCATAAACAACCCAGATGATGAATGTCCAAACCTCTTTGGTGTCCCAACCCCAATAACGATTCCATGCACGCTCAGCCCAAATAGCACCAGCAATCAGGGTGAATGACCACAAGACAAAACCCACGATTATGAACCGATAGGCAAACCGGTCCAGAGTTTCAGCCGATGGGAAGTGGCTAACGAGTCTTTGAAAACCGTTGCTATCCCCTTGAGACCACGAGGCTTTGCGAACTAAATAGGTGATGTGCAGTGCAGCTGCGATATAGAAAAAGCTGGTTGCCAAAACTGCCACAATCACGTGGATAACCAACCAGTAGCTTTGCAAAGCTGGCATCAATGAAGACACCTGCACATAAAACAGACTGGTTGCAACACCCAAAGACAATAATGAGAAACCGCTCACCAGTGGTGCGATGAAGTGAACCTCTTTGAGATAGAGGCTCATTAGATAAATCATCAAAATAACAAGCGTGGAACTGATGGCAAATTCATACATATTCGCCCAGGGAACTCGCTCGGCAGCAATTCCTCGCATGGTGACACCGATACCCAAAGCCAAGGTTGCAGCCCCCAAAACCCAGAGTCCCGCATTTTTCATCAGTGAGCTCTGCTCGGCCTTGGTCTTTACTAAGACATCGCCCTCAGCCTGTTCTGATTCTGATTCAGCGGCGGAAGTTGTGTTTGCTAAATGAAGCGTGGACAGCAAAAAAGAAACGGCTAATAATGCCATGGATGCATACACAACCAGTAGCGAATACTGACTGAGTTGCTCGTTGAGATTAATTTCCAACTTTTCCTCCCGCTAATTTCTTGCCCAAATCGTTCACCACATCTTCAAGCCTTGGATCATCCCCTCGAGCAAGGGCAGCTAGCTCAATTTTCTCATCCCCGACTGCTTTCACCCAAACTCTTCTGCGAGGTATCAGCAAACTAACAATTAACCCGCCAAGAGCCACCAAAGAAGAAAGCAAAATCCAAAAACCTCCAGGGTTATGAGCGATATCAAAGGCTGCATACCTGGTTAGCCCATCAAAGCTAACCGAGCCATAGCCACCAGGAATCTCTGCTCGCTCTCCCGGGGCTAAAACCAACCCAGGGTTATCTGCATTTCTTCCCGCAACCTCAGTCATCTCAGACACATCCAGTGCATAAACATTTCTGGGAACACCCTCATCCAACCCAAGATCACCGATATAGGCATTCACAGTCAACAAAGGCTCAAAAGGGTCTGGGTAGATTGAGGTATAAGCCCCCGAGGGGAGCTGCTCGGCTGTTGGATAGAAAAAGCTAATCAAACCAACTTGCTCTGGGTTTGCATCAGGAGCTTTGATCACACCCAAAGAGGTCATGTTGCCATCCTGTGGCAAAAACACCACAGGTCCTGAAAAAGCCACTCTGCCATCACCATCGCGAACAGTGATCACAGGAGCGAAGCCATTGCCCATCAAATAGATTCCAGTTCCGGGCAGTTCAAGAGGCTGATTCACCTTCACTTGGCCTGGGCTCTCACCGTTTTCATCAAAAACCGTCACACTTGCTTCAAAATCTATCGGTGTTCCAATATTGGCTGGGTTTTGCAAATCATAAGAGACTTCAAAATCGTCCAAGCGCATGCTGAATGGGTAGAGGTTGTCTGGATCATAAAAAGTTCCAGGCGAGAAGCTGTCATACCCCGCCAAGTTATTCACAAACATGTCGCCCTCGACCAGCACTCTTTGGCCGATGTAGCTATTGCCCCCACCAACTCCAACAGCAACCAGAACTGCAATCAGCGCATAGTGAAACACCAAGTTCCCTGTTTCTCTCAGGTAGCCCTTTTCAGCACTGACCGAATCTTCTTTGAGATCAACTCGATAACCCTGCTTTTTCAAGATTTTGGCTGCGCGTTCTAGATCAGCGTTGTTTCCATCTTGAACGGTGTAGGCACTCATCTTTTTGAGATTCACTGGTGTCTTCACAGGCTTTGCCCGCATGGCCCTCCAGTGAACCTGGGTTCGAGGTATGACGCAACCAATCAGCGAAATAAACAGCAGAATATAAATCGCACTGAACCAAACAGAGGTATAAACATCAAATAGCTGTAAGGCATCTAAAACCTCGGCCAATTCAGGATTTTCTTCAAACTGAAGCCTCACACCATTTGGATCAGCACTTCTTTGCGGATAAACAGAACCTGGAACACTGGCGATTGCCAACAACAGCAGTAAAACAAGGGCTGTTTTCATGCTGGTCAGCTGTCTCCAAATCCAGCGCGACCAACCGCTTAGCCCAAACCTTGCTTGTTTGGGGGCTTGCTCCAACTCGCGTTCCTCGCGAGTGAGTTCATAATCAGATGGCCGGTACGAAGTCACTTATCCACCCCTGCATCCAATTGACCAAAATGTCCCAAACTCCAGTTGCAATCATTACTCCCAATAAAACAAGCAGTGAGCCGCCGAAAATGTTTATAACCCGAATGTTTCTCTTGATGAATTCAACAGATGATGACGCCCAAGAAAATCCCGCTGCCAGCAAAATAAATGGAATTCCCAATCCCAATGCATAACCAAATGCCAAAATCGCACCCCGCTCAGCAGAACCACTCTGACCAGCCAGAGTCAAAACAGCAGCCAGTGTGGGCCCAATGCAGGGAGACCAACCAATGGCAAAAACTATGCCCAGGATAGGTGCTCCCGCTAAACCAACCTTTGGTCTGTAGGAGCTTTTGATGGTTTTTTGCATAAAGCCAAAATTGCCCATCAGTGCAAAACCCAGCAAAGCAACCAGTGTTCCGGCCGCTAAATTAAGCCAAATATTGCCACTTGCAAGAAACGATCCAGCAGCCCCGAAAAAGCTCCCAAAGCCAACAAAGACGACAGCAAATCCAGCCACGAACAAAACTGATCCCAAAACAACTCGAGATTTGGCTTGACTCATGCCAGAGACATAGCCCAAATAACCTGGCACCAGTGGCAAAACACACGGTGATGCGAAGGAGACCAAACCTGCGAGCAATGCAAGCGGTATGGCAATAACCAACGCCCCGTTGAGGACTATTTCAGCGATGTTCACTCGATTGCCGTTTCAATCAATTCGCCAAGGATAGATTTGTCAATCCTTCCCAAAATCTTTGATGAGACTTTTCCATCAGCGTCAATCACAAGCGTTGTTGGAACAGCCTGCGGAGTCACAACACCTGTGAATGCCAGTGAAACGGCTCCTGATTTGGCATCCATTATTGAGGGGTAGGTGACTTGAAAATTTCTTGCAAATGCAAGTGCGGTCTCTGGGGTGTCTCGAACATTGACACCAATGAACTGAACCCCATCCTCTGCATACTTTTCACTTAGTTCCACCAAGTCCGGAGCTTCATCACGACATGGTGCACAAGCTGCATACCACCAGTTCATGACGGTGACCACGCCTTCTAGCTGCACTGAATCGATTCGATCACCACTTTCGGTGATTCCTCCCCAAGGTTCTGCCTCTGGTCGGTTTTCCTCTGAATACTCGGTTACCGTTCCATCCCCTGCGATGTAATTTTTGTTTCCACCCTCGCGAAATTGATCTGCCAGTGGGTCATCTGCTGAACACCCCGCCAACACCAAAACAAAGCTAGCCACCATCATCACCGCAATCGTTATCGCCACCAAGCGGGTGAATGGTCCAGGCCTCAAAGTTTTACCCCGGCATCCATCCAAGGAACCGAATAGCTAACAAGTTCTAATTTGTCATCAGTGAACTTAAAGCTAGAAATACTGGAAAGTTCACATTGACGTTTTCTTGGGTCGTGAGCCAGGGGCAGACCCTGAGCGGTTCTTTGCAACATCACAATCGGCAATTGGTGACTAACAATCACAACATCACCTGAATCTGTTGAGTCCCATAAGTCCTTGGCGGCATCCAGCATTCTTGCTTGGATTTCCACATAGGGCTCGGCCCAACTGGGTTTCATCGGATTGTGAAAGTGTCGTAACATCGCGGGTTTTTTGAGTAGTGAGCTAAACCCCGGTCGCAGACCTTTCATTTTGTTCCAGTTTTCAATCACCCTTGCATCAACTTCCAGCTCTAAACCCGTGTTATCAAGCCAAGGCTTTACTGATTCTCGGGCTCTTTGCAAAGGCGAGCTAATAACCCGCGTGATGTTCATTTGGTGGTGTTTATCAGCAGCAATGCTGGCTATTTTCCAGCCCATGTCACTGAGACCGAAGCCTTCAATGCGTTCATAGATAACGCCCTCTGGATTAAACACCTGGCCATGGCGGATGAAGTGCAGGTGATCAGCGGACATATAACAAGTTTACCCAAGCTAAACTTGTGATTTGCTGAAACAGATAAGGCGACCAATTGGAAAACAGATCACAAATCGCAAAACTCCCCTCGATGCAGGATGGCGAGGTCAGCATTGCTGGCTGGCTGGAGACACTCAGAGATCAAAAAAGAATTCAGTTTCTAATCATCAGAGACGAAACGGGCTCGGTGCAGGTCACCTACCCCAAGCCCAGCGAAGACGATGAACTGGCAGCACTGGTTTCGACCATCACCGATGGAAGCTTTGTGAGAATCACCGGTGCACTCAAACACGACGAGCGAGTCAAGCTCGGTGGCATTGAGATTCTTCTAAAGTCACTGGAAATCGAATCATTGTCGCTTCCTGAATCACCAATTGCCGATGACACCAGCATTGATAAGCGCCTTGACTGGAGGTTTTTAGACTATCGCCGTCCAGAAATGCGTCTAATGACAAAGGTGCAAACCCAGATTGAGGCCTCATGGCGCAAATACTGGCTAGAAAACGACTTCACAGAGATTCACACCCCCAAACTCATGAGCTCCCCCAGTGAGTCACATGCGGAGCTATTCAAGTTGGAATACTTCGAAACCCATGCCTACCTTGCTCAATCCCCCCAGTTTTATAAGCAAATGGCAATGGCTTCAGGTTTAGGACGCATCTTTGAAATAGCACCTGTGTTCCGAGCAGACCCAAGCTTTACCGCAAGGCATGCAACTGAGTTTGTTTCAGTTGACATGGAGGTCAGCTACATCGATTCCCACACAGACATCATGGACATCCAAGAACAGCTGCTGATTCAGGGAATCAGTGACGTCAAAGAAAACTTCGGTGAGCAAATAAAAGAGCTTTTGGATGTTGAGATCACCGTGCCAAGCGCACCTTTCCCAAGGATCCCGCTGGCTGAAGCGCATGAAATCCTCAAAAAACGTGGCTATGAAGTCCCAAGAGCCGATGGCGATTTAGACCCAGAGGGTGAGCGACAGATTTCTGCCTACGCCAAAGAAGAACTCGGTCACGAGTTTGTGTTCCTAACTGATTACCACCACCAAATCAGGCCTTTCTATCACATGCGTCATGAGGACAACCCGGAGCTAACAAAGAGCTATGACCTCCTCTGGAAAGGAACTGAGATCACCACCGGTGCTCAGCGTGAACACCGTGTTGATGTTCTCATTGAACAGATCAGGCAAAAAGGACTGGAGCCAGAAGGGTTAGATAACTACCTGAATTTCTTCCGCTACGGAGTTCCCGCCCACGGTGGCTTTGGAATGGGTCTAACAAGAGTTCTAATGCTTCTGTTGGATCTTCCAAACATCCGTGAGGCCAGTTTCCTATTCCGTGGCCCAAACCGCTTAGAGCCCTAGGAAATAGCCAAGGCAGTCAAAACACCGATGATGGTTCCAGCAACCACCATGCCCGCATTAATTGCCATAGCCGATTTGAATGCGCTAACTCCCAGGGCAACGCTCAGTGCTGCGGCGATTTGGGAGCCAATCAGCAATGGCCCAATAAAAGCCATGCCCCAGATGCCGTAACGGGAAAAGACCTTTCGAGCTCTTGCCATGTTTTTACTCTCAGGCTTGCCACGTTTTTTCAGCCGGTTCATAACCGCTTGAGATGAATAGGCAAAAGCGAAAGTGGTAATCGCATTGCCGCTAAAGGCAAGCGTTATTGTCCAGAAGGGGTCAAGGCCAAAAAGGATTCCAACCGGGATAACTCCAACTGCCTCAAGCCAGGGAATAGCACCTGCGATAAATACCCCAAGCAGGCCAAGTTGTTCGATTGCTGTCTCTGGATTCATCTACTGAGCGCTTCTCTCAGTCTGTGAGCATCAACTCTCCAGAAACTGTGCTGTTTGCCATCAATCAAGACCACCGGAATTTCCTCTGAATAGGCATCAATCAAGCCTTGATCATCCAACATATTTTTCTCAACGAAGCTAACTTCGGGGAAGTCTTGCAGGACTTCGAGGATGATCTCCCTTGCATCATCACAAAGATGGCAGCCTGGTTTGGAGATTAGAACGAGTTTTTTGCTCACCCCTCCAAACTACCTCCTAGACTGAGCGGGTGAGCGAAGACAAGGTGAAAAAGACCAC
>CBFHZN010000011.1:0-2431 GCA_965660355.1 Microbacteriaceae bacterium
TAGGCACTTGCTAACTCCGGAGCTTCAGCCTCAGCACCGAAGATTGGTTTGGTGACAATCTCGACTAGTGGCACACCAGCACGGTTGAAATCCACCAAGGAGTGTTCCGCACCCTGAATACGTCCAGCTCCACCAACGTGAGTTAGCTTTCCGGCGTCTTCTTCCATGTGAGCTCTTTCAATACCTACGGTGAATACCTTGCCACTGGCGACGGGAACGTCTAACTCACCTTCGTAGGCAATAGGTTCGTCATACTGACTGGTTTGAAAGTTTTTACTCAGATCCGGATAGAAATAGTTCTTTCTTGCGAATCTGCCATCGGCTGCAATTGAGCAGTTCAAGGCAAGGCCGATAGCAATGCTTGATTCGACAGCTCTGCCATTCACAACCGGCAATGCTCCGGGAAGACCGAGGCAAACTGGGCAAACGTTGGTGTTTGGTTCGTTGCCGAAGACATTTGCACACCCGCAGAACATCTTGGTGTTGGTGTTTAGCTCTACGTGCACCTCAAGACCGATAACAACCTCGTATTTTTCGATTGCCTTATCAAAATCCATCAACTCAGCCTTGGCCATCAGTTCACCCCCAACTCAGGTGCGAAATCAATCATTCGCTTACCCCATTGATCGGTATGCAGCTTTTCAATGCTTGCAGCAGCGGAATACATCAAACCGTCTTTCATGGCTGGAGCCAATATCTGAAGCCCCGATGGCATATCGTTCTCTGCCAAGCCGTTGGGAACACTGATTCCTGGAATTCCGGCGAGGTTTGCAGGGATTGTCGCAATGTCGTTTAGATACATAGCCAATGGGTCATCCAGCTTTTCGCCAAATTTGAATGCGGTAGTTGGAGCGGTCGGTGAAATCAACACATCCGCGGTTGCGAAAGCCTTTTCAAAATCTCGCTGAATGAGTGTTCTTACCTTCTGAGCTGAACCGTAATAGGCATCGTAATAACCGCTTGACAGGGCGTAGGTGCCCAAAATGATTCTGCGCTTAACCTCGGGGCCAAATCCTGCCTCCCTGGTAGCGGCCATAACCCGTTCAATTGTTGGACTCCCCTCAGGCAGAACTCGCTTGCCAAACCGCACAGAATCAAACCTTGCAAGGTTTGAGGATGCCTCCGCTGGGAGGATCAAGTAATAGGCACTTACGGCGTATTCAAAACTGGGACAGTCAACCTCAACTATCTGCGCACCCGCATCAGTTAGCAATTGAATTGATTCATCAAAGCGAGCTTTGATTCCAGGATGAAAACCATCGCTGGCAAGCTGCTTGATAACACCGACCCGTAATCCTTTGACGTCGTTGTTTTTAGAAAACTCTGCCATCTGACCAAGTGATTCCACTAAGGATGTTGAATCCATCGGATCATGCCCTGCAATCACATCCTGCAGCATGGCTGCATCGGTGACATCGTTAGTAACGGGACCGACCTGATCCAGTGAACTTGCTAGGGCAATTAGTCCATACCTTGAAACAGCTCCATAGGTTGGCTTCGCTCCAACACTGCCGGTCACGGCTGCTGGGAAACGAATTGAGCCCCCTGTGTCAGAACCAATAGCAATCGGTGCTAGAAAACCACTGACGGCCGATGAGGATCCTCCACCACTGCCACCGGGAATGCGCTCTAAATCCCAAGGGTTTTTGCTGGGACCGTAGGCACTGAACTCAGTTGATGACCCCATGGCGAATTCGTCCAGGTTGGTTTTGCCCAAAATAGGCATGCCGGCGGCTCTGAGCTTGGAAACCACGGTTGAGTCATACTGTGGCAAATAGTTCTCTAAAATCTTGCTACCAGCGGTTGTAATCGCATCAGTTGTCGTCAGGTTGTCCTTTACGGCTATAGGAACCCCTGTTAGAGCCGATGGGACATCTCCACTTGCAATCATTCGGTCGGCGTTTTCAGCCTGCTCTAGAGCGCTCTCACGGGTTATCTGCAAATAGCTGTTTGTTTGAGGGTTTAGCTTTTCTGATCTATCTAAAAAAAGCTTCGTGAGCTCCACTGAGCTTATTTCTTTGTTTTGAACCATCTGGGCCAGTTCGCTGGCTGGTTTTTTATAAACTTCGCTCAATCCTTTTTACTCCTCATCCAAAATGGCGTTAACTTTGAATTTGCCCTCTGCTTGATCTGGAGCATTGCTCAAAGCCTGCTGTTGAGAAAGAGATGGCTTGACTTCATCCTCGCGATAAACATTTGCCATAGGAATTGGGTGAGAGGTGGCCGGGGTGTCTTCGCTGACGGCAGATTTCACCTGTGCCACCGACTCAACGATTACATCCAGCTCCTTAGCTAATTTTTCAACTTCCTCATCGGACACCAAAATTCTTGCCAAAGAGGCAAGGTGCCGAACATTCTCAGGGGTAATTTCACTCATTGGTTGCTTTCAGTCAATGTGTCCAAGCTTATAAGCAGTTCAAAGACCCAGACG
>CBFHZN010000011.1:2529-17808 GCA_965660355.1 Microbacteriaceae bacterium
GGTTTCTGAACTGATCTAGGTCTATTATCTCAACTCCGAGTTGCTCAGCTTTAGTTAGCTTCGAGCCCGCATTGGCTCCCGCCACCAAAAAAGAAGTCTTTTTACTAACAGAACTTGATGGTTTTCCACCCGCTTGCCTGATCGCATCCTCAACCTCATCGCGAGTCATGCCCTCAAGCGAACCGGTTACGACAACTGTCTGACCGCTCAGGATTCCGTCATTATTGAGCTGACCGGGGCCCGGGTGGCCCTCAATTTCTAGCTGAACACCACTAGCTTTCCAGCGATGGATGATCTCCCGATGCCAATCAACCTCGTACCAACCCTTTATGCTCTCGGCCAGAGTCGGGCCAACACCCTCTATTTCGGCAAGTTCTTCTTCATTGGCCAGAAGTATTCTCTCAACTGAACCAAAATGATCAGCTAGTGCTCTGGCGGCAACAGGCCCAACGTGACGAATTGAGAGTGAAACTAAAATTCGCCACAAAGCACTCTTTTTGGCCTGCTCTAGATTGGCTAATAACTTGATTGCCACCTCGCCAGGCTCTCCATTTTTTTTCTTGAAGTAATCAACCACCTTGGGATTACCCTCAGCATCTAATTTCTTCTCGCCTGTGTCTGCATCCAGAACATACGCTCTGATTGGCAACAAATCATCAAGAGTTAGATCAAAAATATCCGCCTCGCTGAAAACAACGGGAGCTGGCGAGGCTGGCTGAGTCAAAGCTGTTGCCGAAACGTATCCAAGGGCCTCGATATCCAATGCGGACCTGGAACCCAAATAGGCAATACGCTCACGCAATTGGGCGGGGCAGGATTTGGAATTAGGACACCTGAGATCAACATCTCCCTCTTGGGCGGGGGCTAATTCAGTTCCACATTCGGGGCAATTGCTGGGCATCACGAATTCTTTTTCGCTTCCATCTCTCAGCTGCACAACCGGCCCCAGAATTTCAGGGATTACATCCCCTGCTTTTCTCAAAACAACAGTGTCCCCAATCAGCACTCCTTTGGCTTTCACCACATCCTGGTTGTGCAAAGTTGCAAACTCCACTTCAGACCCCGCGACTTTGATTGGCTGAACAACTGCATAAGGTGTTGCCCTGCCGGTTCTTCCAATGCTGACCTTGATATCCAGTAACTTTGTCTGAACTTGCTCGGGAGGGTATTTATAGGCAATTGCCCACCTAGGAGCTCTGGATGTGAATCCAAGTTGTTTTTGTCTTTCCAGTGAATCAACCTTGATAACAACACCGTCAATCTCGTGCTCCAGTGAATGCCTGAGTTCTAAATGCTTTGAGATGTAATCTTGGACATCACTCAGGTGTTCAAAAACGGCTGCTCGCTCGCTCACTGGCAAACCCCAGGTTTTTAGAAGCTGATAAACATCGCTCTGGGTTTCTAATCCGTGTTCACTCCATGCTCCAAAGCCGTGCACCAAAAGTTTTAGGGGTCTGGTTTTGGTGATTTCTGGGTCTTTTTGCCTAAGTGAACCACTGGCTCCGTTTCGAGGGTTTGCGAAAGGGGCTTTCCCCTTGGAAATCAAGTCCTCGTTTAATTTCTCGAAATCCTCAATTGCGAAATACACCTCTCCCCTGATTTCAATCTGTTCGGGGTGGTTCTCTCCCAAAAGAGTGCTGGGTATTTGAGGAAGGGTCTTGGCATTGAGAGTTATATCCTCACCAGTGACGCCATCTCCCCGGGTGGCAGCTGATACCAATTTGCCATTTAGGTATCTGAGGTTGATGGCAAGACCATCTATCTTTAATTCACACAGATAAGGCCCTGGCCCAACTCGCTCGGCCCAAGAGGTCAACTCCTCGAAACTAAATGAATTGTCCAAACTCATCATTGGCTCTAAGTGTTCAACCGGATCAAAGCTGTTGGAAACATTGCCACCAACCTCAGCCAGCGGGCTTTGGTCCGAAAGCTCTGGATATTGAGCCTCTAATTGGGCAAGTTCTTTTTCTAAAGCGTCATATTCGGCATCGCTGACAAGAGATAAATCTTCGTTGTAATAACTGTCCCGATATTTTTTTATAAGCTCTCGAAGCTCAAAAAGCCTTTCTGTCGGGTTAGACATTTGCCGCCTGGGCACTCACAGTCTCATCAATGGTGGTTTGTCCCAGCACTCTGGTCCCCTGATAGACAACTGCTGTTTGTCCAGGTGCAACACCATATAAAGCCTCACTCAGTCGAATCCTCATAGAGCCATCAATAATTGCCATCTCCGCGGGTACTGTTTCACCATGAGCTCGCACCTGGCAATCAACACTTAGCCACTGATCGGTATTTTCTGGTGCAATCCCGCACCAACTGAATCGTTCTCCACTGATTTCACTGATTTGCAGGGCATCCTGCGGGCCAACAACGACTTCACGCTCTTTCGGGCGAATGTCTAAAACATACCTTGGCTTTCCATCGGCTGCGGGCTTGCCAATTCGCAAGCCCTTTCGCTGACCAATTGTGTAGCCAATTGTTCCATCGTGATCTGCTAGCTCATTTCCAGCCTGATCAACAATTTTTCCTGGCTCTGCTTCAAGGTGGTCCCCCAGCCAGTCTCTGGTGTCTCCTTCTGGGATGAAGCAAATGTCGTAGCTGTCAGGTTTTTTGGCAACGCTCAGCCCACGCTGATCGGCCTCAGCCCTGATTAGGTCTTTACTAGCTGTTTTACCAAGCGGGAAGATTGCATGCTGCAACTGATCAGTTCTCAAAACCCCCAGCACATAACTTTGATCTTTTGCCATTTCAAGTGAGCGGTGAAGCTCTGGATTTCCATCCTCATCGAATTCAACAGACGCGTAGTGACCGGTGCAGATGGCATCAAAACCAAGCGCGAGTGCTTTTTCCATTAGTGCTGCAAACTTAATTTTTTCATTGCATCGCATGCATGGATTTGGTGTTCTACCAGCCGCGTATTCAGCAATGAAGTCATCTACTACGTCTTGTTTGAATCGCTCTGAAAAATCCCAAACATAAAAAGGAATGCCGAGTTTATTGCAAGCACGCTGCGCATCCATTGAGTCCTCGATTGTGCAACAGCCCCTAGAGCCTGTTCTCAGAGTTCCAGGCATTCTGGAAAGCGCCAAATGAACCCCGACAACCTCGTGCCCGGCCTCCACAGCACGGGCTGCTGCCACCGCGGAATCGACTCCGCCACTCATCGCTGCTAAAACTTTCACCCGAGTAGTCTAAAAAAGGTTTTGAGAAATAACTACCTTGCGCTCAAACCCGCGCGTTTTGCTCCCGCGAATGCAGGGCTGATTGCACCTAAAAACTTGTCCACATCCGCTTTAGTTGATGTGTAACCGAGGGTGATTCGAAGGCAACCATTTGCCTCCTCCTCGGTTTTACCCATTCCCAATAAAACGTGGCTGGGGCCAATCACACCTGCCTGACAGGCGCTTCCGGTGCTGACTTCAACTCCCGCGATGTCAAGTAAGAACAATAAAGAATCGCCCTGACAGCCAGGAAAGATCATGTGTGAGTTATCTGGCAGTCTGTTGCTGCCTTGAACTGTAATTTCTACTTCTGGAATTCGTTTTTGAACTTCCGTCTCCAAATAATCACGAAGTTCGCCCAGTTCTTTCTCGCGCCAGTCAAGCTCAGCTACAGCCTGTTTCAAAGCAGCCGCCATAGACATCGCCATGGGATAGTTCATTGTCCCCGAGCGCATGGCCCTTTCCTGTCCACCCCCGTGAACCAATGACTCTAATTTCACCGAACGTCCAACAATCAAAACTGCAACCCCGATTGGAGCGCCTAATTTGTGACCGCTGACGGTCATTGCCGCTAGGCCAGATTCCCTAAAACTGATTGGCATGTGGCCGGCAGCGGCAATCGCATCAGAATGAACTGGAATTCCGAATTGATTTGCCATTTCGCAAACCCTTGGTATGTCGTGAATCACTCCGGTTTCGTTATTTGCCCACATCAAAGAAATGACTGCTATCTGATCGTGACGAGAATGAATCACAGACTCTAGTTGTTGATAATCCAACTGACCCACAGAATCCACATCAATCCAGATAATCTCTGCACCCTCATGGTTTTCAAGCCATTCAACGGTGTCTAAGACAGCGTGATGCTCTGTTTTTGAGGAAATAACCACTTTTCTTGATTCTTTTTTATTTCGCTGCCAAAAAAGACCTTTGATGGCCTGATTGTCACTTTCGGTTCCTCCAGAGTTAAAAATCACCTCGCTTCGGTTGCAATCCAACGAAGCTGCAATCGAGTCTCTGGCGTCTTCTAATAGGTTTCTGGTGTGCTGACCCAAAGAGTGCACCGAAGAGGGGTTGGCGGCTATCTCCAGACCCTCCATCATGGCTTTTTTGGCCTCTGGCCTCAAAGGAGTGGTTGAAGCGTGGTCCAAAAAGACTTTCATGGATTAAAGCCTAAAACAATAAGCTCGCAAGTTTGGCCCTTGCTTTTAGTACCAGTGGATCGCTGTTGCCTATAAGTTCAAACAACTCCAGGACATGGTTTCGAAGTTTCTCTTTGTCTTCATCTGTGGCGGTGGGAAATCTCTCCAGCAAATTCTCCAGTGCTTGTTCGGCATCGCCACGAACCAGCAGTGCATCAGATTTCTGGCGGAGCAAATCCGGGTCTTCGCTTTCGATTGTTAGCGCCTTATCGAAATCAACATCATCCATTCGCTTCATCAGTTCAATCTGACGCTTCATTGAGATTAATTGCTCGTCATTTGGCTCTATCTGCAGTGCTTTTTCCAATTCTTTTTCTGCTGTGTGTAAATCTCCCTGGGAGATTAGTTGTGAAATGTATGCGGACTGATCGGGTTTAGGCTCTTCACCCAAATTCACAGAACCATTCACCCCGTTTTGAGTGGCTGCCTGCAATAACTGGTTGATAACCCCAGAGATTTGCTGCTCTGGCTGATCCCCTTGGAATAAAGGTGCGGGTTGACCAGAGAGCAGGGCAACTACCGTCGGTGATTGTTCAATTCCAAAAGCTTGTGCCAGTTGTGGCTGGCTGGGGATATCCAGCTCCATTCCCAGCAGTCGACCCTGCGCTTCGTTTATGAATACGGACAGTTTTGATTTCAGCTGATCGGCATCGGAATTAGAGCTGAATAGAACCAAGATGGGAACCTGGTTTGATAGCTCTATGTATTCGCGGAGTTTGGACTCATCAGCTTGAACAAATACTGGATAGGCCTTATCTCCCTTTCCGAGTCCAGAAAGGTCCTGACCTCCATACAAATTACTCATCGCCTTCCAATCTGGTCACGCTTTGCAAAACCTGCGACGCCCCTAAAATCCTAACTCGCCTATCTGAATCGGCTGACGGTATGTGTGCCAGAAGCATAGTTCCATATCTGGTTTCCACTCCAGTGGCACTCGCTTCACTGCCAAGCAGAACCTGCTCGGGTCCCGGGTCAACAGCGATAGCCTCGGCAACCTCAGTCGGAGAGATTCTGGTTTGATCAATCATGTAAAAAGCGACCAGTGCCCCCGCATCGGTGGTTGCCAACTGAATGATATTTTCATCCCCGAGTTCGTGATCATTTTCAACCACGGCATTTTCTAATGAGGTTTTCAATGCAAGCAGATTGTCGCTAGCTTGAGCGATGTATTGGTTGTCAGGATCAACCACATTTACTGAAATTGAGTCCAGGCCGTAATCAATCAGGTTTCCTATCGCCGGCACCAGACCGCTGACCTTGAAGTTTAGAAATCCACTGTCCTGACCAATGGGCACAGAACCTCTCTCCAACGCAGCTACCTCCGGAAAATCAATATTTGGCAACAGTTCGATGTTGTACCAAAGGCGATAATTTTCACGGACAGATTCTTGACGAATAAACAATGCCTGCAACGGAGATTCACTAGTTCCGTCACCAACAATCATCATCCCCACCCTGGGCCAAGACTCACTCTCGGTGGGAAGTGCCAACTGCAACTGGTCACTTATTGGCTTTGGAGGTGTTATTTCATCTGACCTGGTCATGAGAGTGTAATAGGCACTTCTGAAACTCAAACTCGGTCCCGCAAGCCTGGAATCCAATATTTCCCGGTTTTGGGTTTCATCACCCAAGGAAGTGGATTCTGTAATCTCGGAGAGAATTTTGTCAAACTGAGCTTGGTTCAAAGTTGGGATTGCCTGTTGCTCGGGAGGGCTTGGGTTGAGCGCTGGATCCGGATATTGAGGAGCACACCCCGCCAAAAGCCCTGCCGATAAACCAATTGCCACAAATTTGGCTCTTCTTCCCCTTCTTCTCGGAGCGGGATTAGACACCTTCGAGGATAAAGCCTTCCTTGCTGAAGGTGGCTTTGGTAGTTTCGGACCCTTTCTTCTGGGTCTGAAATTTTGCTTTCTGATTGCTGAGATCAAAATCAAAAGACTCAGCAGGTAACCAACCACGCTCGCTCCCAGAAATGGCCCGGAGAGAACCTCTGGAGGCTCCACCTGCCAAGTCATTCGAAGTGAGGCTGGGACCGGATTCACACCGTCGCTGGCAATGATGTAGGCAATGCCCGGTTGATATTCCACTCTCTGCTCCAGTAGTGCATTCCCCTCCAGCTCACTGATGAAAACATCGAAACCTGTTACCGAATTTGGTGGGTTATCTCCTGAGAAGTCCCTGGTGTAGAGACTGGAGATCTCTTGGTTGGGATTTATCAGCAACGATGGAAGAACCCAATCCGTGCCATCCAACCAAGCCCTCAAATCGGATTCCCTGCCACTTATTAGTTTGGTTTTTTCTTCTCCTGCTATTCGGATATCAACAGTGTCAGCATAAGAACCGATGAGTTCTGGTTCCAATAAAGCGTATTTGCTGCTGGAATCGAAACTAATTGAATGCTCAACTTCGGTCTCTGGTGCCCAAACGGTCTGCATAGCAACCCCGTAGAGCAAACTTACAGTTGATAAAAGAAATACCAGCGCAGCAGCTAGAAATCTCATTTGGCACCATTCCCGCTAGACTTTGGCTAGCTCGAAGCATTTTACTAACCAGGAGTCAAAACTTGTCGCAGGCGAATAATCGATTCGAAACAAGCGTACGGGGTTACGACCGAGATCAGGTTGACAGTGAGCTAAAAAGACTTAACGCTGAGATCGTCAGACTCTCATCTCTCAATCAAGAGATTTCGGCTGAACTCAAACAACTAAAGCTTGCCCATGAGGATGCCCTAAATCGTTTAGCATCAATGCAGCAGCCTGATTATGCCTCTTTAGGCGCTCAGGCCAATCGAATTCTTTCTGATGCTGAGCAAATCGCCACCAATTTAGTTAGTGAGCAAAACGCCGAACTGGCAGCAGCTAGAGACGATTTCGAATCCGAGATAGAACAGCGCAGAAATCAACTTGAGGATGAGTATAAAAAAACCATCAGCGATGCCGAGAAGCGAGCTCAGGCACGGGTGAAATCTAGCCAAGCTGAGGCATTAGAAATACTTGATAAAGCCAAAGAGCAAGCTGCAGAAATTGTCAAGGAAGCCGAAAAGGAAGCGGGGAGAATGCGTGGACAGGCCGCGACAGAAGTGGCCGGTATGCGCATGAGAGTAAAACGAGAAATGTCACTTAGGCAGGCTGAACAGGAACAGGAATTAGCGAATCTAAAAATGCTGGAAGTTGAAAAACTCGACAGCAAAGCTGCGGAGAAACTTGTCGATGCAAAAAAGATGGCGGAGCTAGAAAAACGTATCGCTGACCAAGAGAAAAACGCCGAGGCGACCTTCAAACAAAAGGCCGAGGAAGCTCTGCACGAAGCCCAAGAATTTGTTAGTTCCGCACAGCAAAATGTGAATGATTTGATGGCTACAAAGAAGCGATTAGCCTTTGAGATAGAAACTTTGGAGATGGCTGCGGTTTCTGAAAATCAAAAACAAGTTGACATAGCCAGAGAAAAAGCTGAAGCCATAGTTCACAAGGCGGAGCTACAGGCTGCGGAGATTGAGCAGCAGGCCAATGAAAAATTTAGGCAAGCAGAAAAGGAACAGTCTGCAAAACTACGGAGATTGAAGCAACAGAGCGATAGCATCGAACAATACATTTATAGCCTCAAACAAAAACTTGCAGAAATCGATGTTCAGGCAAGGGAAGGAATCGATGCAGATTAGCAACCTTAGACTCGGCAATGCCTTTAGCTTGGGATTGCTTGGGGGTCTTGGGGTGCTTCTCGCACTTCTAATTGGTGGAGCATTCGCGACAACCGCCACAATAATCACCTACATAGCTGCCTCCCTTTTTATTGCCCTTGGGCTTGACCCAATGGTGAACTGGATAGATAAGCGCGGTTTACCCCGGTGGGCCTCTGTTGCGGTAGTTGCAGTTGGATTTGTGGGGTTATTGACTCTGTTGCTTATCAACATAATCCCCACTGTTATCCGTGAGGCAAATAACTTGATTCTGGCCGCACCAGCTATCGTCGAGGGATTGATTGATTTGGACATCATCAATGAATTCGATCAGCAGCTCGGAGGAGTGGTATCCACATCGTTGACTCAAGTTGCCGACTACCTCGCAGACACCGCCAACTGGTCTGAGTTTTTGGGAGGGGTCTTACAAGTCGGTCTTGGCATCCTGAACGGTCTATTCGGTTTTGTAATTGTGGTGATTCTGACTCTTTATTTGATGGCTTCACTGCAACAGCTAAAAGACTTTGGCTACAAAATGGTTCCCGCCTCACGCAGGGAAAGATTTACAGAAATCACAGAGCAAGTTGTGGCAAGCGTGGGTAAGTGGGTTAGCGCACAGGTGACGGTTGCCTTCATTCATGCTCTAGCGGCATTTATTTTCCTATCAATAATTGGCGCCCCATTTGCACTTCTGCTGGCAAGCGTTAGCTTTATCCTCGCCCTGATTCCACTGGTTGGGCCAATCACCGCAGCCGGTCTGGTGACTCTTGTCTCACTCACAGACTCCACTGCAACCGCGCTGACACTTGTTGTTTACTACCTTGTTTATCTGCAGGTGGAGGCTTATCTAATCTCCCCCAGAGTTATGAAAAAAGCGGTTAGCGTTCCAGCCCCTATTGTTGTGATTGCAGCTTTATTGGGCGGAACTCTGCTGGGAGTTTTGGGCGCCTTGGTAGCCATTCCGGTTGCAGCAAGTGTGATTATCATCCTCAGAGAAGTCTGGATTCCTCGCCAACAAATGCGCTAGGTCCATTCAGTTGGCAAGGGTGACTTGGCCGGCGCAATCAGTTTCACTATTCGATTTAGCACCTCTCGGGTGTATGTTTCACCCACCCAAAGGTGTTTAGCCCCCTCAACCACCTGGATATCAATATCTTGAACGCCTGCAAATTTTTCTCTTGCTGGTCCTTCCGTCAAAAAATCATCCAATTCAGGGATGAGTGCTACCAGTGGGGCCTGCACGTGATTCCATCGAAGAAGTTCTTCGTTGCTTGTCCTGTGAAGTGGCGGGGACAATAAAACAGCTCCAGCAATTGGATACTGCCAGCCGTATTTCAAAACAAGTTCAGTTCCAAATGACCAACCCACAAGCCAAATTCGATCAAACTGTGGCTTTAGAAATTCAAAAGCCGCCTCTAAATCAAAACGTTCTTTATCCCCACCATCGAATTCACCACTGGATTTTCCATGCGGAGACTCGGTGCCACGGGTGTTGAATCGAAAAACACTGATGCCGGTCATTGCTGGAAGCCTGTTTGCGGCTTTTCTCAGGATGTGTGAATCCATGAAACCGCCATGGGTTGGCAAAGGGTGGAGAAATAAAATCACATCGCCGCTTGGATCTATTGCCTTAGCTAATTCACCAACCAATAGCTCCCCATCCGATGTTGTTAGCTCTATCGGCTGGCGAATGCTTGACAACTCAGTGCTTGCTTTTATCTCTGTCAATCCAGTCTCCCCTGAAACATTTTCCAGCAGTGGTTATGAAAATGCCTTCTGGTTTCTATGCCTCTGTGGACATCCCAAGCAACCATGTGATTGGTTCCCGGTTCTATTTCAATTGAACAATTTGGACAAATCCAGAACTTCCCGGGGTCATCAGTTTGCCCACTGGTTCCCCTAACCTCATATTCAATCCCACGTTTGACTTCACGGCGCGGCGCACTGATTTTCAAAAGCTCGTAATCAAGCTCGCGGTATTCCTTCTTCGGCGCATTTCTGCGTCGTTTGCCTCTTGCCATTAGTACCAGTTGTGAATGTCAGAGTGTGCAAGCGCTGCACACGGAGAACCATACCTGCGGTCGATGTAGTTTATTCCCCAGTCAATTTGAGTCTCCGGGTTACTTTGCCAGTCATCTCCTGCCGAGGCCATCTTTTCAGCAGGCAGTGATTGCGGGATCCCATAAGCGCCAGAGGATGAATTCAAAGCGGTTGTGCGCCAATTGCTTTCTCGCTCCCAGAGTTTAACCAAGCAGGAGTATTCACTGTAATCCCACTTATACTCATTCACTTTCTGAAGGGCATAACCCTTAACCGATTCGGGCTCAGGTTCTGGGGCAATTTCCACTAAAACTCCGGTAGCCTCCGGCCCGCTCATAATGCCGTAATTTCCCCTGTCAAAACTAATCTCACTGTTTTCAACTCCCAATACTTGCGCTGGGGCGTCTGCGGGGGTGTTATCGGCGATTGAAAGTTGCTCTAGGGATGGAGAGACCGCTGAAACAGTCAATAGGCCCAGGGCGAGCGAAAACCCAATACCAAGCCTGACGCCCGGTCTAGATTTTGCTGCGTGCTTACCCATGAATCCTCCAAAGCCTCAACTCTACATTGAGTGTTGCAAACTGAAAACTGTTAGTTTCGGCTTGAAATCAACGCCTTGGCAATCAACTCCAGTGATTCACTTGCCTCAGAGGTTAGATAGCCCATCCTGACCATCGGTATAAAGCCTGGGCGAAGCAATTTGGTATCAAGCTGGTCTCCACCAAATAGCTCAAGCTCAGCCATCATTAATAAAGAATCAACGGTTTTTACATCAAAGCCTTTTTCAAACGCCCCCACCAAAGGAAATCTTCCACCAGGTTTTAGAGCTAATAGCTCTGCAAGATGCTCTTTGGCCTCATCCAGGTCATCATCGGATAGCTGAAAACCAGAAGTAATCTGAAGGTGATCTATGGCAGCATCAATCACGCGATCAGTGGTGTCAATATCCAGTCCATTTTCAACAATGCTCAGCTTCACGGAGGATAACTCTTCCCAATCATTAGCTTCAGCCAATATTTCAGCTACCTGCTGCGGGTCGTATCCCAGTTGCTTATTGATTGTCTTTGGAATCTTGATATCCAACATCGCTCCTATAAAAACACCAGCGTAAACAAATAGCCCATAAACGCTGCGGGTAGCATCGAGTCTAACCTGTCCATCACGCCTCCGTGCCCTGGAAGGATATCCCCCATGTCCTTGATTCCAAGGTCTCGCTTTATCAAACTCTCCGCCAAATCTCCCAAAACTGCCGCTAGTAAAATAGCAAAGCTGAATAAAACAGCCAACTGAAGCTGAACACCCATCAGCAACATCCCGCTACTTATCCCCACAAGCAAAGCCCCAATTACGCTTGCAATAAACCCTTCCCAGGTTTTTTTAGGACTAACACCGGGTGCAAATTTGGTTCTCCCGAAAAACCTGCCGATTAGATAACCAAATGTGTCAATCGCAGCAACGGTCAAGACCACTGAAAACAGAACATTTGTCCCGTTTTCCGATGTGATGATCAACACTGCAAAAGAAAGACTGAGTGGAACATAAAACATCACAAACACACCCGCGCTGAGATTTCTGAGTAATTCTCTGGTGGTGGCTTGTCTTTCGACAAAGTGATAGGTCAGTGTGACCAGTGAAAGCATTGCTATAGCGACCAGAACACTGAGCCACTGGCCTCGAGCACCGTCGATAAAACTAAACCCGATAACAGGGAGAGTGAGATAGGCAGCTGCCCAGCGATTGATGTTCCAACCACCGTGTCTCAAAGCAGAGGAAAGCTCCCAGGTGCCGGCCATCGCCGCAATGGCCGCAAGGAACACAAATAGTAATGGATCTATCAGACTCGCTAGAAACGCTCCACCAAGCCCAACAGCAACTAGAACCCTTGGAAGCAGGGTTTTAGTTTTGGATTTCGGTTGCATCTAGACCTCGAGAAGTTCAGCCTCTTTGTTTTTTAGCGCTTCATCAACCTGGTCGACGTGTTTTTTGGTGATTCCCTCAAGCTCTTTTTCACCCCTTGCAACATCATCATCGCCAGCTTCACCGTCTTTTTTTAGCTGCTCCAACTCATCTTTGGCGTGCCTTCGCACATTTCTAATTGCCACACGACCCGCCTCAGCCTTATCTCGAGCCAGCTTCACGTATTCTTTTCTGCGCTCCTCTGTTAGCTCGGGCATGCTGACCCTGATTAGATTTCCATCATTTGTTGGACTCGCGCCGAGGTTGGGCATGTCTCTAAGGGTCTTTTCAATTTCTGCCAGAACAGATTTGTCGTAAGGGGTAATCACGATGGTCTTCGCCTCTGGGTTTTGCAAACTTGCAAGTTGCTCCAAAGGGGTCGGAGTTCCGTAGTAATCGACCGCTATCTTGCTAAACATTGCAGGGTTTGCTCGACCACTTCTTATCGAAGCAAACTCCTCTTTGGTTGCCATCACCGCTTTATCCATTTTTTCATTCGCGGTATCAAGAGACTGCTGGATCATTATTTGCCTTCCTAACTAACCCGAGTACCAATTTGCTCGCCAATAATTGCGGCGGTGATGTTTCCCGGGGTGTTCATTCCAAAAACTCTCATCGGCATGCGGTTATCCATACACAAACTGAATGCTGTTGCATCAACAACCCTTAGCTCTCTAACCAAGGCATCGTGGTAACTAATTGATTCAATTAGTTCAGCCTCAGGATTTTGATTTGGGTCATCTGTGTAGACGCCATCAACTCCGTTTTTGGCAACCAAAACCTCATCCGCCTTGATTTCTAGCGCTCTCTGAGCAGAAACGGTATCGGTTGAGAAATAGGGTAATCCTGCACCTGCTCCGAAAATCACCACTCGATTTTTGTCCAGATGCCGAATGGCTCTCAGCGGGATGTAGGCTTCGGAGACCTGAGCCATAGATATGGCAGATTGAACCCGAGTGTCAACCCCCGCTTGCTCCAGAAAATCCTGCAAAGCCAAAGCATTCATGACAGTTCCAAGCATTCCCATGTAGTCAGCTCTGGCTCTGTCCATACCTCGGTTACTCAGTTCTGCCCCGCGGAAGAAGTTCCCACCACCAACAACAATTGCAACCTCGGCATGTTTCGCGCCCTCTGCAATTTCCTTGGCAATGGAACTTACAACATCTGGATTGACTCCCACTTCTCCGCCACCAAAGGCTTCACCTGAGAGTTTTAGTAGGACTCTTCGCTTATTTTCCGACAACCTAAATCCTCCTCAGCTCCTGAATAGTTTAGGGGGAAAACAAAAATGGACCCGGCTAAACCGAGTCCATTTTCATTTCAAGTTCTAAGCCCCTACGCGAACCCTGACAAAAGAGCTAGCCTTCACACCGGCGTTTTCTAACACCTGGCCAACGCTCTGCTTGGGATCTTTGGCAAATGCCTGATCCAACAGGACATTCTCTTTGAAAAAGCCAGTGACTCTTCCCTCGACAATTTTGGCCAGCGCCTGCTCTGGCTTGCCCTCATTGCGAGCAGTCTCCTCAGCGATTGAACGCTCTTTGGCAACGGTTTCCTCAGGAACATCATCACGAGACATGTAAAGAGGTGAAAAGGCAGCGATGTGAACCGCTACATCGTGAGCGACAGCTGCGTCTCCACCACTGAATGCAACCAATACGCCAACCTGCGGTGGCAGGTCTTTGCTGGTTCTATGCATGTAGGCGTCAACTTGCTCATCCTCAACAGTGGCGAAGCTTCTTAGCTCGACCTTTTCTCCTAGGATGGCGGCCTCATTGGTGATTTCCTCTTCGACTGTTGAAGAACCCATGGGTGCCTTCAAAGCCTCTTCAACAGAAGTCGCGCTGCTTTCAGCCAATGCGTCAGCAACCTTCTCCGCCAAAGCAATGAACTTATCTCCCTTGGCAACGAAGTCCGTTTCACACGCAAGTTCGATTAGGAGACCTTTTCCTCCGTTTACACGAGAAACAACGAGACCCTCGCTTGTTGAACGACCCTCACGCTTGGTGACACCTTTCAGACCCTTCAGTCTGAGCGCCTCCATAGCTTTTTCTAGATCGCCATCAGTTTCCTCAAGGGCTTTTTTGCAATCCATCATTCCAGCACCGCTTCGCTCGCGCAGTGCCTTGACATCAGCTGCCGTGTAGTTGGCCATTACTCAGCTTCCTTCTTCTCTTCAGTTGACTTGGTGGTTGTTTTTTTCGCAGCTGGCTTTTTTGCCGGAGCCTTTTTCTCAGCCGCTGGCTTTGCTGCTGGTTTCTTAGCA
The DNA here is from genome assembly GCA_965660355.1 of Microbacteriaceae bacterium. Classification (GTDB taxonomy): domain Bacteria; phylum Actinomycetota; class Actinomycetes; order Actinomycetales; family Microbacteriaceae; genus CAJXVY01. The sequence continues at coordinate 16,891 of CBFHZN010000011.1, forward strand.
GCAGTCTTTTCAGCTGTCTTCTCAGCAGTTTTAGCAGCTGGCTTCTTGGCAGCAGGTTTCTTGGCGGCCGGTTTTTCTTCAGCTTTTTCCGTTGCCTTCGCGGCAGCCGGTTTCTTTGCGGCAGGTTTCTTAGTAGCAGGTTTCTTGGCTGCGGGCTTCTCTTTAGCCTCAGTGGCTGGAGCGTCCTTATCAGCAGGTGCCTCAGTCTCAGAGCTGTGAGCTGTTTCTGTCTCTTGGACCACCTGTTCGCTATTTGCCGCATCCTGCTGAGCTAACAACTCTCGCTCCCATTCGGCCAAAGGCTCGGCCTCTTGCTCATCGCTTGAGTGACGGGCAACCATTCCATCTGCCGCCGCATCGGCAATCACCTTTGTCAAAAGCTCGATTGAACGAATTGCGTCGTCGTTTCCTGGGATGCCGATTTTGACATCATCTGGATCACAGTTGGTGTCCAAAATTGCAATAACGGGGATTCCTAGCTTTTTAGCCTCGGTAACCGCAAGGTGTTCCTTATTGGTGTCAACAACCCAGATTGCACTTGGTGTGCGGGTGATGTTTTTAATTCCACCAAGGCTGCGATTGAGCTTGTCACGCTCACGGCGCATCAAAAGAAGCTCTTTTTTGGTGTAACCAGTGGATGCTGTGTTTTCCAGATCCATGATTTCTAATTCTTTTAGTCTCTGCAGACGCTTGTTGACGGTGTTGAAGTTTGTGAGCAATCCACCCAACCAACGTTCGTTGATATAAGGCTGACCCACCCGCAAAGCCTGCTGAGAGACAATCTCCTGAGCCTGCTTCTTGGTTCCAACAAACAGGATGTTTCCACCCTTGGCGACAACATCTTTTACGTAGTTATACGCTGCATCGATGTGTTCCAGTGATTGCTGCAGATCAATGATGTAGATTCCTGAACGATCA
>CBFHZN010000011.1:17907-35556 GCA_965660355.1 Microbacteriaceae bacterium
TGTTGTTAACGCTCATTCCGGCGGATGATTTTGAAAGACCCTTGGCAGAGTTTGGAGCGGGTCATAGAGGAATCGATTTGCTAATTGATGATGTCTACTCACCAGTCTCTGCTGAAGTTAGCTTTGTCGGAAAGGTTTTCACCCGAAACCTAATAAGCATTGAAACAGACCGCGGAAGATTCAGCTTTGAACCCGTCTGCTCAGAGCTTTCCAAGGGTGAAAACATAGACGCTGGTGAGTTCATAGGGGTTCGCTGTGAAGGGGAGAATTACACCCCACACTGCAAAGATTGTGTTCACATTTCCTTTAGAGGTCCCGAATACCGCAACCCGCTTTGGGTTTTAGGGCTCCGAGAGCCCTCAAAAGCAATCTCAGGCCCGGGGATGGGCCTTCGAATAGCCCTCTCTGAGCCTTTCAATTGAAATCTGGGTATAAATCTGGGTTGTGCTGAGAGAGCTGTGTCCCAACAACTCTTGCACCGACCTCAGATCAGCGCCGTTATCCAATAGGTGCGTCGCTGCCGAATGTCTCAGGGAGTGTGGACCCAACTGGTGGCCAGTGCCAGCAAGTTGTTTGGCGACCACGCGGTGGATATCTCGAACACCCAGGTTTTTACCGTCATCATTGACCAGCAAACCCTGAGCAGGGGGTTTTGTATTCAGGTATAGATTCAATGAATCAAACGCTGGTTTACCAAACGGAAGCGTCCGTTGCTTATTTCCCTTACCGATAACACTCAGTGTCTGTCTTTGAAAATCAATGTCTTTCTCCCTCAGTTTCGCCAACTCACTGACTCGCATGCCGGTTGAATACAAAAGCTCAACTATCAACCAGTCAAGTCTCTGCTGATGACCCCCATCATTGGCAAGCTGTTTTAGTTTTGAGAGAAGGTCCTCTAGGAATTTTGCATTGGCAGTTTTTGGCAGGGTCCTATTTAGCTTCGGTGAGCGCAACTTAGCCGCAGGGTCAGTCTCGGCCTGTCCAGTTTCAAACAAGAACCGCCCGAAGGAACGAATGGTGGCGGTCTTTCTTGCAATAGTTGATTTTTGTGCTCCAGCTTCACTGGCGGCAAATAACCAATCGCGGATGGTGTCTGTGTTCAGCTGGTCGATTCCCAAATTTTTAGACACCACGAAGGATTCAAATTCACGAAGGTCTGTTTCATAGGCTCGCAGGGTATTTTCACTAAGACCACTGGTCTGTTTCGCTTTGATAAATGAAACAATCTGCTCACGCATAACTAAAGCCTAAGTAACTTAGAGAAATTCGCCTGTATTTCTCACTCCTTAGCCAGCCTCAGTCGTTTCAAAAAATTGAGTTTTGACTCCCGCTTTTTTTGCAATCCATCGACCGCCCGGTGAGAATTCAGAATCATCGGAAAGACAAACAGTTACCTCTCTGCTTAGGTCTAGTGCATGCTGGACGGTGTTTATGGAACCGCTCACCTCGGGGGCCTCAACCAGAAAAAGGTTGTTGCAGATAGCTGCAATCAATCTATTTCTGTTTAGAAACCCTAGTTTTCCGCTTTTCACCCCAGGTGGCATTTCACTTATCGCGGCGCCGAAAAATCCTTCTCGGATAAGTTCTGATGCCTTTTTGGGGTAAACCAAATCTAGTCCTCCGGCTAAAACCATTAATTGCGGTATCTGCTTAGACTTGGCCGTCAAATGCGCTTCAAGGTCAACACCGTTAGCGCCTCCAGAGACCAAACCCTTTGAGGCTCCAATTTGTGAGACCACCTTTTCGGTGATTTTTGCACCGTTGTCAGTCTGACTTCGGGTGCCCACCACTGCGGTGAAATCCAAGCCTCCAAACTTGGCTGTCGAAAACATAATCCAAGGTGCTTGGCTACCAAGATCCCCGATTCCATCAATTGCATCGGGATTTATAGTCTCGAGTTTCAGAGTCTCTAGCGCCTTTACCGAACTAGAAAGATTGAAGGTTCTAAGCCTCGCACGTGCTCGATTCAAAGCCATATCCAACCAACGTTGATCTGCCGTTTTATTTTGAATCACATCCAGCGCCTGCTCAGCTGGAAGCCCGAATAGATATTTTCTGAGTCTTCCCTCATTTGCGGGAATGGCAACGTTGAGCAAAATTCTGGCAACCAGTTCACTGTCGTTCATGACAGAGAGTCTTTTATGTTCTAAGAGCTGTAATCAGCCAATTGTTGAAGCTGTGTAAAACCTAGTCTTCGATTGCAAACTCTTTTGGAATCTCAATCTCTTGATTTCCAAGTTCTTCGACATTGACATCTTTGAAGGTCAATACATTCACGCTCTTTGTAAAGCGATCAGTTCTGTATGTGTCCCAAACCCAAACATCTGTCATAGATAGTTCGAAGTAAAAATCAGTTCCCGCATCGACGCGTTTTAGCTCCACCTCGTTGGCAAGATAAAACCTGCGCTCAGTCTCTATGACGAAGCGAAACATTTTGATTACCTCGCGATATTCGCGATACAAAGAAAGCTCAGCTTCCCGATCGAAATCTTCAAATTCTTGTTCGTCCATTAGCTGCCAGTGTAAACCTAGAAAAGCGTTTGTTCCGAATTGATTATTCGAGTTAGCCAAGATTTTCTGTGAATTTCTGTTGAACCAAACTTTCTGATCGCATCGATGTGCGCCTCAGATGCATAGCCCTTATTGCCTGCCCACTGATATTGCGGGTGCAAATCATTAAGTTCTCGCATAATCTCATCACGATAATGCTTGGCAATAATGCTTGCCGCACTCACCGCTGCACACTTCTGATCCGCTTTGATCTTGGTGATAACCAGATCATCCATTCCCAACCAATTGTGTTTTCCGTCCAACAAAATTGGCACGTCTTTGGTCTCTAATTGATCCATTGCCCGTGTTGCAGCAAGCTTCAGCGCTTCGCTGATTCCCATTTGGTCAATGGCCTCAGGCTCAACTTCACCAACCGCATGCGCCAACCACTTTGATGCTTGGAATGCCATGTCTGCGCGCTTAGGTTCTGCAATCAATTTTGAATCTTTCAAACCCTTGGGGATTTCTTTTGATGAGTTCAAATCAAAAACAGTTGCAGTAACCACAACCGGTCCAGCAATTGCCCCTCTACCAACCTCATCCAGGCAAATCAATGAGCCCTTATCCGCTATGAGTTCTAATTCAGTTTCAAGGTTTGGGAACGTCATCAAAAACTTCGCTGAAATTATCCAACCAATTCCAGTTATCAACTGGCCACGAGACAACGAAAGCTCTGCCAACCAGAAATTCCTCATGCACAAATCCGCCACCTGGCAAATCTGTGTGGAATCTGGAATCTTGACTGTTTCCACGGTTATCGCCCATCACCCAATAAGAATCATCAGGAACCGTCACAGAAAACTCCATGTTTGATGGCTCTGCCCCATTTGGCAAATAAACCTCATTAATTGCAACACCGTTGATTGTTAGTTGACCGTTTTCATCACAGCAAAAAACTGTATCGCCAGGCATTCCAATGACTCTTTTCACCAGATGCTCATCGCTGTCGGGAGCGGTGATGCCAAAGCTTCCCAAAACGAAATCACCTAATTCTTGATACCACTCACGGTTGTCTTCACGAACCGGTCCCAGCCAACCACCGGGGTCTTGAAAAACCACAACATCACCGTGATTCACACCCACCACCTCTGGGACCATCACATTGACAATGATGCGGTCATTGATTTGCAAAGTTTCCAGCATTGAACCGGAGGGTATGAAAAAGCTTCTAATTAAGAATGCTTTGATTAGCACCGATAAAACCAGTGCTGTTCCAAGGATTATGGCTATATCTAATAGCAGTGAAACAAAACTATTTTTTCTAAGCCTTTTTACGCCGCGACTAAACGAGCGCCAGAGGCTTCGCCTTCTTGGACGAAGCTCAGACGACATGGATTAATTCTCGCGCTTTTCTTTGATCTTGGCTGCCTTGCCTCGAAGATCACGCAAGTAGTAAAGCTTTGCTCGGCGAACGACACCTTTGCTGACAAGTTCAATTTTTTCAATGATTGGGCTGTGAACTGGGAATGTTCTCTCCACACCTACCTGGAATGAAATCTTTCTTACGGTGAAAGTCTCGCGAACACCTCGGCCGCTTTTGCGGATAACGACTCCCTGGAAAACCTGAACACGACTGCGGTTACCCTCAACAATGTTCACGTGAACCTTTACGTTGTCACCGGCGCGGAATTCTGGAATATCGTCGCGCAGGTTACCGGCATCTACTGAATCTAGGATGTTCATTTTCTTCTCTTCCCTTTAGCACGCAGGTCTAAATGGTTCTAGTTGGGTGTAAATGCCGTGCTCCCCTGCGGCAGAGCTTCACTGGCACAAGCTGAAAGTATCCCACAAAACTGTGATTCTCTCAATAGATTAAAGCAGGTCTGGTCGGTTTTTCTTTGTTCTTTCAAGTTGCTGCTGTTTTCGCCATTTGGCAATTTCTGCGTGATTTCCACTCAATAACACCTCAGGTACCCCTAAACCATTCCAGTTAGCGGGCTTGGTGTAGCTGGGGTATTCAACCAACCCTCCCTCATGCGATTCTTCAATGAGGGATTCGCTATTGCCAATAACACCAGGAATCAACCTGCTGATTGCCTCAATCATCACAACCGATGCAATCTCACCACCATTGATTACATAATCCCCAATGGATAGTTCAATTGTTTCCGCTTTTGACTCTGCGTATTCAACAACCCTCTGATCAATCCCCTCATATCTCCCGCATACAAACACCAGGTGATTTTTATCAGCTAGCTTTGTGGCCATTTTTTGATCGAATCGCTTCCCCGCCGGGGTTGGAAAAATCACAGTTGTTTCAGCTCCAACCAAGCTATCTAGGGCTTCGCCCAAAGGCTCGGGCTTCATCACCATTCCCGCTCCCCCGCCATAAGGGGAATCGTCTACAGTTTTATGAACGTCAGATGTGAATTCCCGAGGGTTTAGAGTCTGGAATTCCAAAATCTGTTTTTCAATGGATTTGCCAATCAGTGAATGATGTAGTGAATCAAACATCTCAGGAAACACCGTTATGGCATCAATTCTCATTGCTCTTCCTCAACAAACAGGCCTTCGGGAGGGGTCACAATCAGATAGCCCTGTTCTTGATTGACTTCGGGCACGATAACCGAAACAAACGGAACCATCACCTCACCCTTGTCGGTTTTCACAATCAGCAAATCTTGAGCCGGAAGGTGGTCAACCCTTATAACCTCACCGACTTTTTCTGCATCAACACGGACCTCCAAACCCACCAGCTGATGGTCATACCAGGTATCTGGTTCCTGCGGTAGTTCATCCAAAGGTTTCTCGATCAACAGAATTGCTTTGACCAGTGCCTCGGCCGCATCTCGATCTTCAATGCCTTCTAAAAACAAAACTGCGGATTGGTTATACCAGCGAAGCTCCTTGACGGTGACTGTTTTTCCATGCCACTCAGATTCCTCGGGGACTTGCAGCATTAGTTGGTTGCCACTTGCGAATCTGATTTCGGGGGAGTCGGTATATAGCTCTAACTTCAAAGCACCCTTTAGGCCGTGGGCTTTGACCAATCGGCCTACTCTAAGGGTGGTCTTCTCAGGAATCGGTATCCACCACGTCCACTCGGACGCGCTTTCCTTCCGCCAGGGCCTTAACCAGTGTTCGCAAGGCTTTGGCTGTTTTTCCGCTGCGCCCGATAACTCGCCCGAGATCATCGGGGTGAACCCTGACCTCTAAAGTTTCTCCACGAGAATTTACCTTGCTTGTGACAGTCGCATCATCGGGATTTTCGACAATCGATTTCACAAGATGCTCAAGCGCAGCCTGCAACATGACTATGCCTTATCGGTCTCAGCTGCTTCAGCCTGCTCGGCCTCTGCTGCTGGCTCTTCAGCCTTTGAATCTTCCTTGGCCTCTTCAGCAGGTGCTTCCGCTTCAGCAGGTGCTTCCGCTTCAGCCGGTGCTTCAGTTGCCTCTGCCGCAGGAGCTTCTGTCTCTACCGGGGCTTCGGCGGCTGCTTCAGTGGCCTCTGCTGCTGGCGCCTCTGCTGGAGTTTCAGCTGGTGCGTCCGCTTTGGCCTCTGCAACTGGCTCTTCCTTCTTTTCTTCCTTGGGAAGAATCACACTCTTTTTGTTGGTGTCAGGCGAGAATGCTTCTTTGTCGGCCTGAGGCTTAACCATGTTCTCGGCCTTCTCGCCCTTGGACGCTTGGAAGTCTCCGGTTAGCTTGAGCAAAGCCATTACTGGCTCTGTTGGCTGAGCGCCAACGGATAGCCAATACTGAGCTCGCTCGCCATTAATTTCAATGATTGAAGGGTCGGTTGTTGGAACGTATCTACCGATTTCTTCGATGACCAAACCATCACGGTGGGTCTTTGAGTCTGCTACTACGACGCGGTACTGAGGTGCACGAATCTTTCCAATTCGCTTAAGGCGGATCTTTACTGCCACAATTCTCCTATTTCACAAGTGGGATATATCTGCATCACCGCGGGGAAACTCGGTTCACAAATTTAGCTCCAAGGGCCAGATAGAGGGTCAAGCCACTTAGAGCACCTCGATATTCTGCCAGAAAAGGGCGCTGAGTGCTAGCTAAAGTCCGAAAGCGCTTCCGTTTCCTTCTGATTTCGAAGGCTTTCCCTCCAATAAAGCTCTCTCTTCGGCTGCTCTCTTGGCGGGGTTTCCGCTCTTAGAGCCCTTTTTCTTTTTGTTTTTAGATTTTTTCACGGCAGGATTTCCACCACCCATTTGGGCCATGTTCATGCCTTGAATCTGCGGGGTTCCACCTTTGGACATGGTCTTCATCATCTTCGCTGCCTGCTCAAAGCGGTTTACCAAGGCATTCACCTCGGTCACCGTTGTTCCGCTTCCCCTGGCGATTCTTTGTCTTCTAGAGCCGTTGAGCACCCTTGGCTGCTGTCTTTCAACGGGTGTCATTGATTGAATGATTGCTTCTGTGTGCTTGAGTTCATCCTCGTCAAAATCCTCTAATTGCTTTTTCATGTTTCCAGCACCCGGCATCATCCCCAGAAGAGATTTCATGGAGCCCATTTTTTTGAGCTGCTGCATTTGATCCAAGAAATCTTCCAGAGTGAAAGTTTCCTTGGCGATTTTCTCGGCCAGCTGTTTTTGCTGCTCCTCGTCAAAGTTTTTCTGAGCTTGCTCAATCAAGGTCAGCACATCACCGAGATCCAAAATCCTGCTGGCCATGCGGTCTGGATAAAAAGGTTCAAAATCCTCTAAGCCCTCACCGGTGGAACTAAATAGCACCGATTCGCCAGTGACGGATGCGACGCTGAGTGCTGCACCTCCCCTGGCATCACCATCCAGCTTTGTCAAAACAGAGCCAGTGATTCCGACCCCGTCATTAAACGCTTGAGCGACTCCCACGGCATCTTGGCCAAGCATTGCGTCAATGACAAAAAGAACCTCATCGGGGTCTGTGGCGGAGCGAATATCAGAAGCTTGCTTCATCAGCTCCTCATCAACACCCAATCGGCCAGCCGTGTCAATAATCACAACGGAGTGAGCTTTATTTTTCGCATATTCAATCGATTGCTTGGCGACTTTCACGGGGTCGCCAACACCGTTTCCCGGTTCGGGTGCGAATATATCTACACCAGACCTCTCAGCCAGCACGGTTAGCTGGTTTACAGCATTCGGTCTTTGCAAATCACAGGCAACCAACAAAGGAGTCTGCTGCTGGTTTTTTAGCCAAAGGGCTAACTTGCCGGCAAGCGTTGTTTTTCCAGATCCCTGCAACCCAGCTAGCATTATGACCGTTGGTGGATTCTTGGCCAGACGAATCTGTCTTGCCTCTCCACCGAGAATTTCAACAAGTTCAGAATTAACAATCTGCACAACCTGCTGGGCGGGGTTCAGAGCTTTTGAGACTTCGTCCCCCAAAGCACGCTCCCTCACGGCGGCCACGAAGGTTTTGACCACCTCAAGTGAGACATCAGCCTCTAAAAGTGCTTTTCGGATATCCCTGAGGGTTCCGTCAATGTCAGCCTCAGTTAGCTTTCCGCGCGTTCTTAGATTTCTAAAAGTGTCACTAAGCCTGGTTGACAGATCTCCGAACAATGAAAACTCCTTCTACTCGCTAAAGATTACCTCGCCACTAAACCGCGGGCGAATTCTTCGGCGCTGAAAAAAGCAAAGTCATTAATTCCCTCGCCAACGCCAACAAGTTTCACAGGGATATCGAACTCTCTTTGGATTGCGTATAACACCCCACCTTTGGCGGTGCCGTCTAATTTGGTCAAAACCAATCCAGTCACATCGCTTACCTCACTAAAAGCCCTTGCTTGATTGACCCCGTTTTGGCCAGTTGTGGAATCAATCACCAACAAAACCTCATCAACCTGAGCAATTTTGTCCACTGCTCGACGAATCTTTCCCAATTCATCCATCAAATCTTTTTTGTTTTGCAATCTCCCAGCTGTGTCAATAATCGCAATATCAGCATCCTGTTCAATGGCTCGCTCAACCGTTTTATAAGCAACACTGGCTGGGTCTTGGCCCTCTTTATCAGGTCTGACCAGATCTGCCTCGGCTCTATTCGCCCAAGTTCCCAGTTGATCAACTGCTGCTGCCCTGAAGGTGTCTGCAGCACCCAGGGTTACTCGCCAACCACCATCTGATAGCCAGCGGGCAAGTTTTCCAATTGTGGTTGTCTTGCCTGTTCCGTTTACCCCAACCACCAAAAACACATAGGGCAATTTGCCAGTTGTGAGATTTAGCTGAGCATCATCACGCTCAAGGTATTCCACAAGTAAGTCTTTTAACACCAATCTCAATTCAGCGTCACTGACCGCCCCAAATTTATTTGCTCTGGATTTGAGCTCGGCAACGATTTCCTCACTCGCTTGATAGCCAAAATCAGCCATCAACAAAATATCTTCCAGGTCCTGAATTGAATCAGCACTCATTTCACCCGGAAACAGTGAGCGTATTCCACTGAGATCTCTTTTTGGAAGCTCAACCTCAACGGTCTGTTGGTTTGCTTTGTCTTTGCGCCAGAATTTGAAATCAACCATGCTTTTCCAATTTCTGAGAGACAACTTTGGTTATTCCATCTTGTTTCATAGATACCCCATAAAGAACATCCGCAATTTCCATTGTTCTTTTTTGGTGGGTGATAACCACCAGTTGCGAGCTCTCTCGAAGATTTTCCAAAACCTCTAATAATCTGCCGAGGTTTGCATCATCCAAAGCTGCTTCCACCTCATCTAAAACATAAAACGGGCTGGGCCTGGCGATGAAAATTGCCATCAACATCGCAACTGCCGCCAGCGAGCGCTCACCACCGCTGAGCAGGCTCAGTTTGTCGATTTTTTTGCCAGCCGGCCTAACGCTCACCTCAACACCCGCCTCAGCGGAATCCTCGGACTGATGAAGCTGCATGCTTCCAGTGCCTCCGGGGAAGAGAATCGGAAATATCTCGGAAAATGCTTTTTTGGTGTCCTCAAATGCCGACTCAAAGATTTCTCTGACTTGCTCATCCAAGGTTTCGATGATGCCCCGCAGATCTTTTCTTGCAGCTTCAACATCGGCAAGTTGTTCTTTGAGGTATTCGTGCCTCTGTTCCAATGACTCCAGCTGCTCCAATGCCATGGGGTTGAATTGTCCCAGTTGCGCAAAATCAATTTTTGCCTGCCTTAGCTGCTGCCTGAGCGATTCCTCAGAATCCTCACTTTGCCAATTTTCGGAAAGCATCTGCTCCGAATCAATGCCGAGTTCATCATTGATTTTTTCTATAAGGCTGTTTTTGCTGAGCGTGAGCTCATGCTTGCGCATTTCTGCGGACTGAACCTCGGCCTGCGAACTGGCAAGTTTATTTCTGATTTCCTCAGCCTGAGTTCTGTAGTGAGAAAGTTTTTCTGTGAGTGAGTTTCTCTCGGCCGAATAACTATCTGCCTGCTCATTAGCCTTTTGAAGGCTTTCAGCTATCAGTGTTTGGAGTTTTGGAAGGTTATCCAGGTGTTTCTGAGCGGATGACAGTTGATCCATCCTCTCAGCTCTGCGCTTTTGGGCCTGTTGCATCTTCTGCTCGGCTTCGGCTATTTCGCCTCGAAGTTGATTTGCTCTGGTTGTTAGCTGCGAGATTCGCTCCTTGGAGCTTCCCAATTCAACTCTTTTTTCAAACTCCTCGGCTCGCATGGCGCTAACTTCATTTTCCAGTCGCTCCAACTGCTCGGGCTTTTGAGGGCTTTCTAGCTCCTGGGGACGAGTTGAAGCTCGTTGAGCTAATTCGCTCTCCAGCTCAGAAATCTGCGATGTTAGCTCTGAAGTTTGCTGACTCAGTTGCGAAATGGAATTCTCATTTGCTTCGATTTGTGCTCGGAGACGACCAGATTTCTCCGCATGCTTAGCCAATTCAGCATCCAATGCCCTCAATGAATCCAATGATTGCTTTTCTGCCGATTCAGCAACTGCGAAATTGGCCTCCAGTTCATCAATCTTCGTTACTAAACCCTCATGAGTTTTCCTGAGCTTGTCTATTCGTTTCTGGGCCAAATCAGCCTCTGTTGAAAGTTCAACCTTTGATGACCCCGACTGCTTTCCAGCCCGGAGTTGGTTTCTTCTAATCAATTCGCCATTTTTAGTGACAACCGCTTTTATTGAATTGTTTTCCAGAGCTTGCTCGGCTTGCTCCATAGATTCCACCAGCACAATCCCCTCTAAAAACTCGTGTATGGCTTTGGGGCCATCAAAGAAATTTCCGATGGGTTGAAAACCTGCGACATCCCCGCTACCACGAGTTTTTGAAAGTTGCTCGACAATCACAATCAACGCCTGACCCAACTGTTGCTCGCCGAGGGTGTTAGCGGCTTTGATTGCCTGTTTCATGCTGGGTGCGACAAGAGCATCACTAACCTCGCCCAGTGAGGCCGCCACAGCGGACTGGTAACCAGCATCAATTTTGAGATGATCCGCCAAAAAGCCACTTAGATTTTCAGAAGACTGCCTGGCGAGTTCCTTTGAACCATCACTTTGCTCCAGGCCGAGTCTGAGTGCTGACAATCTTGCCTGAGTTGCTTCCAATTCGGTTGCAACCTCTTGCATGGAATCCTGTTTTTCCTTGAGGGCTTTTTGAGCCTCACTCTTTTTTTGTTGAGCGTTTTGATAATCCTGTTTCAACTTCTGCTCATCGCCCACGCCAAGGGTCTCGGTCATTGCTTCAAATTCAGTTTTCAGCTCAGCCAATTGCCGCTCAGTGTTTTCTAAATTTTTCACAGATCCGGAAAACTGTTCTTTTTTGGATTTCAGCTGCGATTCTAAAATCCCACTCTCCGAATCAAAGCTTGAGATTTCTGATCTTCTAGCCTCGACCTGTTCTGCCAGTTGCTGATACTCAGCCTGCGCCTTCCCTATTTGCTCTAATGTTTGCTCTCTGGAATCAGCTAGCTCAGTGAGCTCTGCCTCAACCTGAGTGGATGAATTCTTTTGAGAATCTATTTCAGTCTCAAGTTCATTCAACTGCTCACTCAGTGAAGTCGTGTCGATTTCCAAATCAGCTTCATTTTGAAGCCTTTGAATCTTTTGCTCCAAAACTGCTTTTGTTGAATCTGCCCTTCTGGCCAATGATTCCAATTTATAAACAAGTTCTTTTGCTTCGTTCCCGTCTCCTGCCAACAAAGACTGTTCCAGTTCTTTTATATAACTGGCAGTGGATTCCAATTGCTCATTGAGTATTTCTCGCTCAGCCCGCTTTTCACTTTCGCTGGAGTTTAACTGCTGCAGCTTTGAATCTAGCTCCCTAAGCTGCATTGAATATAGTTTTGATCTGACTTCTGCAAGTCTCTGGCCAATATCTTTTGCGCGCTTAGCGACCTCGGCTTGCTTAGCCAATGGCTTTAGCTGCCTGCCCACTTCTGAAATCAAGTCATTCAATCGCTGCAGATTTCCCTGCATGGCCTCCAATTTGCGCTCGCTTCGTTCTTTGCGGCGGCGATATTTCAAAACCCCTGCAGCTTCTTCAATCAACCCTCTGCGCTCCAAAGGATCAGCTCGCAAGATGTTGTCCAATTGACCCTGGCCAACAATCACATGCATCTCTCTGCCTAAACCAGAGTCACTTAATAACTCCTGAACATCCAATAATCTGCACTGATCACCATTGATTGCATACTCACTGCTGCCGTTTCTAAAAAGAGTTCTAGAGATGCTTACTTCTGAATAATCAATCGGCAAAGCCCCATCGGCGTTGTCAATCACCAGCTCCACACTTGCGCGACCCAGAGGTGCCTGCGTTGAGGTTCCTGCAAAGATGACATCTTCCATCTTTGCACCCCGCAAAGACTTGACACCCTGTTCACCCATCACCCAGGCCAGCGCATCCACCACATTTGATTTCCCGGAACCGTTGGGTCCGACAACAGCAGTAACACCCGGTTCAAAATTCAGGGTGGTGGTTTGCGCGAAAGACTTAAAGCCTTTCAGTGTTAGTGACTTCAGATGCAATCTGCGCCCGCTCCTTAGTGGATAGTGCTAATTACTTTAGTTTCTGTTTTCTGATTCGCTGGCAGACAGGGCAAAAATGGCTTCCCCTATTTTCCCAAGATTGCCGACTAATTGGCTTCCCGCAGCGATTGCAGGGCTTGCCTTTCTGCCCGTAGGCGTTAAGTTTCTGAGAGAAGTAACCCGACTGGCCATTTATGTTTTTATACTGCTGGTCAAAACTTGTCCCCCCTTGCTCAACAGCTTCAGCCAAGACCTCCCTCACATGCCCAAACAACTCCGTGAGCTTTTTAGACGAAATTGAATTGGCTGGCTGGTTGAAATGCAACCTAGCTCGCCATAAAGACTCATCGGCATAAATATTTCCAACTCCACTCACCAATTGCTGATCAAGCAAGACATGCTTGATCCCCGCTGAGCGGTTCTTGATTTTTTTCTTCACATACTCAAGATTGAATTCTTGATCCAGTGGGTCGCGTGCTATGTGCGCGACTGAAGCGGGTATCTCCCACTGGTTTTCACTCTCTGGACTAAACCCAGCCGAGTGGCCTTCAACCGGCTGCAATTGATCAACCATCAACGAACCGAATAATCGCTGGTCTGAGAATCTAAACTGCAATCCGTTGTCCAGGTTCATGTGCAACCTGACTTGGTTCTCTGGAGCAAAATCTTTGGTTCTAATTAGCGCTTGGCCGCTCATGCCTAAATGCATAACCATCGCAAAGCCCTCAATATCCAGCGGCAACCAAATAAACTTTCCCCGCCTTACGGCTGCTTTGAAGCTTCTACCGCGCATTATGCTCAGGAAATCATCTGGTCCCCCGGGATGTTTTTTTAAACATCTCTTATCGAAGACCTCGATTTGTTCAATAGTTGAATTCAACACTGTAAGCGCCAGTCCTTTGCGAACTGTTTCCGCCTCTGGAAGCTCAGGCATTATCGAAGTTGCGCAGGGCATCAACCGCTGCATCCGATTCGGCCGAACGTCTGGTTAGACCCTCTCCTTTGCCCAATAAATTTTCCCCGCTGAATGCTTTAGCAAAAAACACTCTTTGATGATCTGGACCTTCGAATTCAATCTCATAAAAAACAGTTGGACGATTTTTGGCAATCAGCTTTTCATTCAGGGTGGTCTTTGGGTCTGACGCCTCCCTGATTGCATCAGGGTCATCTAAAAGCGGAAAAATAAAGCTTTCAATGAGTTTTCTTGCACCGTCGATGCCTGCAGAGAGATAAGCAGCCCCCAAAATAGCCTCAAACGCATCTGCTAAAAGATTCGGCTTTTTTCGACCAGAGGTTTGCTCCTCGCCCTTTCCGAGGTATAAAAAGCTGCCCACATCCAGTCTTTGCGAAACAGACGCAAGTGCCTGGGCGCTGACGACGCCATTTTTGATTTTGGTGAGTTCGCCTTCGTTCAAATCTGGAAGAAGCGAGTAGAGATGGCTTGTGACAACGTAGCCCAAAATGGAATCGCCCAAAAACTCTAGGCGCTCGTTGTTTGCTCCACCATTTTCATAGGCGTAGGAACTGTGTGTTAGCGCAAGCCTCAGAAGCTTGGGGTCTATCTCCACACCAAGCCGCGATTGCAGCTTGTCAAGTTCCATAATTTACGCGTCAGCTACTTTACGGCCCTTGTACTCCATGTAAAGCTCGGTGCCCACGCTGTCGGTGACAACCTTCGCTCTGTGCGGCATGCTGTAAACAGTCTTGCCGTTTTCAACAGTCTTGTTCAGCTGCACTGGAGCGGCCTTCCACTGCGAGCGGCGTGAATGGGTGTTCGCCCTGGATTTGCGTCGCTTTGGAACTGGCATAATTCTTACTCTTCCTCTTTAAGCTTTTTTAATTCTGCCCATCTCGGGTCAATCTGACCCTCGTGAACATGATCCGGGTGGTCATTTAGGTTTAGGCCACATTCGGCACACAAACCCATGCAGTCTTCGTCACAAACTGGCTGAAACGGAAAACTGATGACAACCGCATCTCGAACCACCTCTTCGAGATCAACTGTGTTGTCAATCACCAAAAGGTCGTCGTCCGACTCACCAGAATAGGCGAAAAGTTCCTGAAAAGCTACCCTGAATGGGTCATCCAATGCTTCCAAGCATCTAGAACACTGGGTTTTTGCAGTGCCAAAGGCTTTGCCGGTGGCCAAAATCCCCTCATGAACGCTTTCTAGTCTCAATTCAATACCGATTGAGTCGCCATTGGGTATTTCCACCATTTCGGTTCCCCAACGCTCTTCTAGCTCAACGTTGAAATCCATCTGTTCCATGCTTCCCGGTTTTCCAACCATTGACCTAACCGGAACAACCCAATCAGCCTGCATTTAATTTCTCGCTTATCTGTGAGGCAACAGCCTCGGTAACGTATTTGGAAATATCTCCGCCAAGGCTTGATACCTCCTTCACCAGAGAGCTAGAAACATACCCAAGCCCGGGCTCACTTGCCATGAAAATTGTCTCTACGCCACTTAGGTCATTATTGACCTGCGACATAGGAAGTTCGTATTCGATGTCAGCTACTGTTCTAAACCCCTTGATTAGAGCATGCGCACCGTGAACATCAGCGTATTCGGCCAATAAGCCGCTCTCCAGGGTTGAAAACCTAAGTGGTGACATCTCGATCCCAAGTTCACGAACGCTCTGTTTGATCATGTTTAGTCTCTCTGCAGAGCTAAAAAGAGGCTTTTTGCTGGGGTTATGAACAACCAAAACGTGCACCTCATCAAATAACTTGGTTGCTCTTTTTAGAATTCCCAGGTGTCCAAGTGTTGCAGGGTCAAAACTCCCCGGATAAACAGCTATGTGCTTCATGGTTAAACCCTAGCCCCGACTGATGACCTTCTGGTCGTCTATTGGTGAACAAAGCCTCACAATTTGCTCTATATCCTCATCGGTTTCCAAAAGCTCTCTAGCGACAGGTTGTGCTCTGCCGATGATTTCCTGATCTTTCACCACCCCCAGAAGCTTCAATCTTGATTTGGTGCCCGATTGGCTGACCCCAGTCACATCCCCCTCTTTTCGATAAAGCAGATCGACTTCACTTAGCTCAAAACCATCATCAGTTTTCTCCATTGCGGTTAATCTTTGATAGGACTCTGATTCTGGATCACTTGCTGTGAGCAACAGGCTCACGGCAGGCTTTGAACCTCTTCCAACTCTTCCCCTGAGTTGATGAAGCTGGGCTAATCCAAATCGGTCAGCATCCAAAACCACCATTGCGGTTGCATTTGGAACATCCACACCAACCTCGATAACCGTGGTTGAAACCAAGACATCAATCTCGCCGTTAGTGAATTGGTTCATGACTTGGGTTTTATCCTCGGCGGGCATTCTGCCGTGCAATAAACCTATCGATGCATTTTGAAGATAGGGATTGCTTCGAAGCGAATGTGCAACCTCGACCGCTGCAGCACTAGCCCCCTCTCCCTCATCCTGATCGGTGAGTTCGATTCTTGGACAAACAACAAAGGCTTGCGAACCCGATTCAATCTCTTCAGAAACCCTTTGCCACACCCGGCTCACATGACTGCCCTCAGAGACATTCACCACGTGGGTGGCAATCTTCTGTCTGTTCGCTGGCTTTTCATCCAGGATGGAAACGCTTAGATCCCCAAAGATGGTAACCGCAAGTGTTCTGGGAATTGGTGTTGCTGTCATGATTAGGGTGTGGACATTCTCACCTTTTGAACGCAAAGCTTCCCTTTGTTCAACGCCGAAACGATGTTGCTCATCAATCACCGCGAGTGATAAATCAAAAAACTCCACCCGATCAGAAATCAAAGAGTGTGTTCCGATGATGATTCGAGCACTGCCACTGACTATCTTGAGCAAAGCCTTTCGCTGCTCAGTTTGACTCATCTGACCCGTTAGCAACACCGGTTGCAAAGACTCCCCAAGCTCACCCAGAACCTCAGAGATGGCTATGAAGTGCTGGGTTGCCAACACCTCTGTGGGTGCGATGATGGCCGCTTGCGAACCATCCTCGATGGCCGCAAGCATCGCCCTCAGTGCAACCACGGTTTTTCCTGAGCCAACATCACCTTGCAATAGGCGATTCATTGGTGTGCCACTTGCAAGGTCAGCTTCAATCTCCGTGCCAACCTTTTTCTGAGCGGATGTGAGCTTATATGGAAGAGAAGAATCAAACTGCTCAAGCAGTTTTCCCGCAACCCGCTTTTTAGCTTGAACGGATGAGAGCTTGTTTCGCAATAAACCAAACTCCAATAGCAACCCCAGGGCTTCATGGGTTTTCAGTGACAGCTGAGCCTGCTCGAAATCTCTTATGGCAGATGGTTGGTGGATCAAACTCAGAGATTGTTCAAGTGTCAGAATTCCAAGCTCATCTCTGACTGATTCGCCCAGAGGCTCAGTGGGAAATTCCAGCTGAACAAGAATCTCTTTGATTAGTTTTTGAATGCGCCACGAGGGAACAGTCGATGACGCTGGATAAATCGGTATTGGTTTTTTAGCCCAAGCCTCAGCATCAACCTCGGATTGCTCATCAAACAGTTCATAGTCTGGGTGAGCTAGCTGTATTTGCCCTGAAAAAACACTGGTCTTGCCAGCGAATAACCCTTGACTACCCGGAAGCAGTTGATTGGAGCGCCAGCTTTGATTAAAAAAAGTCAGCTTCGCACTCGCCGAACCATCTGTGATGGTTACTTCCAAAATAGAACCTTTTTTGCCCTTGATGGGCCTTGTGTTGACCTTTTCAACCTCGGCCAAAATGGTCACGCTCTCACCGATTGGCAATTGACTCATGGGTGTCAACTGACCTCTTTGCAAATACCGTCTTGGGTAGTGCCTGAGTAAATTTTCAACGGTTTTGATGTCAAAGGCACGAGCCATTTGCTTGGCGGTTTTCTCGCCAATTAATTCATCAAGGTTGGTTTCAAAGCTTGCCACCCCTCTAACCTATTCAGATTTTCAATAATTGGGCCGTAGGCTCGTAAAAGTGAGCAGAATAATTGCAGGCTTTGCCAGTGGCAGAAAATTGCTATCCCCCGCCAAAACGACCAGACCCTCAAGTGATCGACTGAAGGAATCACTTTTTGCAATGCTCGAATCAAGGTCGATTCTGAATGGAGCCAGTGTTCTGGATTTATTCGCAGGAACCGGTGCGGTGGGTTTGGAAGCCGTCTCCCGCGGCGCTAAAAAATTGCTGATGGTTGAAAAGGATGCCTCGGCCATGAAAACCTGTCTTGAAAATGCTGAAC
>CBFHZN010000011.1:35566-39112 GCA_965660355.1 Microbacteriaceae bacterium
GTGAGCTCTCATCTTCCTGAAGAGGCGGAAATTCGCTCAATTCAACAACCAGTTTTCAAAGCTTTAGAAAACATTGTTGGAAACTTCGACATTATCTTTTTGGACCCGCCCTATGACTACCCAATGAAAAAGCTTGCTGAGAATTTCGATCAGCTCAAACCTTTATCTGCTGGAATCGTCATCTTGGAAAAATCCTCAAAGACTGAATTGCCTGAGCTTAGGGGCTGGAATCTAGATGAAACCAAAAACTACGGGGATAGTGAGCTGATTTTTCTCTCTAAAGATTTCTCTCGCTAGAACCGGTATAAACCTGTTGTGGCCTACCAATCTTGGTAACCGGATCACTCATCATTTCTCTCCAGTGAGCAATCCATCCCGGCAGACGACCAAGAGCAAACAAAGCTGTAAACATCTTTGGCTCAAATCCCATGGCCTTGTAAATAACACCTGAGTAAAAATCAACGTTTGGATAAAGCTTGCGAGAAACGAAGTAGTCATCTTTCAATGCCGCTTCCTCCATTTGCTTGGCAATATCCAAAAGTGGGTCATGAATACCCAAGTCATTCAAAACACTGTCAGCGGTTGTCTTGACGATTTTTGCCCTGGGGTCAAAGTTTTTATAAACACGGTGACCAAAGCCCATCAGGCGAACGCCCTCTTCTTTGTTCTTAACGCGTTCAATGAATTTCTCAACACTGTCTCCTGATTCGCGAATGCCCTCCAGCATCTCAAGCACAGCCTCGTTAGCACCACCGTGAAGTGGGCCATATAAAGCATTTACACCAGCACTCATGGATGCAAACATGTTCGCCTGCGAAGAACCAACCAGCCTGACAGTGGATGTCGAGCAGTTTTGCTCGTGGTCAGCGTGGAGCAAAAACAGGGTGTCCAACGCCTTTGTTATGACTGGGTTTTGAACATACTTCTCGGCATTGTTTCCAAAGGTCATCCACAAAAAATTCTCAACGTAATTCAAAGAATTATCTGGATATAAAAGCGCGTGCGAAACAGAGGTCTTCTGTGCATAGGCTGCAACCACTGGCAACTTTGCCAAAAGCCTGATGGTTGAAAGCTCCACCTGTTCGGGGTCTTTGGGATTAACTGAATCCTCATAAAAAGTTCCCAGTGCACTAACAGCGCTGGATAAAACGCTCATTGGGTGAGCTGATCTTGGGAAGGCTTTGAAGAAGTCTTTCAAATCCTCTTTCAATAAAGTGTGCCTGCGAATCTTGTCTTCAAATTCACTAAATTCGCTGGCGGATGGTAGCTCTCCATAAATCAATAGATAGGCAACCTCCAAAAAGCTTTTCTGCTCAGCGAGTTGCTCGATTGGGTATCCGCGATAGCGAAGAATGCCTGCCTCGCCGTCAATATAGGTGATGGCTGATTTAGTGGATGACGTGTTCACAAATCCCTGGTCAAGGGTTGTGAGACCAACGTCTTTCATCAACCCCGAAATATCAAACCCTCCGGGTCCTTCGGTTGCTGGGATTACTGGGTACTCGACGGTTTTGTCGCCGTAGCTCAGTGAAACTTTGTCTTCTGAGGTCAAGGTGTCTCCTCGCTTTAAAATGATGACGGTGTTCTTACCCTAAAGCATTTTCAATCTTCTGGAAGCCCGCTGAACATCTTCATCGCTTGCAGTTGCAGAGATTCGAATATGACCCCTGCCGGCCTGCCCGTAAAACTCTCCAGGACCCACCAATATCCCCAGCTTGGAAAACCAATCCACGGCTTCAAAGGTGTCTTTGACCTCAACCCAGAGATATAACCCACCTTGGCAGTCAGATACAGAAAAACCAGCGCTCAATAAAGCTTCACTCAGGATTTGAATCCGATTTCTATAAAGCTTTTTTTGTTTTGCAACATGCGAATAATCCCCAAGGGCTAAAACCATGGCCGCTTGAATCGGACTGGGGACAATTAGCCCAGCATGCTTTCTAAGATTGATTAGGCCTTGGATAAGGTTTTCATCTCCGCCAGCCAGTGCTGCTCGGTAGCCAGCAAGGTTAGATTGCTTGGAAAGCGAGTAAATGGAAAGTAGGTTTGTCATATCCCCATCGGTTACGTCAGCTTCTAATAAACATGGTGTTGCCTTGGTTTCAAAGCCTGCTTGCCAGCCAAGTTCTGCATAGCACTCATCACTAACCAGCACCGCGCCAAGCTCCCTGGCACGAATAACCGCATTTTTCATATCCACTTTGGTCATGACTGAACCATTTGGGTTTGCTGGAGAATTAATCCAAATTAGTTTCGTGTTTTCAGGCCAAAGCTCAGGGTCATCTTCACTTATCAGCTCACAACCTGCAAACTTCGCCCCAACTTCGTAAGCGGTATAGGCAAGTGCTGGTTGGATCACGGCATCTCCTGGGCCAAGCCCCAGCATCACTGGAAGCCAAGAGATAAATTCTTTGCTACCAACCGTGGGCATCACCTGCTTGGTTGATAATGAAACTGACCGACGCGCAGAAAACCAATCAACAATTGCCTGCTGAAGAGCAGCCGTTCCAGTTGCCGAAGGGTATCCAGCACTGTTAGATGCCTCAGCAAGAGCTTTTCTAATAATCTCCGGAGTTTCATCAACAGGTGAACCAATGCTTAGATCCACCACTCCATCCGGGTGCTGTTCAGCAGTTTTTTTATACGGGGCAAGTTTTTGCCAAGGGTATTCTGGAAGTCGATCGAACAACTACTCGCCTTGCGGAGGCAATGCTGCAACTAGCGGGTGATCTCCAGGAATGGGCCCCATCTTGGCAGCCCCTCCAGGAGAGCCAATTTCATCAAAGAAGTCCACATTCACATCGTAGTAATCTGCCCACTGCTCGGGAACATCGTCCTCGTAGTAGATGGCCTCAACCGGGCAAACGGGTTCGCAGGCGCCGCAGTCAACACATTCATCGGGTTGGATATAGAGCATTCGATCGCCCTCATAGATGCAATCAACCGGGCATTCATCAATGCAAGCTTTGTCTTTAACATCCACACAGGGAAGAGCAATAACGTAGGTCAAACCTCACTCCTAACTCTCTTCATTATCTCATCCATTCCGATTCGCTTGTTGTTTCCAAGCAGAGCTCTTGATTTCTGGAAACACCATTATCAACCCAACAAGGACAATTGACCCGTAGGCCCAGAGATTCCCAACGGATTCAAAAAAGTTGCCTCCAAGGTCTGTGGTTATGAATAACTCTCCCCCAGGTTGCCTCTGTGCCATCAGAAAAACGGTGATTATCAAGCTAAAGCTCATCAAATAAAGCGCGCCTCTTGAATTTCTCAATAACCTCAACGCCAAAGCAAGTGAGGCAACCATTGACAGAGCGACAACCAGTCCAATTGGGAATCCCGATCCATCAACAGATCTGTGCAACAGAGTTCCAGCAATTCCAACCAAAACACCGGTTGGAATTGCCCAGATATAGGTAAGCGCTGGCTTTAGTTGCAATAGTGGTGAAGGAGAGGTCTTTCTAACACGCTCCTTGTCACTCAAACGCATGCGTGTTTTTCCGTTATAGATAATCTCATCTCCCGAGATTTCAATCTGCGAAC
>CBFHZN010000012.1:0-1878 GCA_965660355.1 Microbacteriaceae bacterium
GCGGGCTCCACAACCATTAGAGAAATGAAAAAGCTGGAGGTTTTAGAAACCGAGGATGAAATCATTATCGATTTAGAGGCAGATGCATTTTGCCATAACCAGGTTAGATCGATTGTCGGTGCATTGGTGGCAATCGGTGAAAATGAACTCTCGTTTGAACAGTTGCTGACGATATTGAATCAGAAAAAGCGTGTTGGAAAATTCAAGGTGGTTGGAGCGGAGGGACTCACTTTGATGCAGGTGAATTATCCTGAGGACCACCTTTTGGCAGAGCAGGCCGAAAAGACAAGGAATCTGAGGACTCTGGAGTAGTTTTTGGTTGACCCTGAGGTGCATCAAAGGCTAGTATTATCGTTTGGGTTTGGCGGGTTTGCCAACATAGATTCACAACGTGAATCACCTGTTTAGATAACAAAAGGAATTTAGCGTGCGTACATATTCACCTAAGGCCAGTGAGCTTGATCACAAGTGGCACATCATCGACGCATCTGATGTGGTGCTGGGTCGCCTGGCCAGTCACGCAGCAACATTGCTGCGCGGAAAGCACAAACCAACCTTTGCTCCTCATATGGACAACGGAGACTTTGTAATTATCATAAACGCCGAGAAAGCTGTTCTAACCGGCAATAAACTCTCTCAGAAGAGGGCCTATCGTCACAGTGGTTACCCGGGTGGGTTGAAATCAGTTTCTTATGAAGAGCTAATGGATAAAAACCCTGAGAAGGCAGTCGAAAAAGCAGTCAAGGGAATGCTTCCAAAAAACAAACTCGGTGACCAGATTGCATCAAAGCTCAAGGTTTACCGCGGCAGTGAGCACCCCCACGAGGCGCAGCAGCCACAGACCTACACCATCGATCAGATTGCCCAGTAAGGAAAATAACTTGGCCGAGACAACCGCAAACAACGAGTATTCAACCGAGACCGAGGTTAAGACCGAGGTTCGCTCCAGAGGAACACTGACCCAAAATGGTGCAGGACTGGGACGCCGCAAAGAAGCAAGCGCCAGGGTTCGACTGATTCCAGGGACTGGAAAAATCACCGTAAATGGTCGTGAATTGCAAGATTACTTTCCAAACAAGCTTCACCAGCAACTAATCACCGACCCATTCAAGGTATTGGACCTGCAGGGTGCTTACGACGTAATCGCAAGAATCTCTGGCGGCGGAGTTGCTGGTCAGGCAGGTGCATTGCGTTTGGGCATTGCTCGTGCACTAAACGAGATTGACGCCGACAACAACCGCAAGGACCTCAAAAGCTCAGGCTTTCTCTCTCGTGATGCTCGAATTAAAGAGCGCAAGAAGGCTGGTCTGAAAAAGGCTCGCAAGGCTTCACAGTTCTCCAAGCGCTAGTCCTCTAGACTCTGGGCTATGGCCAGGCTGTTTGGAACTGACGGCGTTCGTGGTCTCGCGGGTCGAGACATTACCGCTGAGTTTTGTGTTTCCCTAGCAAGGGGGGCGGCCGATGTTTTAGGAAAACAGGCCAGATCAGAAGCTAGAAAACCAATTGCCGTAATAGCTCACGACCCAAGGCTTAGCTCTGACTTTATTTCAAGTTCGGTGAGCGCTGGTTTGGCAGCATCTGGCGTTGATGTTTATGATGCCGGAGTTTTACCCACCCCTGCCGCAGCCTTTCTGACGGCAGATTTGGATGCAGATTTTGGGGTAATGATTTCAGCGAGCCATAATCCGGCACCTGATAACGGTATAAAGATTTTTGCCAGGGGCGGTAATAAATTACCGGATGAAACTGAAGACGCAATTGAAAAATCCATGCAGGGACCCAATCAGGAATTCATCGGTGTGGATATTGGAAGAATAAGGCGTTTTGCAGACGCTGAAGATAGATACACCGTGCACCTTCTTGGCACCATGAAAAACT
>CBFHZN010000012.1:1977-32088 GCA_965660355.1 Microbacteriaceae bacterium
CGGATATTGGAAGAATAAGGCGTTTTGCAGACGCTGAAGATAGATACACCGTGCACCTTCTTGGCACCATGAAAAACTCCCTGAATGGCTTGAAGGTGGTTTTGGATTGCGCTCACGGAGCAGCCAGTGGTGTTGCGCCCGAGGCAATTAGGGATGCAGGAGCGGAAGTAGTTGTAATTGGTGCGGATCCGGATGGAACAAATATCAACCAAGGGTTTGGCTCGACTCATTTAGGTGCAATACAAACACAAGTAATTGAATCAAATGCCGATGTTGGGATTGCCTTTGACGGTGATGCGGACAGATGTTTGGCAATTGATGAAAAAGGCCAAATCGTTGACGGTGACGAAATCATGACCATCCTGGCTTTGGCCGCAAAGGCCAGAGGAGAATTGGCAAGGGACACTTTGGTTGCAACGGTCATGAGCAATTTGGGCCTAGCTAAAGCTATGGAGCAGGCGAATATAAATCTTTTGAGAACAAAGGTTGGCGACCGTTACGTTTTAGAAGAGATGCGCAACAGCGGTTACACCCTTGGTGGGGAGCAATCCGGTCACATTATTTTTAGTTCTCACGCGACCACTGGAGATGGAATCCTCACGGGCTTACAACTGATGGCGGAAATGGCGGCTTCTTCAAAAAAGCTCAGTGAACTAACCTCGCAGATGACTCGCTACCCGCAGGTGTTAGTGAATGTTTCTGGCGTTGATAAAACAAAAACCGATGACCCGGAACTCGTTGCCCTCATTGCTCAGGCAGAAAAAGAGATGGGGTCTAGCGGCAGGGTGTTGCTAAGGCCAAGCGGAACAGAGAATTTGGTTCGAGTGATGGTGGAAGCCGCAGACACGGGAACCGCTCAGGGATGGGCAGACAGGTTGGCCAATAAGGTCAGCGAGAGACTCAGTCTCTAGACCTTTCTAAGCAGCACCGATTCGACCCTGTGGTTATTTCCCTTTTGCAAAACCGCAGTTGCACGGTTTTTAGTTGGCAAAATGTTTGCTTTTAGGTTTGGCAGGTTTATCTCTCTCCATGTTTTCACAGCCCGATCAATTGCTTGTTCCGGGTTCATGGTTTTAGTGAGGTCGTGAAAATAACTCTTGGGGTCAGTAAAGGCTGAATTCCAAAGTTTTTCAAACCTAGAGATAAACCATTTCTCGATGTTTTTATAATCCGCATCAACATAGATTCCGAAATCTAAGAAATCACTCAGTGCCAACTCTTGATCAAACTGCGGTGGCTGCAAAAGATTCAACCCCTCAATTATTAGGACATCAGGCTTATGAACGACCTGTTTCTCTCCGGGGATAATGTCATAGGTTAGGTGGTCATAAACGGGGGCTGAAACCTCCCCAACGCCTGATTTGATATCAGAGATGAAACTCATCAAAGCTTTGATGTCGTAGCTTTCTGGGAATCCTTTTCTGAGCATTAGGCCATTGGCTTCCAACTCTGAATTTGGATAGAGAAAACCATCGGTGGTGATCAATTCCACCTTGGGGGTTTCAGGCCATCGGGAGAGAAGTTTTTCTAAGACTCGGGCGACAGTTGATTTGCCAACGGCAACAGATCCAGCAATACCGATAACAAAAGGGGTTTTGCTAGCCCGAGGACCGAAGTAATCGGTTGATTGTTTATGCAGCAACCTCTCTGATTGGGCATACATGTTGATAAGTCTTGAAAGTGGAAGATAGACCTCTTGAACTTCATTCAGGTCCAGAAAATCGCCGAGTCCTCGAATCTGGTCCAGTTCAGATTCAGTCATTGGAGGATTCAGAGAGTAGCCCAATTCAGCCCATTCGGATCTCTCAATCTCGATATATGGGCTGACTCCCGTCCTAACTGCATTCATTTGTGACTAGTCTGCCCTAGATTAGAGATATGTGTGGAATCGTGGGTTACGTAGGCCCGAAATCAGCCCTGGATGTCCTAGTCGGAGGATTAAGAAGACTCGAGTATCGAGGCTATGACTCTGCTGGAGTGTCAGTCATTTCCGGTGGTCAAATACTCACTCGGAAAAAAGCTGGAAAACTCTCGGTTCTGACAGACGAATTGGAAAGCTCACCATTGGCTGAAGCCTCAATTGGGATCGGCCACACTCGCTGGGCAACCCATGGTGCTCCGACTGATGGAAACGCTCACCCGCACACCGCAGGAGAGCAACAAATATCACTGATTCACAACGGAATTATTGAAAACTTCTCTGAAATAAAAAAGCAACTGCAAGGGGAGGGTATTAGTTTCGAATCTGAGACTGATACCGAGGTCGCTGCGCAGCTACTCGCTTTTGAGTATTCAAAGACTAGGGATTTTGAACAGAGCTTTCTTAGAGTGGCAAACAGGTTGCAGGGTGCGTTTACTATTTTGGCCCTCAACAAAGATGACCCCGATTTAGTGTTGGCTGCCCGAAGGAACTCGCCTCTGGTGATTGGCGTTGGCGAGGGCGAGAACTTTTTAGGAAGTGATGTTGCGGCTTTCGTTGATTACACAAAAACCGCCATCAGCGTTGGTCAAGACCAGATTGTGAAGCTTAGAAAAGAGGGATTTGAGCTTATAGACTTTTCTGGAAATCCCGTGGAATTTGAAACCTTTGAGGTTAGCTGGGATGCCACACAGGCCAGCAAGGGTGGCTGGGAATCATTCATGGCCAAAGAAATCAGCGAGGAACCACAAGCGGTTGGGGACACGTTGATGGGTCGAATTGACGCTGGCGGCGATGTAAATTTGAGCGAGTTTGCAGGCTTGAGCATTGAGGACCTGACAAGCATCAATCGAATCATCATCACTGCTTGCGGAACCGCGGCCTATGCGGGTGAAGTTGCTAAATACGCCATTGAGCAACTAGCCAGAATCCCAGTGAGTGTTGAATTAGCGCACGAACTTCGCTATCGGGATCCTGTGATTGATGAGAAAACTTTAGTTGTTGCCATCAGTCAAAGCGGTGAAACCATGGATACTTTGATGGCTATTCGCTATGCAGGTGAGCGAGGAGCCAAAATCCTGAGCATTTGCAACACCCAGGGGGCAACCCTTGCTCGGGAAAGCAATGCAACTATCTACACCCATGCAGGTCCCGAGGTGGCGGTGGCCAGCACTAAGGCGTTTTCAGCTCAAATCACTGCAGGGTTTCTGCTTGCTTTATTTCTGGCGAAATCTTTGGGAAAAACAGAAGGTCTAGCAGAGGTTGGCAAGGAACTTCTGACTCTTCCACGGAAGGTGAAGAAAACACTTGAAATGACCGGGGATGTGCAGGCTTTGGCGGAGGAAATCAAAACAGTTGAGTCGGTTTTGTTTTTGGGAAGAAACGTTGGCTTCCCAATAGCTATGGAAGGTGCTTTGAAACTCAAAGAGCTTAGCTACATACACGCAGAGGGTTTTGCGGCGGGAGAATTGAAACACGGTCCAATTGCCTTGGTGGAGAAAGGCCAGGTGGTGATTGTGATTGTTCCATCACCAACAGCAGCTGAGAATTTGCACGCCAAGGTATTGGCAAACATTCAAGAGATCAACGCTCGTGGAGCAGAAGTGATTGCTATTGCTGAGGAGGGTGACGAGGAAGTTCAAGAACATGCCAAGAAGGTTTTCTACACGCCCAGGACCATGTCCTTACTGAACCCAGTGCTAAGCGTTGTTCCTTTGCATATTTTTTCCATGGAGCTTGCAAAGGCCAAAGGTTTAGATGTTGACCAGCCAAGAAACTTAGCAAAATCGGTGACTGTCGAGTGATGAGAGTCGGGATGGATTTGGTGGACATCGCCAGATTTGGTTCTGCACTAAATAAGACACCGAAGCTCAACCAGAGATTGTTTTTTGAGTCAGAGCAATCGCTGAGCCTTGAATCAAAAGCGGCCAGGTTTGCAGCCAAGGAAGCATTGAAAAAAGCAGTTGGTGAACCAGAGACTCTGAGCTGGAATGAGATTGAAGTTACCAAAGGTGGCAGACCAGAAATCATCCTGCACGGGGAGACTGCTTCTAGACATCCCGCCTTGGCAAATAGAATTGATGTGAGCATCAGCCACGATGCAGGGATTGCGGGAGCGGTAGTAATTATTAATGCGTGAGATTCGAATTGACCTTGAAAGAATTCGTGAGAACTATGAAGTTCTTAGGCGTGTAGCCAGGCCGTCGAAAGTGATGGCGGTGGTAAAAGCCGATGGATATGGTCACGGGGCAATTGAAATAGCTCGGCACCTGGATAGTGATGTTGATTATCTGGGTGTTGCGGATGTGCAAGAGGCGGTCGCGCTTCGAGAGGCCGGCATCAAATCTCCAATCATGGCTTGGCTTAGCAACTCATTCGAAGACTTCGAATTAGCGAAAGATCACAATATTGATCTGGGGGTTTCAACTTTTAAGCATCTGGAGTTTTTAGAAAATTTGGAAGGCCTCTCTGTGCACGTGAAGGTGGACACTGGCCTTGGCAGAAATGGTTTTTCAATTAATGATTTTCCAGCCGCGGTAGAAAAACTTATTGAACTAACAAATGGCAAACATCAAGCCAAAGGCATATTCACTCATCTCTCGAACACCAACGAGCAGGAGGATCTGAACCAGTTTGAAGTGTTTGAAACTGCAATTGAATACGCAAGGGGCAAAGGCTTGGAATTTGAATTGGCCCATGCGAGTGCATCGAATGCGACACTGAGCTATCCGAATCAGCATTTCGACATGGTGCGTTGTGGAATTGCGCTCTATGGTCTCTCTCCGGATGGCCGAGATGTTTCTGGTTTGCCACTAATGCCTGCCATGAGTGTTTATTCCGAGGTTGTGAATCTCAAGCGAGTGCCCGCAGGGCAGGGTGTCAGCTATGACTTTCGCTATCGAACGGAAAAAGAGACAACTTTAGCCCTGGTGCCGTTTGGCTATGCAGATGGACTTCCCAGGGCCGCGGAGGGTTTTGAGGTAATTATTGGCGGAGAAAAATTCAAACAGGTCGGTCGAATAGCAATGGATCAGTTCGTGCTGGATGTTGGAGATAGCGAGATAGCTATCGGTGACTTAGTTGAAATCATCAGTGATAAAAATCCGGTGGAGAAAATTTCCAGTCGAGCATCGACTATCAACTATGAGATTGTCACAGGCATGGGTTCCAGACCTCAAAGAATTTATAAGGGTCTCTGAGTTGACTTTATTGCAAGAGTTGATAGTTGAAAATGACCAGCAGATGCAGCTATTGGGAAAGCGGTTAGCGGGTCTATTAGAAAAAGGTGACATGGTCTTGCTAAACGGAGCACTGGGTGCTGGCAAAACCACAATGACCAAAGGAATTGGAAAAGGACTTGGCGCAGAGGGCACCATTCAGTCTCCAACATTTGTCTTAGCGAGGACCCACCAAACCAAATCAGGAACACCATTTGTTCACGTAGATGCTTACCGATTGGGCTCAGCGGTTGAATTGGATGATTTGGATATAGATTTCGAGAGATCAATTGTGGTCATCGAATGGCCCCGTGATTTCACCCAGGGCATCACTGATGATTGGTTGGAAATAGAGCTTTCAAGGGACAAGCAAAGTGATGTGCGAATGGTTCGAATCAGTGGTTTTGGAAAATGGCAAAGCAGGGAGATAGCTTTTGATACTGGCAATTGACACTACCGCCGGCAGCTCCGCCGCTGTGGTGAGCGAGGGTGCGGTTTTAGGGTTCTCTGGCTTTGATGACCCATTTGGACATGCAGAAAATATTGGCCAGGCAATCGGGTTGGCTTTGGAGCAGGCGGGGATTACGGGTGAGCAAATCAACAGAGTTGCAATCAGTCGGGGACCTGCCAGCTACACGGGTTTGCGGGTTGGAATGGCAGCCGGAGTGGCATTTGCAACAGCAAGACAGATTCCTCTGCACGGAGTTATTTCTTTGGACGCGGTTGCAAGTTTTTATTCAGAGACAATCAATGATGAGCGCTGGTTGGTGACAAGTGACGCCAAGCGCGGAGAGTTGTTTGTTGGGCACTACTTGGGTGTTGACCAAACTGGACTTCCGATTAGAGAAGATGAGTTACAGGTTCTAAAGCCACTCGAGGTTGATAATTACTATCAAGGAATTACTCGCATCGAACATCTTTGCGATGCAAAAGCGGTAGGAAGTTTTGCCGAGAAATCCATCTCCGCAGGTTTTGAACTTACTGATGTCAGTGCTTTATATCTTCGATCACCAGATGTGTCGCCAACTGCTGGAAAGCGGGTGAGTGGATGATTAATATCAGGTTTGTCTCACCCGCTGACTTTGAGGCACTGGTGGAACTTGAAAAAGAAATTTTTTCCGACCAAGCATGGTCCAAATCGGCAATGCTTGCAGATTTGGAAGCTATCCACACTCAATATTTTGTTGCCCTCGATGAAACTCAGCTGGTTGGTTACGCCGGAGTTTCATCTCCGGCGGGAAGCTTCCAGGCGGATATCAACACCATTGCTGTCGCTCAAAGTCACAGGCGCCAGGGGCTTGCGACAAAGCTATTGGAGCGGATGGTTGATGTTGCCAAACGAAGTGGCGCAGAGCAGGTGTTTTTAGATGTCCGCGCTGATAATGAGTCGGCTATTTCTCTTTATAAGAAATTTGGTTTTGAACAAATCGATACCCGAAAGGGGTATTACAAACCCGAGGGCGTGGATGCGAATGTAATGCGCAAAGAAATCCACCAACCACTTGTTTTGGGAATTGAAACAAGTTGTGATGAAACTGGGGTGGGGATAGTCAGGGGCAATAGGTTGTTGTCTAATTCACTGAATAGCTCCATGGAGATACATGCAAGATTTGGAGGGGTTGTCCCTGAGGTGGCAGCCCGAGCGCACCTGGAGGCACTGCAACCAACAATTGACACAGCTTTAGATGAAGCCGGTATTGAAATAAAAGATATTGACGCCATTGCAGTCACCAACGGGCCTGGCTTGGCTGGAGCGTTGATGGTCGGAATTGGCGCGGCGAAGGGATTGGCGCAAGCTTTTGATAAGCCTTTATATGCGGTGAATCACCTGGTTGGGCATGTTGGTGCAGATATTTTGGAGCGAGGAAGTCTGCAAACACCAAGCATTGCGCTGTTGGTTAGCGGTGGCCACACCTCGTTACTTTTAGTGAGGGATTTATTAGACGATGTGGTGCTTCTTGGTGAAACCATCGATGACGCAGCCGGCGAAGCTTTTGACAAGGTTGCAAGGGTTTTAGGACTGCCCTATCCAGGCGGACCAGAAATTGACAAAGCCGCAATCGGTGGCGACCCTGGAGCAATCAGATTCCCAAGAGGGCTTTCGCTTCCCAAAGACATGGCTGAACATAAATACGACTTCAGTTTCAGTGGTTTGAAAACAGCGGTAGCAAGGTATGTCGAAAAAGCTGAGGACAATGGTGAAGAGATCAACGTTCACGATGTTGCCGCCAGCTTTCGAGAGGCAGTGGTGGATGTGCTGGTCACAAAAGCCCTAAAAGCTTGTGAGGAGCACGATGTTCCAAGGTTGATTCTCGGTGGGGGTGTAACCGCAAATGCAAGACTTCGACAGTTGGCCACCCAAAAGTGCTCACAAGCTGGAATTGAACTTAGAATTCCTAGATTCGCTCTTTGCACCGATAACGGGGCGATGATTGCAAGCCTTGGGGCGCAACTGGTTATGGCAGGCAGGGAGCCCTCTGGAAACAGCTTCGGAGCGGAGTCAACAATGGATGTCAGTAAAGTTCAGAGTTTATAGATTCGTTATAAACGGGGGAATGATTTTATTTTGCTTTTGATTGAACCCTTTTAGCACTTGTGGTGACTGTGGACTCCAGCCTATGTCGCCATTTCCGCTCCACTAGGAGAGCCATCTAGTGGATAGGTTTCCCTAAAAGTGCGATTCGGGTGTCGTCCCGCTTGGTAATAATCAAGCTGGCGGCACCCTTTCCCTTTAATTTGAGCTTTTTTCGCAATTCTTCTGGGGTTATATCAACCCCGCGTTTTTTGATTTCCAATATCCCAATGTCTCGTTTGGCTAATTCTTTGCTAAGCAGTTTGATGTCGAATGGAAACTGCTGCTCAATCTCATAGGTTTTCAGCCAGGGGCTGGTCATCAATTCAGTTGAAGTTAGATATGCAATTTTTTTATCAATAAGTTTCAGATTATTTTCAATTGCGAATTCACCCATTAGCCCAGATCGTATCAACGCCGGGTCTGGTTCATGGATGTATTTTTCCACTTTGCTCACCTCGGGAATCGGTGATTGCAGAGTTTTCGAACCAAAAACATGATTGCCTGAATTGGTTAGCAGTCTGGCTTGGCGAATATTTTCACCTCTAAGCGATCCAGAATAAACACTTAGCTCCACCAATTCACCCGCAACTGATATCCACTCAAAATCAAAATCACCATCTATTTCCGTGTAATCATCTGCAGGACTTAGTTTGATGGCGGTTGGTTTCTGTTTTGCCACTGTGTTTATTAACCAATCCAGAGGTGGGGTGTATTCAAACGGTGAGAGCCTGCTTCTTTGTTCACCTGAGCCGACTCGTCTTCTCGCGGGATCTGCAAAAACAGCATGAAATTTATCTAAGTCAATTTTTTCCGCATCTGTATTGATTACTTGAACACCCAAACCACCGGTGTTGAACTGAGCCAATGCTGAGCTCACCTCATCTCTCTCGATTGCCGTGACCTTGATTCCAAGTCCCGCCATTGCCATTGAATCTCCGCCTATTCCGCAACCAAGATCGACAACCGATTCAACTCCTGCCTGAATAAACCTATTTGCCCTCTGGGCTGAGACGGATAGCCTGCTGGCTTGTTCTAAGCCATCTCTGCTGAAAAGCATCCTGTTGGCGAAAGGGCCAAACTTTTTTTGGGCACGCTGTCTGAATTTGGCTTGTGTGATGCAGGCACTGACAAGTTCAGGAGGCCAGCTCTTTCTGAGTTTTTTGCTTAGTTCAAATTCATCTTCCAGCTCGTTTGCTGAAATCTCTGCCAGCAATTCCAAGGCCTCACTGCTCAGGATAATTTCAGCGGTTTGGTTGTCCATTAGATAAAACTATCAACAGCAACACCTAGCACTCGCCTTGACTGAGTGCTAAAACTTCTCTAAAGTTTTATTAGCACTCGACACCCGAGTTTGCTAGACAAGTATTTGAGTATAAGAAGAGGTCAAAGTGTCGGTTTCAATCAAACCACTAGAAGATCGCATTGTGGTACGTCCACTAGAGGCAGAGCAGGTAACCGCATCTGGATTGGTTATCCCTGACACTGCCAAAGAAAAGCCCCAGGAGGCCGAGGTTGTAGCAGTTGGCCCAGGCCGTTTCAATGACGATGGCGACCGTATCCCGGTTGATGTAAAAGTCGGAGACAAGGTTATTTTCTCTAAGTATGGAGGCACAGAGCTGAAATATGGCGGGGAAGAGTTCCTGGTGCTTAGTGCGCGTGACGTGCTAGCCATTGTTGGCTAAACATAAATTCCAAACCCCGGAGAACATTTATGGCCTCCGGGGTTTTTTATTGCCCTAATATTGCCCAGTGAGCAGATTTTCAGATCCAGCGGTAGGAGTCATCCTCGCCGTTGGCGCTTATTTGATTTGGGGCTCTTTCCCGTTATTCATTGATGCCGCATCATTTGCATCACCATTTGAAGTTGTCGTTTGGCGAGTGGTTTTCGGTTTTGTTTTGGCTGCCCTGATTGTCACGATAACTCGGAGTTGGAAGCCGATTATTGCCCTGGTGAAAAAGCCCAAGAGTCTGATCTGGGTGTTTTTAGCGGCTGTTTTTATTTACGCAAACTGGCAGACCTACGTTTTTGGTGTTGCAACTGGAAACGTGCTGGAGACAAGCCTCGGTTATTTCATAAACCCGTTATTCACTGTCTTGCTTGGGGTTTTGGTTCTCAGGGAGAAACTGAGACCGCTTCAGTGGGTGGCTTTGGGTATTGGTTTTGTGGCGGTGATAGTTGTCACATTTGATTTTGGAAGACTTCCCTGGATTGCCTTTGTTTTGGCTGCAAGTTTTGGAATGTATAGCCTTGCCAAAAACAAGATGGGCTCGAAGGTGAGAGCTATCCACAGTTTCACTATCGAAAGTGGATTTTTATTGCCCTTTGCAATCATCCAGCTATTCATTGTTGGAAGCTTCGTGCAAATTCAGTTTGGAGTGGTTGGCGTGATGGGCACATCGGCGCTAATCGCCTTTGGTTTTATGACCGCGGTGCCATTGATCTTATTTGGAGCGGCAGCAAGCAAAATCCGTCTGTCATCAATTGGGTTTATTCAGTATTTGACCCCAGTGATTCAGTTTTTGCTCGGGCTGTTTTACTTCGGCGAACAGATGGGGCCGGTTCGCTGGGCTGGGTTTATCTTGGTTTGGATTGGGCTAGTGGTGCTCACTTTTGATGCCTACAGAGACAATCGCATACGAGTTTCAATAGCAACTTGAAACCTGATTGTTACATGGGGCCTCTGAGGGGTAAAATTCTAAGGAATTCGTTTAAAAAAAGAGATTATTAAATCTTTTTCTTTAGAATTTATGAAAATGTTATGTAATTAGTGGTGTTTTTGGGAACTTTTTAAGCTTTTACTGAATTTCATTCCGTGTAAAGAGTGAATTTACTTACTATTCTTTATAAGTCGGCTTTGGCGTGTGCCAGAGCCGTTCTAGCAAAACAAAGGAGCTAACTAATGAACGCATTTTCACGTTCAGGTCTAGTCAAGGCTTCAGCGCTAACCGCTGCTGCAGCTTTGGTATTGACCGGTTGTGCTGCTACCGAAGAGTCAGGTGGGGCCTCAGGCGAGACCCTACAGCTGAAACTGGGTACCGCACTTCCAATCACCGGAAACCTAGCATTCTTGGGACCACCCGAGGAAGCAGGTGTTTACCTAGCACAGGATGACATCAACTCTGCAGACGCAGGCATTGAAGTTGAGGTCGTATTTGGAGACTCAGGTGACACCGATAACAAGGCTTATGAGACCGAGATTCCCCGTCTATTGAACGAGGACGTCAAAGCCATCATTGGTGCCGCATCATCAGGTGTGTCATTGCAGTTTATTGACCAGGTAACTGGTGCTGGAGTTATCCACTTCTCACCAGCAAACACCTCACCAGCATTCACCACCTATGACGATAACGGACTGTACTTCCGTACAGCACCTTCAGATGTATTGCAGGGTGAGGTTCTAGCGAACCAGATCTCAGCGGATGGTCACGAGAAGATCGCCATGATCGTTCTAAACGACCCATACGGTACCGGTCTACGTGACCGCGTGCAGGAAGTATTTGAGGCATCAGGTGGAGAGGTATTGGCAGCGCCTACCTACAACACCGGTGACACCAACTTCACCTCACAGATCAACGAGGTATTGGCTGTTGACCCAGACGCAATTGTTCTGATCACATTTGATGAGATCAAGACCATTGCTCCTGACCTAGCAGCACAGTACGACGCATCAAACTTCTACCTGGTTGATGGAAACCTTTCAAACTACTCAGAGGACTTTGAGCCTGGTTTGATGGAGGGTGCTAAGGGTACTTTGCCTGGTGCAAACCCAGACGAGGTAGTTGCATTCACAGAGCGTATGAACGACTTCTGGGTTTCACTTGGAAACGATGACCTAGCTGGCGTATTTGCCTACGGCCCTGAGTCTTATGACTCAACTGTGCTGCTGGCTCTTGCTTCATTGGCAGCTGGTTCAACCGACTCCGCTGATATCGCCGGGAAGCTTCAAGAAGTTTCAGGTGGTTCAGGTGACGGCGAAAAGTGCACCAGCTTCAGTGAGTGTGCTGAGATCATCAACAGTGGCGGCGTAGCCGACTACGACGGTGTCTCAAGCCCAGTTACCTTCGACGAGAACGGTGACCCAACTGAGGGTGCTGTTGTTGTCTACCAGTACGGTGCAGATAACACCTACTCACCAATTGGCTAATTAGTTAGCACAAAAAAATCCCCAGGGTCTCTTATGACCCTGGGGATTTTTTATTACTTAGTTCTTTTTTCTGCTCGCTAGGGCTGCACCAATTGCTACGCCTACAGCAATTCCAACCGCCACTTGATTTATTGCCACACCAATTGCCGTTCCGATTGCTATCGATACTCCAAGAACTGCGCCTTTAGGCATTAGGCACCCAGGTTACCGAGATAGAGCTCAACGACCTTAGGGTCGTCCATAAGCTCTCTACCGGAGCCGGTGACTGCATCAACACCCTGATCCAAAACATAACCCCTGTCGGAGATCTGAAGGCATCTGCGGGCATTCTGCTCAACCATGATGGTGGTTACACCCTTTTTGTTGATATCAGAGACTCGGATAAAAGCTTCATCCTGCTTCACAGGGCTCAAGCCCGCACTGGGCTCGTCCAAAAGCATAACCTCGGGGTCCATCATCAAAGCTCGTCCCATGGCCACCATTTGGCGCTCACCACCGGAGAGAGAACCCGCTTTCTGCTTCATTCTTTTTCCAAGCTCAGCAAAGATGTCCACCACAAACTCCGCCCGCTCACTAAATTTTGATGGATCTTGGTAGAGGCCCATTTGGAGATTTTCTTCAATGGTCAGAGACGGGAAAACATTATTGTTCTGAGGCACATAGCCAACACCCTTTGATACAAGTTTGTTTGCTTTTAGACCTGTTATCTCCTCGCCGTTTAGCTTGATTGAGCCTTCACGGACATTGACCAATCCAAAGATTGATTTCAAAAGTGTTGACTTACCAGCACCGTTGGGTCCAATGATTCCAATAAGCTCACCTTTATTTGCATAAAGGTTTGCGCCATTGAGGATGTTCACGCCGGGAAGGTAACCGGCGTAGAGGTTATTGATTTCAACTACTGGGCTCACGCTTTTTCTCCATCGTCAATGGCGTCAATTCTTCCGGTCACAACACCCAAATCGGTTTCCTGGTGACTTCCAAGATAGGCATCGATAACTGCTTGTTCTTTCATTACAGTGTCAGCTGGACCTTCGGCGACAATCCGACCCTCGGCCATAACAATCACCCAGTCGGCGATATGGCGAACCATGTGCATGTCGTGCTCCACAAACAATACGGTCATGCCCTCTTTTTTGAGATCCAACACGTGTCCTAAAAGACTCTCTGTTAGAGCTGGATTAACGCCAGCCATTGGCTCATCCAACATCACAAGAGTTGGCTCTGTCATTAGAGCCCTGGCCATTTCCAAAAGTTTTCTTTGACCACCTGAAAGGCTGGCTGCGAAGTCATCTTTTTTCTCGTGAAGCTTGAAGCGCTTCAGAAGCTCGATGGCCCGCTCCTCAATCTGAGCTTCTTCTTTTTTCCAAATACTTGGAACCAGCGAACTGAGAATTTTTTCGCCAGTTTGGTCTTTGGCGCCAAGCTTCATATTTTCCAAAACCGTTAGCAAGCTCAGTGCTTTCGTTAGCTGAAAGGTTCTAACCTGGCCCAATTTGGCAATCTGGTGGCTTCGCATGCCCTTGACGCTTTTGCCATCGAACTCCATCTCACCCGTGTCAGGGCTATCAAAGCCAGTCAAGAGATTGAAAAAAGTTGTCTTACCCGCTCCATTTGGGCCAATCAATGCGGTGATGGCACCTCTTGGAATCTCCACGTGATCAACATCGACCGCAGTCAGACCACCGAATTTCCTGGTGACGTTATCTGCTTTCAAAATTGGGTCTACTTTGGCCACACCCGGTTTTGCCTCGCCTACATGCAGACCGGTTGCCTTTACTGGCTCGCTATTTGACAAAGGTCAACTCCCTCTTGTCTCCTCTAATACCTTGCGGTCTATAAATCACGATTAGCATCAGTCCGATTCCCACCAAAATAAACCTCAGCGTTGAACCCTGCTGACTGGTTAGACCTTCCAAGATGGCCCCATCTTGGGTCAGTGCTGGAAGAACATTTGTCAAAAATGCCTGTAACACCCAAAAGATGATTGAACCCAACACTGGTCCGAACACTGTTGCAGCTCCACCCAGTAGCAACGCTGTCCAGATGAAGAACGTCAGGGACGTCACATACACAGTTGGGTTGATAGCACTTGGGAGTGCATAGACAACCCCACCCAGAGCTCCAAAGACACCACCGATAATCAATGCCTGCATTTTGTAGGCAAAAACGTTTTTACCAAGTGCCCTAACGGCATCCTCGTCTTCACGGATTCCTTTGATGACTCGACCCCAGGGACTTTTGGTGAGAGCCCACAGAAGCCAGATCACTGCCGCCAGGACTAAAAATCCAAAGATTCGCACCCACCAGTCGGTTTCTGAATAAACAAAGGGTCCAAATCCATAGTTCCCCTCAGGGATTGGGTTCGCCCCACGAAAGCTGTCGTGGTAACCAAACAGACCACTGGCGCTTCCCGTGAAGTCATCAAAGGTGTTTGTCAAAAACAGCAGTCGAGCAATCTCCGCTGCCGCAATTGTCACAATCGCCAGGTAATCCCCTCGAAGCCTAAGAGTCGGTGCACCTAGCAATATTGCAAACCCAATGGCTGCGACGATGCTGACAAGGATTCCCGCCCACCATGGGAAGTCAAATCGCAAAATGCTGATGGCGTAGCCATAGGCACCAATTGCCATGAAGCCCGCAATACCAAAGTTCAAAAGCCCTGCGAATCCGAAGTGCATGGCAAGACCGAGGCTTGCCAAAATGAATGCAAAAGTAACCGGGCTGAGAATTGACTCAGCTGTGTTTGAAAGTATCTGTATCCAGTCCATTTCAGCCTGCCTAACCTATTCGTTCTTTCGAACCCAACAAACCCGTTGGCTTGACCAAAAGCACGCCAATCAAGACAATCAACGCACCGACATATTTGATATCTGGAGCCAGAATCATTGTTGAGGTTTCAACCATGATTCCAACGATTAGTGCTCCGATGAGCGCTCCGAAGGCCGTTCCCAAGCCTCCCAAAACAACCGCTGCGAAAATCAGCAGCAGAATCTTTTCTCCCATGTCCCACTTGATTCCGGGGCGGAAATAAGCCCATAGGATTCCTCCCAGTCCAGCCAGCGCGCTGGCTGCAATCCAGACGTATCGAATCACTCGATCAACATCAATGCCGCTGGCTGCAGCCAAATCGATGTTGTCACTGATTGCCCTGGTTGCCTTACCGGTTTTGGTGAGGGTTAGCCACAGGGCAAAGGTTGTGAGGACAACGATTGAGATGGCCATTGATGCGATGTCAGTTGAGGACAGGGTGAGTGTTCCGAAAAACTTGAATGATTCACCACCCAAGCTTGGTAGCTGTCGAGTGCTTCCTCCGATGAAGAACTGATAAACATATCGAAGAGTCAGGGCCAGGCCGATTGAAACAATCATCAGCTGCACAATGCCGAGGCCCTTGCGCCTCAACGGTCGCCAAATGACCACATCTTGAGCCAATCCGGCCGCACCACTGGCGATTACCGCCAGGATGATTCCCAGAAACGGGTTGATGTCAAAACTTGCAAGGAACAGTGCAATCACCGCACCGAAGGTAACCATCTCCGCGTGGGCAAAGTTAGAGAGCTTGGTGGTACCAAACACCAATGAGAGGCCAACACTGGCCAGACCGAGCATCAGACCAAAGTTAATTCCATAGACCAATCGAGTGAAAAACTGTGGCCACAGGCCAATAGCGCTTCTTTCTCCCTCACCAATGAAGTAGTTGGTGACAACTGTTCCGGTTAGGCCGAACTCAACCTGTTTGATTGGTCCACCATCTTCAACAACGGCAATTCCTTCGGGGAGGGTGTTCTCATTGAGGATTACCTCGTATTCGCCACGTTCTGGGACACCGATTGACCAGCGTCCATCTTCACCCGTGACTGTTGTGGCTTCATAGCCATTTCCCTGAACCGTGATTTCAACTCCACCGAGAGACTCACCATCGAGTTTCACGTTTCCAAAGATTTTGTCATCAAATTCGGTGCCTACTTCATCTGCCGAAGCTGACATTGGTAGCGCTAGCAAAAGCATTAGTGCTGCGAAAACAGCAGCTATGACACTTACCGTTCTATTTCTAGTTTTACTCAGTTGCACCGAGGCTCCTATTCGGATAAGACTTCCGCCTGTCAATGAAAAGACCACTGCTCCCAAATTGAGAGAAAGTGGTCATCCCAAAAGCATTAGTCAAAAATACACTTATTTTTTACTTCTTCAAACATTTTCGCTCAATTAGTTACTCGGTTGATACCTTTCTCTAGCGGTTAGGATTGAGATACAGACTTTGGAAAGTGCGAGCAAAATGACAGAAAACGACCCATTCGGACTCATTGGCCTTACCTACGATGATGTTTTGTTGATGCCAGGTCAAAGTGATGTTGTCCCCTCGGCTGTCAATACATCCATTCAGCTCACTCGAAACATCAACCTAAGCATCCCGCTACTCTCATCGGCGATGGACACCGTCACCGAAGCACGCATGGCGATTGCAATTGCAAGACAGGGCGGGATTGGAATCATCCACAGAAACTTCTCGGTGGATGACCAGGCCTCGCAAGTTGATCTAGTGAAGCGCAGCGAAGCGGGAATGGTCACCAATCCGGTCACCACCTCTCCCTATGCTTCCATCCAAGAGGTTGATGATCTTTGCGGTCGCTACAGAGTCAGTGGTTTGCCAGTTGTGGATGAGGATGACAAGTTAGTCGGAATCGTTACCAATAGGGATATGCGCTTTGTGTTGGAGGTGCAGAGAACCACCACTTTGGTAAAAGACATCATGACCTCAATGCCACTAATAACCGGCCAGGTGGGAATCAACCCCGATGAGGCAATGGCTCTATTGGCGCAGCACAGAATCGAAAAGCTGCCACTGGTTGATGAAAACGGAAGACTCAAGGGTCTTATCACCGTGAAGGATTTTGACAAGAGCGAAAAATACCCAAATGCGGCTAAGGACCAGCGAGGTCGATTGCTAGTTGGCGCTGCTGTCGGAGTTGGCCCAGATGCATGGGAGCGCTCAATGGCTTTGGTTGAGGCGGGTGTTGATCTTTTGGTTGTGGACACAGCCCACGGTCATAACTCAGCTGTGTTGGAGATGGTGAAAAAACTAAAAGCGGAGCCCTATGCCAAAGACACCGATGTTATTGCTGGAAACGTAGCCACCGCTGAGGGCGCTCAAGCAATCATTGATGCCGGCGCTGATGGAGTCAAAGTGGGTGTGGGGCCAGGCTCTATCTGCACCACCCGAGTGGTCGCAGGTGTTGGTGTTCCACAGATCACAGCCATCCACCTGGCAAGCCTTGCTGCCAAAAAAGCAGGCATTCCCGTTATTGCCGATGGAGGTTTGCAGTATTCAGGTGACATCGCCAAGGCCTTGGTCGCAGGTTCCAGTGCGGTGATGGTGGGTGGATTACTTGCTGGAGCCGATGAGGCTCCGGGAGAGGTTACCTATATAAACGGTAAGCAATACAAAACTTATCGGGGCATGGGGTCAATGGGGGCTATGAGTGCAAGAGGGTCACAGCAGAGTTATTCAAAAGACCGTTATTTCCAAGACGATGTGCTGCGCGAGGACAAGCTGGTTCCCGAGGGTGTTGAGGGACAGGTTCCTTACCGCGGATCAGTTTCGACCGTTGTGCACCAGTTGATTGGAGGGCTCAGGGCATCTATGGGATATGTCGGTGCGGGGACAGTTCCTGAACTGTTGGAAAAGGGGCGGTTTGTGAGAATCACCGCGGCCGGATTGAAAGAGAGTCACCCGCACGATTTGCATCAGATTATTGAGGCTCCGAACTACGGAACTCGTTAGGAAAAAATGGCCGAAATCGAAATCGGGCTTTCCAAAAAAGCCACCCGCAGCTACGCCTTTGATGATGTTGCGATTGTCCCCACCAGAAGAACTCGGGACAGCGGAGATGTCAGCACCGAGTGGAGTATTGATGCGTTCAAATTTGAACTCCCGGTGATTGCAGCTCCGATGGATTCTGCCATGTCTCCCGAACAAGCGATTGCATTGGGAAGACTCGGAGGCCTTGGGGTTTTGGATCTGGAAGGTTTATGGACAAGATATGAAGACCCCTCTCAACAGTATTCAGAAATCATCAGTGCATCACCAGAGAAGGCCAATGAGGTTTTGCAAAGAATCTATGCAGAGCCGATAAAACCAGATCTCATCATTCAGCGCCTGAGTGAAATTAGAGATGCAGGGGTCGTGGTCGCAGGTTCGCTAAGCCCGCATAGAACCGCGGAGTTTCATGAAACAGTGTTGAATGCAGGGGTAGACATATTTGTTATCCGAGGAACCACTGTTAGTGCTGAGCATGTTTCGAAAAACGTGGAACCTTTGAATTTAAAGGAGTTTATCTATGAACTTGATGTCCCAGTGATTGTTGGCGGAGCATCCACCTATCAGGCGGCCATGCACCTGATGCGCACCGGAGCGGCGGGCGTGCTGGTGGGCTTTGGGGGAGGAGCCGCCAGTTCAAACAGGCAGATTTTGGGCATTCACGCTCCCATGGCAACCGCCGTTGCGGACATTGCAGCCGCCCGCAGAGATTACATGGATGAATCCGGAGGCAGGTATGTGCACGTAATTGCCGATGGAGGCTTGGGAACAAGCGGGGATATTGTGAAAGCGATTGCTTGCGGAGCGGATGCGGTGATGTTGGGAAGTGCACTTGCCAAAGCAAGCGACGCTCCCGGAGCTGGATATCACTGGGGTCAAGAGGCTGTGAACCCAACTCTCCCCAGGGGTCACAGAGTTCACGTTGGTGAAAACGGAGACCTCGAGCAGGTCATCAAGGGCCCCTCAAATGATCCTCACGGAACCAGTAATCTCATGGGTGCCTTGAGAAGAGCGATGGCCACCACCGGTTACACGGAATTAAAAGAATTCCAAAAAGTTGATGTTGTCATAAGCCCCTACCGAGCGCAGTGAAACCTAGTTGGGCGGCAGTCGCAAAGCGACCAAAATGGATAGCTGTGTTGGTTGCGATGCTGATCATTGCCGCTGGGTTTGCGGGGCTTGCACAGTGGCAATTAGAGCGCACCTTCACAACCGTCGGCATCGCTGAGGCTGAACTGCCCGCGGTTCCAATAGAGGAGTTGGTAGTGGTTGCTCAACCACCAAGGCAGGAATCATTGGACCGATTGGTTGAATTCGAGGCAAAAATTGACTACGAAACTCTCTACATTGTCGATAATCGAAAGCAGTTTTTAGACCCAGAGCTGATTGATGGTTATTGGTTGATTGCCAATAGCGAGCTCGAGTTTGCAGGTGAATCACAAAATCTGACTTTGGCTTTGGGGTTCAGTGAAGAGTTGGAAACAGTTAGACAAATAAGAAGCTCTTTATTGGGCCAAGATAGCGAGTCAGAGGTAATGGTTGGCTATGTTGAACCAACTGAAGCTCCCGGCGAAAGGCGGGGAGAGTTATTCGATTCTTTGTCACTAGCTCAGCTAGTGAATATTTATTTTGATGAGCCAACAGAGATTCTTCCGATTTTTGTGATCATCCAGGAGGGTCCAATTCCGGATGGCATGGATCAAATCTCCATTGACATTTTGTCTGAGCGGGTTGAGATTAATTGGTTGACGGCTTTTTATGCAATTGAGTGGATAATCTTTGCATTATTTGCACTTTATTTTTGGTATCGCTTGGTAGCTGATGAGCGGATGCGAGAAATTGAAGCTCTGGCAGATTTAGACTAGTTACGTGACCAAGATTCCAGCTTCCCGCCTACCAGCCATTCGCTCTACTTTGAAGTTATATAAAGTCTCGAGCTACATCACAGGTGTTTTTTTGATTCTGTTGATGATTACTTGGGGCATTAGACGATTGCCGTTTTTGGGTTATGACCTATGGCTTTTGGGACCCAATGGCTTCATCACTTTTGAAAGCTACGGATATGAGGGGGCCGGGCTTCCATTAGAAGGTTTTAACCTGACGGTAATTATCTTGATTGTTCACGGCTGGTTATATGTTTTGTACTTATTCGCA
Source organism: Microbacteriaceae bacterium (assembly GCA_965660355.1). Classification (GTDB taxonomy): domain Bacteria; phylum Actinomycetota; class Actinomycetes; order Actinomycetales; family Microbacteriaceae; genus CAJXVY01. The sequence continues at coordinate 21,809 of CBFHZN010000012.1, forward strand.
GATTTCAGAATCTGGACACTCATGCGCTGGAGCATTTGGAGATTTTTACTTATCGGTCTCGGTGGCATCATTCCCCTTCTAAGCTTTTGGACAGAGGCTCGCTACGCCAAAATCGCGGAGCAGGAGATAGCCGAGGTTGAAAGGGCAGCATCATCAGACCGGTAATAGTTATTGATTTTGGTGCTCAGTATGCGCAGCTGATTGCTAGGCGCGTTCGGGAAGCAAATGTTTATTCGGAGATTGCACCGCATGACATCTCCGCTGCAGATTTGATGCTTAGAAACCCATCCGCGCTAATTCTCAGCGGTGGACCATCAAGTGTTTATGAGCAGGGCTCTCCTTCGATGGATCCGCAAATTTTGGAACTCGGTGTTCCGGTTTTGGGCATTTGCTATGGATTTCAAACCCTTGCCCATGCACTTGGCGGGCAGGTTGATAATTCCGGGAAGAAAGAATACGGCGCAACTGATTTGAGCGTCAGTTCTGCTGGTGTTTTGTTGAATAGCCAACCGGAAGCGCAAGTTTGCTGGATGAGTCACGGTGATCAGGTCGTTATGGCACCTGAAGGATTTGAGGTTTTGGCCTCCACCGAGACCACTCCCGTTGCAGCCTTTGAATCTGTGGAGAAAAAAATCTTTGGGGTTCAATGGCACCCAGAGGTAAAACACAGTGAGTTTGGTCAAAACGTTTTAGAGAATTTTTTATACCAGGGTGCTGGCCTAAGCCCCAACTGGTCATCTGGGGATGTCATCTCCGAACAGGTTGAAAAGATTAGATCTCAGGTGGGAGATTCAAAAGTTATATGTGGGCTAAGCGGAGGAGTTGACTCAGCTGTTGCCGCAGCCCTGGTTCACAAAGCCATCGGTGATCAACTAACAGCGGTGTTTGTTGATCACGGTTTATTGCGAAAAGGTGAAGCTGAGCAAGTGGAGCGTGACTATGTTGAAGCAACTGGCATCAAACTGAAAACCGTCAACGCCGAAAAGCAGTTTTTGGATGCGCTCGAAGGTGTCAGCGACCCAGAACAAAAGCGAAAGATTATTGGGCGCGAATTTATTAGGTCATTTGAGCAGGCAGAGCGCGAATTAATTGAAGAGGCGAAAGAAGAAAACCAAAAAATTGGCTTCCTGGTTCAAGGAACGCTTTATCCAGACGTAGTTGAATCTGGAGGAGGAGCAACAGCTGGAATTAAAAGCCACCACAACGTTGGTGGATTGCCAGAGGATCTGCAATTTGAACTTGTTGAGCCGCTGCGGACGTTATTTAAAGACGAGGTTAGAGACATAGGTCGCGAACTTGGCCTGCCTGAGCCAATCGTAAACCGCCAACCCTTTCCAGGTCCCGGCTTGGGAATCAGAATCATCGGCGAGGTCAATGCAGAGAGACTCGAGATCCTTCGAGAGGCTGATGCAATAGTCCGTGAAGAGCTAAGTGCTGCGGGTATGGATCAAGAAATTTGGCAATCACCAGTTGTTTTGTTGGCCGATGTCAGGTCTGTTGGGGTTCAGGGTGATGGCAGAACCTATGGGCATCCGATTGTTTTGCGTCCAGTTAGCAGTGAAGATGCAATGACCGCTGATTGGTCCAGATTGGATTATGCATTACTGGCAAAGATTTCAAATCGAATCACTAACGAGGTTCAGGATGTAAACAGAGTGGTGTTGGATATCACCAGTAAACCGCCGGGGACCATCGAATGGGAGTAACCGAAGTTTTTGGCCACCGAGGTGCCAGTGGCTATCTGCCAGAAAACACGCTGGAGTCATTTGAGCTGGCCTTTGAGCAAAAGGCTGATGCGGTTGAGTTGGATTTGGTTCCAACAATTGACAATCAACTCATCATTCGCCATGAGCCAGAGTTATCAACCACCACAAATATCGCGGCCCTCACACAGTTTCAAGAGAAACAAACCTCGGAGGTCATCGCAGGAGAAGAGCATTTTGGTTGGTTTAGTCATCATTTAACCTCAAGAGAAATACTGGAGCTTCGGGCAACTGAGAGATACCCAAACAGGACCGAATCAGCATCACATGATGGTAAATACATGATTCCCACATTGGGAGATTTATTGGCAGCCCCCGAGTTTTTTGGAAAAAAACTGATCATTGAGCTCAAGCACCCCGATTATTTTTTGGAACAGGGTTTTGATCTTGCACAGATGCTGAAACTGGAGCTTGACATTGCAGAGATGGACCCTGAGGCCACTCATGATTTTATAATCGAAAGCTTTGACTGGCGAGGGTTGATTCGGGCCCAAGAACTTATCGGAGACAAAGCGAGCTATGTCTTTTTGGCAGAACCTGCCACCACTCCCGATGATGTTGATTTATTAATCGAGGCGGTTAGCGATAACTTCAATGGGTTATCTTTGGCCCTGCCTCAATTTCTAGCCAGCTTTGATGAGCAATCAATTGAAATCAATGACGTTTTAGAAAAAATCCAAGACAACCAATTGCTTGCCTTCACCTACACAGCAAGAATCGAGCAGGCAATCGATGTTGAAAGAGATTTCAAATTATTGGCCACCGCTGGATTTGACGGAGTTTTTACCGACCAGCCTGACCTCTTTCGCAACTTTGTCAGCAGTTAGATTTAGGCTGGGGCGTCTATGAGTCAACTAATTCCAAACCCTGCTGAGTCACTACTCGAGGGGCTAAACCCGCAACAGCAAAAAGCTGTTGAACACCGTGGTCGTGGTTTATTGATAGTTGCGGGAGCAGGGAGTGGGAAAACAAGGGTTCTTACCCACAGGATTGCCCATTTTTTGGCTAACCGAGAATTGTGGCCATCGCAGGTTTTGGCAATTACTTTCACCAACAAAGCAGCTAACGAAATGCGTGAGCGAGTGGAGGAATTGGTTGGGGAGACCGCAGAGGGGATGTGGATTAAGACTTTCCACTCAACTTGTTTGCAGATTCTCAGACGAGAAGCCGATCATTTGTCTCAGGATTCCAACTTCACTGTCTATGACTCAAGTGATTCAAGGGCACTGATCAAACGACTCATGCGAGAAGCAGGTGTTGAAGATACAGATTTGAAGCCACAGCAAATAGCAGCAGCTATTTCAAACGCCAAAAACGAGTTAAAAGATGCAGAGGATTTTTCATCCACTGCCGATAAATCAAATCCTAGAAACAGGGTAATCGCAGAGATTTATCACGCTTATACCGAGGAGCTAACTCGGAATAATGCGTTTGATTTTGATGATTTGATTGCGCAAACAGTGGGCTTGCTAAGAGCCTTTCCTGAAATCCGAGGGAAGTATCAAAAACGCTTTAGACATATTTTGGTTGACGAATATCAAGACACCAATCACGCCCAATACGCACTGATTCGAGAGCTAACAAGGCCTTTGCCGGAGGGCTATGAAAACGCCAACCCGCAAACGGGTGAATTATTGCCTCCGGTTGGGCTGACGGTGGTGGGAGATTCCGATCAGTCGATTTATGCATTCCGTGGTGCAGATATAAGAAATATCACTGAGTTTGAAAGAGATTTCCCGGGAGCCGAGACAATTCTTTTGGAGCAAAACTATCGCTCCACGCAAAACATTTTGAGTGCTGCGAATGCGGTTATTAGTCAAAACTTTGACAGGCCCTCCAAAAACCTGTGGACAGATGCCGGCAGTGGAGAGCTACTAACTTTGTTCACAGGCTACGACGAGCGCAATGAAGCGGCCTTTGTGGTTGATCGAATAAGTGAACTGCACGAACAGGGTGTGAACCTCAATGAGGTTGCAATCCTCTATCGGACAAACGCTCTAACTCCGCCGGTGGAAAACGAATTGAAATCGCAGAGGATTCCCTATCAGGTAATCGGTGGTTTGAAATTTTACGAGCGGAAAGAAATCAAAGATGCACTTGCCTATTTAGTTTCGATTAGTAACCCAAGAGACGATGAAGCTGTCAGAAGAATCTTGAATACTCCGCCACGAGGAATTGGCGCAAAAACGGAATTGAAAATCGCCCAGCTGGCCAGGTCCAAAGACATCAGTTTTCAGCAGGCGCTATTGAATGTATCGGAACTTGGATTGGGTCCGAAGTTATCTGCTGCAATTGAAAGTTTCACCGAATTGCTTGGGAGACTTCGCGATGAGGTTGAGATTGAGCAGCCGGCAAAGATTTTGGAACAGGTGCTAACCGGTTCTGGCTATAAAACCCAATTAGAAAACTCAAGAGACCCGCAGGATGAAGCAAGGGTTGAAAACTTGGATGCATTGATTGGTCAGGTTTATGACTACCAGGCCCAGAACCCCGAGGGAAGTCTCAGTGATTACTTAGCAGATGTAACTCTTGCAACTGCCACCGATGACCTTGATGAAGAATCAGGCGCAGTGTCACTGATGACTCTGCACACAGCCAAGGGGCTGGAATACCCAGTTGTGTTCCTAATTGGTTTGGAGCAGGGAACACTTCCGCACGTCAGAGCCTTTGATGAACCTGGCGGGTTGGCTGAGGAGCGAAGGCTGATGTATGTCGGGATGACCAGGGCTAAACAAAAACTCGTTCTCAGCTGTGCATTGACTAGAACACTTTTTGGATCTCAACAATCGATGATGGCCAGTAGTTTCCTTGGCGACATCCCAGAGCAACTAATAGATACCGTTGGTGAACGAAGAAGTGCGGCTTCTAGTCCAAAGCCAGTTAGCGCGTGGCAGGGGGCAATCACCACTCCGGCTCAGATTAGAGATAACGATGATTTGCAATTGGTTGCTGGGGACCGAGTCAACCACGACAGTTTTGGCGAGGGAGAGGTGATTCAGGTGAATGGAAATCCTCCACGACAGACTGCCGAAATCAGATTTGATAGCGGCCAGATAAAGAAATTGATGGTGAAGGTGGCACCAATTCAGGTGCTGAAATAGATTTTCAAATCAACGCTAGTATTGAGCGCGTAAAGCGGATTTAGATAGGGAAACTGTGGATCTTTTTGAATATCAAGCCCGCGATTTATTTGAAGCCCATGGAGTTCCGGTGCTTAGGGGAATCATTGCTGACACCCCAGAGCAAGCGGAAGCGGCTGCCAAAGAAATCGGTGGAGTAGTTGTTGTCAAGGCTCAGGTGAAAACTGGAGGCCGTGGAAAAGCTGGTGGCGTAAAGGTTGCCAAAACCCCCGAGGAGGCCAAGGCTCACGCCGAGACAATCCTTGGATTGGACATTAAAGGCCATGTCGTAAAAAGAGTGATGATCGCGCAGGGGGCTGACATAGCGGAGGAGTATTACTTTTCTGTTTTGCTTGACCGCTCAAACAGAACCTTTTTAGCTCTTTGCTCAGTTGAGGGCGGTGTTGAAATCGAACAGCTGGCCGAGGAGCGTCCCGAGGCGCTAGCCAAGGTTCAAATCAGCGCTAATGAGGGTATTGATTTAGCTAAGGCCAAAGAAATTGCCAGCGAAGCTAATTTTCCAGCAGAGCTTATTGATTCTGTCAGTGAAGTTTTTGTGAAGCTCTATGGGGTTTTTGAAAAAGAAGACGCCACCCTGGTTGAGGTCAACCCACTGGTTAGAACCGGTGATGGGCAAATAATCGCACTCGATGGAAAAGTAACCCTTGACGAAAATGCTGAGTTCCGTCACGAACGTGAGCAAATGGAGCGAGACGAGCTTGATCCACTGGAGGCGAAGGCTCAGGAAAATGACCTGAACTACGTGAAGCTTGACGGTGAGGTCGGAATCATCGGAAACGGTGCGGGGCTTGTGATGTCAACTTTGGATGTTGTTGCCTACGCTGGTGAAAACCACGGTGGGGTGAAGCCTGCAAACTTTTTAGACATTGGTGGTGGTGCCAGTGCAGAGGTTATGGCAGCGGGCCTTGATGTGATTTTGGGAGATAGCCAGGTGAGGAGCGTTTTCGTAAACGTCTTCGGAGGAATCACCGCCTGTGACGCTGTTGCCAATGGAATTGTTGGAGCACTGGAAAAACTTGGAAGTGCCGCAACCAAGCCACTAGTTGTAAGGCTTGATGGAAATAACGTGGATGAGGGAAGAAAAATCCTTAGCGATTACAACCACCCGCTAATTACCCTCGCTGAAACTATGGATGGCGGAGCCGACAGGGCCGCAGAATTGGCAAAGGGGTAATCATGGCTATTTATCTAGATTCAGATTCAAAAATCATCGTTCAGGGAATGACCGGTGCCGAAGGCATGAAACACACCCAGCGAATGCTCGCTGGCGGTAGCAACATCGTTGGTGGAGTAAATCCACGTAAAGCTGGAGAGACAGTTGAGATTGAAGGCAACAATCTGCCTGTTTTTGGCTCGGTGGAAGAGGCAATGAGAATTACCGATGCAAATGTGAGTGTGATTTTTGTACCACCGGCATTCGCTAAAGCGGCAATGGTTGAGGCGATAGATGCAGAAATGCCACTGATTGTCACAATCACCGAAGGTATTCCAGTTCATGACAGTGCCATGGCTTGGGATTACAACCTGCAAAAGGGAAACAGAAGTCGCATGATTGGCCCCAACTGCCCAGGAATCATTAGCCCAGGTAAATCAAATGCAGGAATCACCCCAAGCAACATCACAGGCTCCGGTCCAATTGGTTTGGTTAGCAAAAGTGGAACTTTGACCTATCAGATGATGTTTGAGCTAAGAGACATTGGATTCTCGACTGGCATTGGTATTGGTGGTGATCCAGTGATTGGCACCACCCACATCGACGCCTTGGAAGCATTTGAGGCAGATGATGAAACTCAGGCGATTGTGTTGATTGGTGAAATCGGTGGAGACAGCGAGGAAAAGGCTGCAGATTACATCTCCAAGCACGTTTCTAAGCCTGTTGTCGCATATGTTGCTGGTTTCACAGCTCCGGAAGGTAAGACCATGGGTCACGCCGGAGCGATCGTGTCTGGTTCAGCGGGTACCGCACAAGCTAAGAAAGAGGCCTTTGAGGCAGTGGGTGTGAAAGTTGGAAAGACTCCGAGTGAGACCGCGCAATTGATGCGCGATATCATCGCGGGTCAATAGCCCATTGAATAGAGCGCTGGTCCCAGCCCTGGTGGCTGCACTGGAAGCGGCGCTCATTATTGCCATTGGCATTGGAATCACGCTGGCTCCATTGACCGTTGTTTGGTTGGTGGAGCCAGATCCCGATTTCTCGTGGGCCACAAATTTGTTGTTGAGCGCCAATCTGTGGCTGGCCGCTCACGGGGTGGAAATAGGTATATCCTCGGGAGAACTGGCGGGGATTGAATTCGATGCCTTCTCGATTGCCGCTATGCCATTGGGTTTGACCCTGATTACTGTTTTATTTGCCTACAGACTGGGAAGTAGACTCTCAAGCTCCGGCTCACTGGTTTTGGGCTGGGTCGGTGGAATTGGGAGTTTTGGCTTCATTAGCCTTCTAGTTTCGCAAGCTTCCATTAGTGAATTTGTGGAGGCGGTTCAATGGCAGGCTGTTTTGTCACCAACTCTAATTTTTGCAACCACCGTGATTCTCTCGAGCCTTATTGGCAAAAACTTCATGATTGCCTCATCCAGCGAGCAGGTTGAGGCGGTTGAGCGAAGGATGATTCGTTCAAGTTTGGGAAAACTGAAATCATCACTTCACTGGTCGGTGAGAGTCCTAATAGACCCTGCCATTCGGGCTGGAAGCATGATTACACTATTTATGATTTCCGCCTCGGCAATAACCATGGCGGTTTTGCTGGGTTTGAACTGGGTTGAGGTAATAAGGCTTTATGAGGCTTTACAGATAACTATTCCCGGTGGGGTGATTATTACCCTTGGCCAATTAGCACTTTTGCCAAACATGGTTGTATACATTCTCAGCTGGCTGATTGGACCGGGGTTTGCTATCGGTATCGGATCCAGTGTCAGCCCACTTGGAACCAACCTGGGCCCCCTCCCTGCACTCCCCGTATTCGGTGCTATTCCAAGCGAGAGTTTTGAGAGATCTATCTGGGTTGTTTTGCTAATCGGCCTTTTTGCGATCATCTCCTTGGTGATTATTAGAAAATCCACCGCTGATATTCGCTGGGAGTATGCAACGGGATACGGTGCCGCTTTTGCCTTAGCTTTGGGAGTGTCTTTGGTGAGTGCGCTGCAACTGGGGTTTCTAGCAGTGATTGCCAGTGGAGCATTTGGTCCCGGAAGGCTTCAGTTTGTCGGTGTTGAGCCAGTTAGTTTGATGTTGATCAGTTTTGTGGTGATTTTCATAAGCTCATTCCTTGCTGGTTTAGTTATTGCCAGGCCAGAGGATAAAAGGCAACGCTAGGCTTATCAAATGCTCTCCGTGGTCACGCTTATTTCAGGTTCAGGTTCAAACCTGCAAGCACTTTTGAAAGCCTGTGACAACCCTTTATACCCCGCAAAGATGCTGGCTGTTGGAAGCGATAATGTGGCACCTGGGCTTATGCACGCTGAACAGCACGGCATTCCCAATTTCGTCGTTGAACCCCAAAGATTCGAGTCCAGAGAAGCTTGGGCTGAGGTTTTAGCCAGCAACATAAGACACCTAAATCCAGATCTCATTGTCTTGGCTGGGTTTATGAAAATTCTCCCCGAGAGCTTTGTGAGAGAGTTTTATCCAAGGGTGATAAATCTTCACCCATCTCTTCTCCCCAAATTTCCTGGAGCGCATGCGGTGAGGGATGCTCTTGATGCGGGGGAGGGTGTTACCGGTTGCACCCTGCACGTTGTTGATGCATTGGTTGATAGCGGTCCAATCATTGATTTCAGAAGTGTTTCAATTGAAAGTGGTGATAGTGAGTCATCACTTCACGAAAAGATTAAGACCGAGGAAAAAAAGATGCTGACAGATGCTGTCAGGGCAATCGCTGAAAAACGAATCAATTTGGAGGAAATCGGTGGCAACTGACAGTTCGCTAAATTACAGAGATCAAATCCAGATCAAACGAGCGCTTATCTCGGTGAGTGATAAGACAGGGCTTGTCGAGCTTGCCAAAGATTTAGTTAGTTCCGGTGTTGAGATTGTCTCTACCGGCTCAACTGCGAAACAAATCGCTGAAGCTGGTCTGCCGGTTACAGAGGTTAGCAAGCTAACTGGTTTTGAGGAGACTTTAGATGGTCGGGTTAAGACCCTTCACCCCAATGTTCATGCTGGCCTATTGGCAGACCTAAGAAGACCAGAGCATAAACAGCAATTGCAAGATTTGGGATTAAAGCCATTCGAGTTAGTAATCGTGAATCTCTATCCATTTGTTGAAACCTTGAACTCTGGGGCAGATTTTGATGAGTCGGTTGAGCAGATTGATATCGGCGGACCAGCAATGGTCAGAGCGAGTGCTAAAAACTTTGCCAATGTGGCGGTGGTCACCTCCACCGATGACTACGACAAAGTGAGAGAGGCCGTTGGGTCCGGTGGCAGCAGTTTGCGAATGCGTCGGGAATTGGCCCTGAAGGCATTCACCACAACTGCCAACTATGACGCGGCGGTGAGTGGGTGGCTAGCCGAATCAGATGCGGAACAGCTTGGGAAATCGGATCTTCCGGTTGAATTGGAGCTCACTGCCAAGAGACAGTCTGTTTTGCGCTACGGAGAAAATTCACATCAAGTAGCTGCCCTTTATTCGAGAACTGATTTATCCCCTGGCTTAGCGCAGGCAAGATTGCTTCATGGCAAAGAAATGAGTTTCAACAATTATGTTGATGCAGACAGCGCTTTGCGGGTGGCATTTGATTTCAGAGAGCCTGCAGTTGCAATTATTAAACATGCCAACCCTTGCGGGGTCGGGCAGGCGGATGATGTCTCCGATGCCTATCAAAAAGCTTTTGAATGCGACCCGGTGAGTGCATTCGGTGGAGTTGTTGCAGTGAATAGGAAGCTAACACTGGCGATGGCAGAAAAGATGAGCGAGATATTCACAGAGGTGGTTGTTGCTCCTGCCTATGAGACTGAAGCACTTGCAGTTTTGACCGCCAAGAAAAACTTGCGGATATTGCAGCTGGCCGGCGATTTCCGCTACCCAGAAACTGAACTGAAGCAAATTTCCGGCGGGCTTCTAATGCAACAGGTTGACAGGTTTGATGCGGTAAATGCAGGTGACTGGAAACTGGTTAGTGGCAAAAGACCCGAAAGCGATGTTTTGAGGGATTTGGAATTCGCATGGAGAGCGGTCAGAGGGGTGAAATCAAACGCTATTTTGTTGGCCAAAGACTCAGCCAGTGTTGGAATAGGAATGGGTCAGGTAAATCGAGTTGATTCCTGCAAGCTGGCGGTTGATCGGGCAGCTGAAAAAGTCAGCGGTAGCGTTGCGGCCTCCGATGCATTTTTCCCGTTTGCCGATGGACTGCAGATTTTGATAGATGCGGGAGTGAC
>CBFHZN010000013.1:0-30796 GCA_965660355.1 Microbacteriaceae bacterium
AAACAACACCTTGAAGGTGAGTGGAGAAGAGAGCCCACTGAAGACCCAAGAGATAAAAAACTGATCGACAGGGCATTCCGTTGGGCCATCAATCATCCGCTGATTATGTTTGGCGGTGTCTTATTGGCAATCGTTATTATTTTCAATATATTGCTGATTCTGGGCCCTCCAACCAGTTGGTTTGGCTAGTGAATCTGAACAAAGACTGAAAACCCTCTGACACCCAAACAACTGTCAGAACTGATTGTTAGAGTTAGAGCAACTAGCAGTTCGAAAGGTTTTTTATGTCTGAACAAGATTCCTGTCCGGTAGCTCACGGAGCTCACACAGCAGTTGGAGAGACCGCCACGGAATGGTGGCCCAATGCGCTAAATCTGGATATTTTGCACCAGCACGACACCAAGACTGATCCTCTTGGGAGAGAATTCAACTACCGCGAAGAGGTCAAGAAGCTCGACTTTGATGCAGTGAAACAGGACGTCAAGGACTTCATGCGCGACAGCCAGCCATGGTGGCCAGCTGACTGGGGTCACTACGGCGGGTTGATGATTCGTATGGCTTGGCACTCAGCTGGTTCTTATCGAATCGCTGATGGTCGTGGAGGAGGAGCAACTGGCAACCAGCGCTTCGCCCCACTGAACTCCTGGCCAGACAACGTAAACCTGGACAAGGCAAGAAGACTTCTGTGGCCAATCAAGAAAAAGTATGGAAACCGCCTCAGCTGGGCAGACTTGATGATTTTGGCCGGAACCGTTGCTTATGAAGACATGGGGCTCAAGACCTATGGTTTTGCATTTGGACGCGAAGATATTTGGCACCCAGAGATAGACACCTACTGGGGTAGCGAGAAGGAATGGTTGGCGCCAAGTGATGAGCGCTACGAGAACGTCGAAGAGGCTGAGTCAATGGAGAACCCTTTGGCAGCAGTTCAGATGGGTTTGATTTATGTAAACCCTGAGGGCGTCAACGGAAACCCAGATCCACTGCAGACAGCTCAGCACATCCGTGTGACATTTGCTCGTATGGCAATGAATGACGAAGAGACCGTCGCATTGACCGCCGGTGGTCACACCGTTGGTAAAAGCCATGGAAACGGAAGAGCTGAAAACTTAGGACCAGAGCCAGAGGCTGCAGCCATTAGCGAGCAGGGTCTAGGTTGGAATAACCACCACACAAGAAATATCGGCCGAGACACCATGTCCTCTGGTATTGAAGGAGCTTGGACTACCGAGCCAACTAAGTGGGACAACGGTTATTTCTACCTATTATTCGAATACGACTGGGAGCTGACCAAGTCTCCGGCCGGAGCTAATCAGTATCAACCCATCAACATAAAAGAAGAAGACAAGCCAGTTGATGTTGAAGATCCATCAATCAGATTGAATCCGATGATGACCGATGCTGACATGGCAATGATTAAGGATCCGATTTACCGCGAAATCAGCCGTAAGTTCTATGAGAACCCCGATTATTTCGATGAGGTATTTGCAAAGGCTTGGTTCAAACTCACCCACCGTGACATGGGACCAAATATTCGCTACATCGGACCAGAGGCTCCAACCGAGGACCTAATTTGGCAGGACCCAGTTGCAGAGGGAAGCAACAACTATGACGTTCAGGGCCTAAAGGGCGCTATTCGTGAAAGTGGATTGAGTGTCGCTGAATTGGTGTCAACAGCTTGGGACTCGGCCCGCACCTTCCGTCACTCGGATCTTCGTGGTGGAGCGAATGGAGCGAGGATTCGTTTGGCACCTCAGAGGGACTGGGAGGGCAACGAACCAGAGAGACTGAATAAAGTCTTGGATGCCCTAGAGCCACTGGCTAAGCAGTTTGGTGCATCCATTGCAGACACAATCGTCTTGGCTGGAAACGTTGGACTAGAGATGGCCATTGATAAAGCTGGCGTCAAAGTCGATGTTCCATTCACGCCTGGTCGTGGGGATGCGACTGAGGAATGGACAGATGCAGATTCATTTGAACCACTGGAGCCAATCCACGATGGTTTCCGCAACTGGATCAAGAAAAACTATGACGTTCCAGGAGAAGAGCTGTTACTCGATAGAGCGCAACTTATGAACCTCACCGCGGTTGAAATGACCGCTCTGATTGGTGGAATGCGTGTATTGGGAACAAACTATGCAGACACCGCTCACGGAGTGTTCACAAACAACGTTGGTGCACTGACCAATGACTTCTTTGTGAATCTAACCGATATGACATATGTTTGGGAGCCAGCCGGAGGAAGCTTATATAACCTGCGCGATCGCACCAATGGCAAGGTTGACTTCACAGCAACCAGAGTAGATTTGGTCTTTGGTAGCAATTCAATTTTGCGCTCATACGCTGAGTTTTATGCACAGGATGACAACAAGCAAAGATTTGTTGAAGACTTCGTGAACGCATGGAACAAGGTAATGAACGCAGATAGGTTTGACTTAGTTAGCTAGTCAATTTGCATAAAACAGCCGACCCATTGGGTCGGCTGTTTTATTTTATTTTCCCCTGTAAACATTCAGCCAGTTCTCAGGACTAAAGGCATTTTTGTGGCTGTTTACTCAAGTACTCTTATTGAACTGAATCGAAAAGGTCTAATTGAAAAAGCTGGAGAAGTTCCTATCCAAATTGCCCCACCCAATTAGGTGGATTGTAATTATGGTGGTTGGCTTTTTGTTGGTCATCGTCGGCATCTTGATTCTTCCAACTCCAGCCCCGGGTCTTTTGCTTATCTTTTTTGGTCTTTCGATTCTTGCTCTGGAAATCAAATGGGCAAGGGAATTGAATCAGCAGGGGATGCAGTTTCTTGAGCGAATAGTGGCAAAGCTGAAAAAGATTTTCAAACGCAAAGAGAAATAAATTTTCTCTTCTAGGTTAGTTATATGAATCTTCAATGGGATCAAGCGACTTGGACTAACCAGCCAGAAAACACAATCAACGCTGGTGATGAATTATGGGTGAGCGCAAAACCGGAGAGTGATTATTGGAATCGAACCAGTTATGGCTTTATTCACGATTCGGGCCATGGGTTACTCCGTGAGCTAAAGCCGAATTCAGCAATGCAGCTTGAGTTTTATATGGATTTCGATCAACAGTTTGACCAAGCTGGGCTGCTTTTGTTTGCCGATAATGAAAATTGGATCAAAGCCGGCGTTGAAGTTTCTGATGGGGAGCCGCAGGTTGGGGCGGTTGTCACCAACCATTACTCGGACTGGTCTGTCTCTCCTGTTCCAGAATGGAAAAACTCATGGGTCAAGGTTCGGTTTAGCAGGACTGAAAACGCTGTCACGATTCGGGCAGGCGTTGGTGATTCAAGACTTTTGAGAGTTGCGCCAATTAATCCTGAGCTGAATTGGGCGAGCGGCCCAATGCTTTGCTCACCGACCAGGTCAGGTTTGACTGTCAGGTTTAGGAATTGGGAGTTAGTGGATGCTGACAGCTCACTCCACTAATACGCAGATATTTTCGCAAGACAGGTCTAGTGTTGAAACAAGTGTAATTTTTAGGAGGCCATGATGGCCAAGAAGACCAGAACATCTGAAGAGCAAATCTCAAGACTCAGGGGATATAACGTCATTGCAGGTTTCCTGCACCTGATTCAAGCGGCTGGACTAAGTTTTGTCCTAACGCTGCTGGATCGCCAGATTCTTTATCCAGTAACCATTGATTACCCACAGGGTCCTCCCGGTGTTCCAATCCCACCAGAGCGAGTTGAGTTGTTTGATATCAATATCGGTGCTGGAGTCATTGGCTTTTTATTGCTCTCCGCCTTCTTCCACTTCCTAATTTCATCACCAATGTTTTTTGGTCGATACGGCAACGGCCTAAAGCAAAATCGCAACTACTTCCGCTGGGTTGAGTATTCACTTTCTTCCTCAGTGATGATTTGGTTGATCGCACAGTTAACGGGCGTGAGTGATTTTGGAGCCCTTGTTGGAATCTTTGCTGTGAACGCGTCCATGATTTTCTTCGGTGCATTGCAAGAGAAGTACGAACAGCCTGGAAACGGTCAGGGTCTGCCGTTTATTTTCGGAAGCATGACCGGAATCGTTCCCTGGGTAATCATCATCATGTACACGATTCAACCCGGTAGTGCCACTGATGCCGAAGTTCCAGGATTCGTTTATGGAATCATCGTGGCGTTGTTTATCTTTTTCAACACCTTTGCTTTCAACCAAGCTTTCCAATACAAGCGTCTTGGCCCTTGGAAAAATTACCTCTTCGGTGAAGCGACATACATCACCCTGAGCTTGGTTGCCAAGTCTGTCCTTGCATGGCAGGTATTCTCGGGCGCAGTAATACCCGCGATTGTCAGTTAGAGCGGAGAATAGGGGATTCGAACCCCTGAGGGCGTAAACCCAACACGCTTTCCAAGCGTGCGCCATAGGCCACTAGGCGAATTCTCCTCATGCTGCAGCTAGCAGTCTAACTAAATTGATCGGGCTTAGGGTGTTTGCTCAAGATTCTTTGGTTGTTGGGGTGGGTTGGAATTGAATAACGTTTGCTAATTTCAATCTCGAAATCGGTGTCTCTTATTATTTTCTCGATTCCGAAATAAAACATAATCAACAAAGCAACTAACAAGCCAAAAACGGCAATCCACGGAATTATGCCGCCTATGGTCAGCAAATAGCTTGCTAAAGCAACAGCGGAAAGCACAATTGCGGTGCCGGTAAAGCTTTTCAGGTAACCAATCCGAGAAGACTCCAAGATCATCAGCCCTATGACAATCAGCGGCTCAAGTGAATACTCATAGGGGGTTCCAGCTCCAGCAATTCCAAACCACTGGGCCCAAAACAGGCCAAACCAACTTGAGATGCCGCCAACGATCAAAATTGCTTGACTTTCTTGGCGAGGGGTTAGCAATAACCATTTAGAAAGGTATTTATAGATTTGTGTTCCGATTATGGTGATGCCGAGAATCACAATCAGTGATTCAAGACTCAGGATTTGCCAAAGAAATACAGCTCCGATTATTCCTGCAGAACCTAGACCGAGTGTTGTTGAGACAAGTGCTGAGGCAATTAGGGTAACCACCATCACGATAGGTTCTATTTCCTCATAAGTGGTCGGAAACTCTGGAGCTGCAGAAGATGTTAATAACCATCTGAGTGGCAAAATGATTGCCAATGCCAGCACCAAAATCATGCTCAAAACAGCAAGGGTCTTAAACACTCCCTGTCTTTTGAAGTCATAGGCTGTCAAGCCACTTGTCACATACATACCCGCTGTTAGGTAGCTGGAGAGCGCATTGAATAAGGGAAGCTCAGCTATCGAATCCGCTGAAGCGTGCAATACTCCGGCAGCAATGATTCCGGTATAGAACAACCATCGCCTGGGTACGGGAAGTATGTGTGAAACCACTGTGATTACGAGGTAACCAAATAACGAAAGTAGCAACCAACCAATTACGTCTACGAAAAAACCAATTGACAGCAGGTAGGCAATATAGCTTCCGGTGATCGTTCCGCCGGTGAGCATGCGCCATCTTTCATATACAAAAGCAGTCGCTACCAATCCAATAATGAATGTAGCCCGTGCTAGCTCAACCTCTATTTCCATTTAGGCGGTTACCTGCTTCAAAATCTCACCGTGTTTTTCAAATAAATCTCGGATCCGATCGGCAGACGGTTCATGCACGTTGGCAAATAAAACCAAGGCAATATTGGGCTTGTCCTGCTTGGGAAGATTTGAATTAAGGAAGTTCGCAAGGGTTGCAATCGTAATTAACCTCTCAGGACCCAGAGGGATGTAGTTCTGAGTTTTTTTGCCAGGCATTCGATTACCTCTTTTGAGGGTGCCAACTCTTAGAACAAAAGGCTCATAGTTTTCAAACACGGCTGAGAAAATAACCCCACGTTTGGGGCGTTCCCAGCGATTGACAGCTACTGGAATTACCAACCGATCTGTGGCTATTGGGAGAGCTTGAAAAGCCTCTCTCGAACTTTGTGGGTCATTCGCGCCACTAATGTCATAAAGCTCAATTAACTGCCCTTGGTGATTAAGCCTGTGAAAAATGTTTGCTTCTGGTTCGAGGCTGCACCTTTCTACGATTCCCTCCCAGCTCAGCCCCAGGTGAATCGCAATCGCTATCGTGAGTGCGACGTTGGTTGGGTGTTGGCCGGGAATTTCTGGCTGTTGTGGGAGTGGCTTCACAAAGTGGATATTGAATCCATGTTCCTTCGACATCTCGTAGTAGCGAGCTTTGATTTCTTCCTGTTCCACACCGACAAAAACCTCTTCGCAGCGTCGAACAGAATAGAGAATATTTTCCGCTATTTCTAACTCGGTGAGTCCCTCCTCCTCGGTGTGGTCGAGTCTGATGGTCGGGATGACAGCTATGTGCGGCTTGATGATTCGATCAACCAGTTCTATCAACCTAGGCGTAACGGCCATAGATTCAAAGACACCAACTTTTGCGAGTTTTTTCTCACTTGTGAGCAGTGAGCTTTTCATCTCAGGAATACCTGCCGCCCCGCGTCGCACAGTGGGTTTCTCAGAGCCATCTGGGAATAGTTCTACGGCTGTGGTGCCTGTGATTTTTGAATAGGCAGGAATCTCATTGGAGAGAAAAAGCGCATGCAGAATTCGAATTGTTCCAGATTTACCTCTAGAACCAGTTACTAAAATTCTGGTCTTCAAAGCTTTTTGAGCCTTGATGATTTTGACACTTTGAATCACCAGAAACACACCAAAGAGGATTGTTAGCGCTAGAGCAGTCCAGCCAGGACCCCAATCTTCGAAGTATATTTCGCCCAGATGAATCACCCCCCGAAATTCTAAACGGAGTGATCGACCTGTCTAAAATCGTGCCCAGAAAACAAGATTACGAGTCAAACCCCGGTCTGATTCCCTTATCCCAGTCGGCTCTGCTGTTTCCTTTGGCTGGGTAGAAATCATTCTCCTTCAATAGTTTTGCCAGGTGCAAAAGATTCCAGGACATGAAGGTTGTGTTTCGATTGGTGAAGTCATTTTCTGGTCCACCGCTTCCTTTGTCTAGGTAGCTCAGTCCGGGACCAATTTCCCCCAACCAACCTGCATCTGCTTGCGGGGGGATGGTGTAGCCGATGTGTTGCAAGCCATAGAGTAATCCCATGGCACCATGCTTGGCACCATCTTCATTGCCACTTAGCAATGCTCCCGCTACCTTGCCATAAAAACTGTATTGACCTTTTTCGTTGAGTAGTCCACTCATGGCATAAAGCCTCTCTGCAACAATCCGGATGACACTGCTCACTTCACCCAACCAGATTGGACTTGCTAAGACCAAGATGTCTGCCCTTTGAACTTTTTCCCATAACTCCGGCCAGCCATCAGAGTCATAACCGTGTTCGGTCATATCGGGTGCGACACCTGGAGCAATTCCCAGATCGACAGCTCTAACCGATTCGACTGTGGCACCTTGCGATTCCATCACTCGAGTGGAGAGGTCTATCAATCCTTGGGTGTGAGAAAGCTCGGGAGATTTCTTGAGAGTTCCATTGATAAATAACGCATTTATGTTTTCAAAGGTCATGCCCTGACCCTAACTTGCAAAATGTCAGAATCAAATCTTGCGATCAATTGTTTAGCCTTAATTCGAAGAGTTTTATTTGTGTTTCTGGCAGGCGTAGTCTGTCTAAATGAATTCAAAGAAAGTTAGCTTTGAAGGTTTTGATGGGTCTTTATTATCTGCAAGGCTAGACCTTCCAGAGGGAAAACCTAGAGCTTATGCCTTGTTTGCCCACTGCTTCACTTGCTCCAAAGACATTCCTGCAGCCAGAAGGCTTTCATCCAGTCTGGCAAGTGAACAGATTGCTGTGATGAGTTTTGACTTCACGGGTCTTGGTCACTCGGAGGGGGAGTTTGCGAATACAAACTTTCATTCAAACGTTCAGGATTTGGAAAAAGCGGCTGAGTTTTTATCTGAAAACTATGAAGCCCCACAGGTTTTGATCGGGCATTCACTTGGTGGAGCAGCAGCATTATTGGCAGGCTCAAGGATTGATTCACTCAGGGCAGTGGTGACAATCGCAGCTCCCAGCGAACCAAGTCATGTTTCCAATTTGCTGAGTGGTTCGATTGCAGAGCTAAACGAAAAAGGTTTTGCCGATGTTGAAATCGCAGGTAGGACATTTGGAATCAAAAGTCAGTTTTTAGAGGATATAAATAGAGCTAATTTGACTGAGGCTACCGGCAGCCTAAAAGCGGCTCTTTTAGTTCTGCACTCGCCAATTGACAACATTGTTTCTGTTGACAACGCAGCTGAGATATTCATGCGAGCGAAACATCCAAAGAGCTTTGTCTCTCTGGATGATGCAGATCATCTATTGAGAAACCCCAAGCACTCTGAGTATGCAGCGTTTGTAATCACCGGCTGGTTGCAGAAATACCTTGACCCGATAGATAAAAAAGTATCTCCCAAAGCACCCGATGGTGCCGTTACCGTAAGTGAGGTTTCTGCAGATGGGTTCAAACAAGATGTCTTAATTGGTTCGCACCACTTGATTGCGGACGAGCCAGAGGACATTGGTGGGACTGATGCAGGTCCAACCCCTTATCAGTATGTGGCAGCTGGATTGGGTGCTTGCACCTCAATGACCATTCGTTTATACGCAAGAAGAAAAGAGATTCCGCTGGAGAGCGTTTCTGTGGAGGTGCTGCATGAAAAACGGCATGCAGAGCAGGATGCGGAGAAACCTGGGACACATGATCTTTTCATTAGAAAGATTAAATTCACTGGGGATATCACTCCTGAACAGCGAAAAAGCATGTTAAAAATTGCAGATAGGTGCCCAGTTCACAGAACTTTAGAGGGTGAAATCCAGATAGAGACATTGGTTGTGGATTAAATAATTATTAGTCGTCCAAGACAATTAGAATGTGTTGAGGCTTCCCGGGTGGCGCCATCTTGGCTAACTCCCCCAGGATCGAAAGATAGCAAGGGTAACTGAGCTCTGGCGGGTACCCGGGGAGTCCACAATTCAACTGCCAAGTAAATGGTTAGGCTAATTTGATGTCCAGCGCTTTATATCGTCGCTACCGACCACAGAACTTTGATGAGCTCATTGGTCAATCACAGGTGACTGATCCGCTGAAGGCAGCGCTGACCGCAGACCGCGTGAACCATGCATATTTATTTAGTGGCCCAAGAGGGTGTGGAAAGACCACCTCAGCCAGGATCTTGGCACGGTGTCTTAACTGCCACCAGGGACCAACCGCGAACCCTTGCGGTGAATGTGAATCTTGCGTTGAGCTTGGCCGCGGTGGAAGTGGTTCTCTAGATGTTGTTGAAATCGATGCCGCCAGCCACAACGGTGTTGATGATGCGAGGGATCTGCGCGAGCGAGCTATTTTTGCTCCTGCCAGAGACCGCTACAAAATCTTTATCCTCGATGAGGCCCATATGGTCACCCCGCAGGGGTTCAATGCACTTTTGAAAATAGTGGAAGAACCACCAGAGCATGTGAAGTTTATTTTTGCCACCACTGAGCCAGACAAGGTAATCAGCACCATTCGCTCAAGAACCCATCACTATCCATTCAGACTTGTCGCCACCGCAGAAATGCTTGGATATCTCGAACAGGTTTTGGAAAGCGAAGGGGTCACCGTTGAAGAGGGCGTATTGCCACTTGTAATTAGAGCCGGCGGTGGCTCTGTTAGAGACACTCTTTCGCTTCTGGATCAGTTGGTTGCCGGAAGTGATGACAACACTGTGGCTTACGAGCGAGCAGTTGGGCTTTTGGGTTTCACCCACGAGAGCTTATTGTCCGAAATCATCGATGCATTTGCATCAAACGATGGAGCGAAAGCCTTTGATGCAATTGACAGAGTGATTCAAACGGGTCAGGACGCCAGAAGATTTTTGGATGACCTACTAGAGCGCCTTAGGGATCTGATCATTGCCATGAACCTAGGCGATCAAGCGGACAGAGTGCTTCGCGGAATGGCACCTGAGCAACTGGAAAGAATCAGCATCCAAGCCAGTAAGTTCGGAGAAGCTCAGCTAGCGAACATAGCTGAAACCGTGAACCACTCACTTCAAGAGTTTTCAGGAGCAACATCACCAAGGCTTCACCTAGAACTTTTATGCGCAAAGGTTTTGGTGAGTGGCAACAGAGATGCACAAAAACCGTCAGCCCCGCAGGTTCAACCACCACAGCCTGCCCCCGCTGCCGAACCAGCGCAGCCAAAACCAGAAGAACAAAAACCTGAAACCAATAAGCCACCAAAGCAGTCAAAGGTGAATGAGCAAGACCCAGCTGCTTATTCTGTTCAGGATTTCAAAAACAACTGGGATGAGGTTCTAGAGAGACTTGCCAAGGCATCACGCTCTGCGTGGGCGGTAGCTTTCACAACAAAAGTTGTTGATTACAAAGACGGCGTGCTGACACTTTTGTTTCAGTCAAATAATGACGTTGAGAATTTCAAGAAGGCTGGAAATGCTGCAGAGCTATTACGTCAGCAGATATTTGAACTTATGGGGGTGAGGGTCAAATACAAGGCAAGAATTGCTGATCAGGTGGCAACTGAGCCAGAAACCAAATCAGTTCCAAAGACAGACACGGTAGATAACCCGCCTAGGGAAACAGAAGTTCAAGCAGCTGAATCTAACCCACCCGAAACTGAAGAAGCTGCGCCCGAGGTAGCTGAATCGGATCCAGAATCTGAACCCCAGAACTTGCCTGAACCCGAAGAACAACCGAGGCAAGAAACAGCCCCGGCAACGGCAGATGCGGAGGCTGAAGTTCAACAAAAGCAAGGCGAGAGTGTTTTGAGAGATGTTCTCGGAGCAAAACCATTGGATAAGGACTAATTAGTTGTACGACGGCGTGATTCAAGATCTCATCGATGAGTTGGGAAGACTCCCTGGTGTCGGACCAAAATCAGCTCAAAGAATTGCCTTTCACCTTCTGGAAGTTGAAGAGGATCAAGCCAGCAAACTTGCTGAGGTTCTGAGAGAAGTTCGTTCAAAAGTTAGCTTCTGTGAAGAATGCGGCAATATCAGCGAAGAAGAGCGTTGCAATTTTTGTGTGAATCCAGCCAGAGACCAAAACACGATCTGTGTAGTTGAGGAGAGCAAAGATGTGCAAGCGATCGAGCGCACCAAAGAATTCCGGGGTCGCTATCACGTCTTGGGAGGAGCCATTTCTCCAATAGCTGGAATTGGACCAGATCAACTCAGAATCAAATCTTTGATGACCCGGCTTTCTGATTCAACAGTGAAAGAAATTATCATCGCAACCAATCCAAACCTCGAAGGAGAGGCCACCGCCACCTACCTAACGCGCATGCTCTCGGGGATGGACATTGAGGTTTTCAAGCTAGCCAGCGGATTGCCAGTTGGTGGAGATTTGGAATATGCAGATGAAGTAACACTCGGTAGAGCCTTTGAAGGAAAGCGCCGGGTGAACTAGACTTTGCTTTTGTCCTAAACAGGGGAGTCCATTGCCACTCATCGTCCAAAAATTTGGCGGTTCCAGTGTTTCTGATGCCGAGAAAATCAAGCACGTGGCTCGTCGGGTAATTGATTCAACCAATGAAGGTAATCAAGTTTGTGTGGTTGTTAGTGCAATGGGTGACACCACCGATGAGCTCATAGATTTAGCAAACAGTGTTACCGATGCCCCCAGGGGACGAGAGATGGATATTTTGCTTTCTGCAGGTGAGCGAATATCTATGTCCTTGCTAGCTTTGGCAATCAACGACATGGGCGGAAAAGCAAAAAGCTTCACTGGGTTTCAAGCTGGTATATCAACAGACTCCCGTCACGGTGAGGCAAGAATCAGCAGGATTGACCCTGATCGCATCAAACATGCCTTGGATGCTGGAGAGATTGCCATCATCGCTGGATTTCAAGGTTTTGATGCCAATGTTAAAGACGTGACCACATTGGGTCGAGGCGGGTCTGATACCACGGCTGTTGCAATGGCGGCATCACTGGGAGCTGACCTGTGTGAGATTTATACCGATGTTGACGGTGTTTACACCGCTGACCCAAGGGTTGTTCCCAGAGCTCACAGAGTTTTTGAAATTGATATTGATTCGATGCTGGAACTTGCATCCTCGGGTGCAAAGATTTTGCACACCAGGGCAGTTGAGTTTGCAAGAAGGCATCAGGTTGATTTGCAAGTTAGATCGACTTTTAGCCAGGACCCCGGCACTTACGTATATGCAAAGAAAAGAGATGACATGGAAGAGCCAATTGTTTCAGGTGTGGCAACCGATGACACTCAATCAAAGATCACCGTTATCGGTGTTCCTGACATTCCCGGCAAGGCTGGTGAGATTTTTAGCGTAGTGAGTGAGGCGGGTGCGAACATTGACATGATTGTGCAAAACGTCTCCACCACTGAAGATCACCTCAGTGATATCTCTTTCACCCTCCCTCACAGCGACCGGGCCAAAGTAGTCCAAGCACTGAAGGACCAACAGGGAGAGCTGGGCTTTGTGCAGGTGACCTACGATGACGACATTGGAAAGCTAAGCGTTGTGGGAGCAGGAATGAAAACTCACCCAGGAGTTTCAGCAAAACTATTTAGGGCTTTAGCCAGAGCGAATGTGAACATCGAAATGATTTCAACCTCAGAGATTCGGATTTCTGTTGTCACAAGAGCAAATCAACTAAAGGAAGCAACCAGAATTGTTCACTCAGCTTTCGAGCTTGACGCCGAACAAACTGCAATTGTTTATTCGGGAACTGGCCGATGAGGCCCAATCTCGCTCTAGTTGGGGCAACTGGTGCTGTTGGAACGGTGATGATTGACATCATCAACAACAGAGAAAACATCTGGGGAGAGATTCGCCTTATTGCGTCTTCTAGATCCGCAGGAAAGCAAATAACCGTTCACGGTGAACAAGTGACTGTTGTTGAGCTAACCCCCGAGGCTTTTGATGGAATCGATATTGCAATGTTTGATGTCCCTGATGAAGTAAGTGAATTCTGGGCACCAATTGCAGCAGAGCGTGGAGCAGTTGCAATTGATAACTCAGGTGCATTTCGCATGAACTCAGAGGTTCCACTGGTTGTTCCCGAGGTGAATCCAGAAATGGCTGGACAACGTCCGCTTGGCATTATCTCTAACCCCAACTGCACAACCATGACCATGATGGCTGCCCTGGGAGCACTTCATCGCAAATGGAAACTCAGCGAGTTGGTGGTAGCCAGCTACCAAGCTGTCAGTGGTGCTGGAACAGAGGGAATATCACAGCTAGAAAAAGAAACCAAGGCTGTTGCTCAAGCCGATACGCCCGGCATGAAAGCTGGTGAGGTGAGAGATGCTATTGCCAAAGCCGGTATTGACAGCTCACCATGGCCTGCACCAATTGCTTTGAATGTTATTCCATTTGCAGGTTCACCCAGAGACGGTGGTCACACATCCGAAGAACTCAAAGTTAGAAATGAATCCAGAAAGATTCTAGGGATTGATGACCTGAAAGTTTCTGCAACTTGTGTGAGGGTTCCGGTTCAGGTCTCTCACTCCCTTGCCGTGCATGCAAAATTTGAAAACAAACTAAGTGCAGATGAGGTCAGGGCTGAATTGGAAAAACAACCAACCGTGGTTGTGCAGGATGATTTGGCCAACGGTGTTTTCCCAACTCCTGCAGAGGTAGCGGGGGAAGATCCAACCTATGTTGGAAGGATTCGACAGAGTTTGGATTTTGATAAGTCGATTGAGATGTTCGTTGTGGGGGACAATCTTCGCAAGGGTGCCGCTTTAAACACCTATGAAATCGCCGAACTGGTTGCCCAGGAATTCAACTAGTAAATTTCGATGACCGTTGCCTCTGGCGGGCAGAAAAGCCTGAAGGGTGCATAGACGCTTGTGCCTAAACCTGCACTGACGTGCAACTCAACCGCTTGGCCATCAAAAATCCAAGATGATTGACCCTTGGCGTATTCAACCGGCAAATCACAATTAGTTGTCAGTGCTTTGCCGTTTGGTAGACATACCTGACCTCCATGGGTGTGACCGGCCAGCACCAGCTGAGACCCTTGCAACGCTAATTCTTGGATTGCTCGGTGATAGGGAGCGTGAACCACACCAATGACAATATCTGCCTCTGAACCATCAATGCTTTTTTGTAGTTTTCTAGGATTATCAAATTGCTCATGCGGGTCATCAAGGCCGATTAGGCGAATTTTGTTTCCCTTGATTTCGAGGGTCTGCGAATTGTTATTCAAATTCGACCAGCTTGAGAGCAAAGTTGCCAGTTTTTCACTGTCCAACTTAGGACTGCTTTTTTTGCCGGAAGGTTTCAAAAGATAACCGAATGGGTTTTTAAAAACAGGTCCGCGGTAATCATTTCCACCAAAAACGAACCCACCGGGTGATTTCAAAAGTTCACTTAGCGCATCTTTGGTGTGTTGCTCCTGGTTCACTCCTCCCAGATTGTCGCCGGTATTAATCACTAAATCTGGCTTTAGGGTTGCAAGTTTTTTTAGGAACCTAACTTTTTTTCTCTGTCCTTTTCGGTAGTGAAGATCAGAAATATGAAGGATTTTGAAAGGTGTGGCTACACCCAAGTTGACTCTCATTGATCGAATTTGGAAGTTGCGTCTGCCAACAACAACCGCATAGGAAAAAAGGGCAACCGGAGCTGCCAGGATGGCTAGGACGATATACATCGATTAGCAGTTCGGAATCAGAACGAGTGCGCTGTTTTCTTGAACTAAAGTTCCCACTTCGGGGTCAGTCCCCCAAGCAACACCTGGCGGTAGCTCAGGATTGCACTTGTTGTAGAGAAAGCCTTGGGAGGCTTGTGGGAAGCTGACTGCAAAACCTAGGTTTTCAAGTGTCGATTGCGCTTGGGCGAGATCGGCTCCTGCAACTGAGGGAACCTCAATTAGCCCACCACCAGAGACAAAAATTTCAATCATTGTTCCCCTGGGGACTTCTTCATCAACGAATGGCAGGGTTTCCGCCACCGCACCTTCTGGCCTGTTAGACCCGATGGGTTCTTCAACAATCTTCGCGTTTAGATCCAAAAGCTCAATTTGTTCTGCCGCCATCAGTGGATCCATTCCTGCAACATCTGGGACCTGAACCTGCAGTGCTTCTAAATATCTGGGGTTTGCTCGAGGGAAGGATTCCCCACCATAAACCTCATTCACATCAGTCATCACGGTTCGCCAAATGTCGTGTCTCAGCGTTGAGACAGCTCTTCCATCCACACGTTTTCCACGCTGCGGAATCAATCCCTTCACGTTTCCAACCCAAACGGCTGTTGCAACCTCAGATGAATAACCAACCATCCAGGTGTGGATGGAGTCATCTGTGGTTCCAGTTTTTCCAGCAAGCGGGATACCTTGACCGGTGTTAGAAGCAATAGCGGTTCCACCCGAAACAACCTGTTGCATGGCATAGGCAAGTGCTGCGGCAACATCGGGGGTGACTGATTGTGAGCAGCGGGATTGTGGAACATCCAGCTGTTCACCAGTCCTTCTTTTGATCACGCTATCAATTGCAATCGGGGAGCAGTAGGTTCCGTCATTGGCAATTGCTGCAAAAGCACTTGCCATAGTCAGCGGCGCAACTTCGTTGACTCCCAAAATAGAAGATGGAACAAAACTCAACTCATTCCCATCTGCCCTGTGAACTCCAAAATCAATTGCCGTGTCTCGAATGTCACAAAGGTCTAGTTGGCTTGCCATGTCAGCAAAAGCTGTGTTTTGACTTGTCCTGGTTGCCTCCAAAACACTGAGGTCCTCAACCGTTTCACCACTGTTTCCAGGTTCCCAAGTTCCAACCAAACCACCGCAGCGGGCATTAAATTCATTTGCCACATCCCACTCTTTTTCACGACCATCTACGTGATCACCGAAAGTGAATCCTGAATTGAGCCAATCTGCCAAAACAAAAACCTTGTATGTGCTTCCTGGTTGAAATCCGCTGGAACCACCGTATTCTCTGTCGGTGTTGTAATTCACAGAGGTCCTTCCGGGACCTGGGTCATCGCTTTGATCAAAAACTCTGTTTTGGGCCATCGTGATTATTCGCCCGGTTCCAGCCTCAACAGAAACAGCAGAGCTACCAAACTCCCATTCGTTATCCCTGGGCAGGTAATCGTTGACAGCCTCGTGTGCTGTTTGTTGCAAATCCAAGTCCAAGGTTGTGTAGATCTCTAGCCCACCTCTTCGCAGTAACTCTTCGCGGTCTTCGCGGTCAACTCCGAACTCGGGTGAATTTCTGATTGTCCAAACTGTGTAGTCACAGAAATAGGCTGTTGTTTGATCCGCCTCACAACCTGTTTTAGTGTCAGTGATTCGGGTCTGGATGGGTGACTCTTTATACGAATCTGCTTGTGCTTGGGTTATGAATCCCTCATCCGCCATGTTTTGAAGTACGTAATTTCTGCGACCAATTCCGCGATCAAAGTTTTCAGACTCATCGGGTTTGTAATCGTTTGGAGATTTCAGCATCCCTGCGAGATAGGCAGCTTGTGGGACATTAAGGTTTTTGGCTGAAGTGCCAAAATAGTACTGACTTGCAGTTTCAACGCCGTTTATCTGGTTTCCAAAAAATGCCAGGTTTAAATAACCGGCGAGAATTTGTTTTTTAGAAACCTCTTTTTCCAAAGCTATCGCAAGACGTATCTCTCTAAGCTTGCGCTCAACAGTGACTTCGGTTGCAGCCCTGATTGCATCTTCATCCCCAGATTGGTTGGCGGCTTCCACCAGTGAGTTTTTTACATACTGCATTGTTATGGTGCTGGCACCCGGGCCTTCACCAAAAGTCGCGAGGTTTGTAAGTGTCGCCCTCACCAAACTGACCATGTCCACACCGGCGTGTTCATAAAATCTTGGGTCCTCGGTTGCCAATACCGCGTCAATGATGTTTGGAGAGATTTCTTCGTATGGAACCTCTACTCGGTTCTCGTGATAAAAAGTTGCAAGCTCTACGGGCCTACCATCTCTTTGGGCATAAATCGTGCTTGCTTCGCTTGTGTTGACTGGACGGATATACGCCGGAAGCCCTTCAAACATTGAGATACCAGTGGTCGTGAGCACTCCACCCACTGCCACGGCGGGTGCAGCTATCGCGACTGCCAGCACTCCCGCAGTGACACTAAGGAACATAAACTTAAGCACTGAGAGTATTGGCGGAGTTTCTTTCTTCGCAGCCATACACTCTAGGATAACTGGTCAAAACCTAAAGGGAGCTGAAAACATGGTCATATGGGAGTACATCACAACCCCGCTACTTCTTCACAAGGAGAGTGAAATCCTGAACACCTGGGGTAATAAGGGTTATGAATTAGTGAGCATCACCACCGGTCCCCAGGGTGGATTGATTGCTTTTATGAAAAGACCAAAGGAATAACCCTTGCAGTTTGAGCAACGGATATCCGAATTAGGCCTCACGCTTCCCGACGTAGCCTCGCCAGCTGGCTCCTATTTGCCAGCATTGACATCGGGAAATTTGGTTTTCACCGCAGGTCAACTTCCAATCGTTGAGGGCAAGTTAGTCGCAACTGGAAAAGTCGGCAATGAAATAACTCTGGAAGAAGCTACCGAGTTAGCAAAGAAATGCATTTTGAATGGCCTGGCGGCAGTCAAAAACGAGATTGGTGATCTAGATCGAATCAAGCGAATTGTGAAAATAGTGGGCTTTGTTTCCTCAGACCCAAGCTTCACCCAGCAACCGCAGGTGATTAATGGTGCGAGTGATTTGCTAGGTGAAATTTTTGGCGAGGTTGGACGCCACGCCCGCAGTGCTGTGGGCGTGGCTGTTTTACCCCTTGATGCTCCGGTGGAGATTGAACTAATCGTGGAGTTTAATTAGTCCTCACTGGGAGCGGTGGTCATTTTTCCGCTGATTGAATCCATAACTGAGGTATCAGCAAGAGTTGTGACATCACCCACTGGCCTATCCTCAGCTACGTCACGAAGCAATCGACGCATGATTTTTCCACTTCTGGTCTTTGGAAGTTCATTCACCACAAAGATCTGACGAGGTTTGGCAATCGGTCCAATTTCTTTGGCAACGTGTTCACGAAGCTCTTTGGAAACATCTAACTCATTCATCGTCTTCTCCGCTTGGCTTCGCTTCATGATGCAAAAAGCAACAACGGCCTGACCCGTTGTTTCATCCTTGGCCCCAACAACCGCTGCTTCGGCAACATAGGGATGGGCAACCAAACTGGATTCAATTTCAGTTGTTGAAAGCCTGTGACCAGAGACGTTCATTACATCATCAACTCGTCCCAACAACCAGATGTCACCGTCATCGTCATATTTCGCACCATCTCCGGCGAAATAGGTTCCCTCAAAGCGTGACCAATAGGTTTCTTTGAATCTCTCGGGGTCTCCCCAGATACCTCTGAGCATTGATGGCCATGGCTCGGTCACCGCAAGATAGCCTCCGTGACCCGGCCCCACATGCTTACCCTCGTCATCCAAAACCTTTGCATCAATTCCTGGCAGCGGAACTTGAGCACTACCTGGCTTTGCATCCGTCACTCCAGGAAGTGGGCTGATCATGATGGCACCTGTCTCGGTTTGCCACCAGGTGTCAACAATTGGAGCCAAATCGTTTCCGATTACCTCTCGATACCACATCCAGGCCTCTGGGTTAATTGGTTCACCCACAGAACCCAAAACCCTGATCGAGGACAGGTCGTAGTGCTGCACAACCTCGCGACCCATTTTCATAAACGATCTAATTGCAGTTGGCGCGGTGTACAAAATCGACACGTTGTATTTGGCAGCTATGTCCCACCATCTTCCCCAGTCTGGGGTGTCAGGTGTGCCTTCATAAATCACCTGCGTTGCCGCATTGGCCAAAGGTCCATAGGCGACATAGCTGTGTCCGGTAATCCAACCGATATCAGCTGTGCACCAGTAGACATCAGTTTTGTCGTGCAGGTCAAAAACGTTTTTGTGGGTGTAGCTTGCCTGAGTTAGGTAGCCACCGGATGTGTGCAGGATCCCCTTGGGCTTTCCAGTTGTTCCACTGGTGTAGAGAATAAAAAGTGGTTGCTCCGCTGGGAAAGCTTGAGCGACGTGTTCGGTTTCAACAGTGGCCATCATCTCGTGCCACCAAACATCGATGCTTTCATCCCAAGCAACCTCTTGCTTGGTTCTTTCAACCACCAGCACCTTTGAAACAGATGGGCATTTTCCATCGGCTAATGCCCCATCAACATTTGGCTTTAGAGCACTAGCTTTTCCTTTTCGGTATCCACCATCGGCAGTGATAATCACCTTCGCTTCTGCATCCTGAATTCGCTGGGCAAGGCTGTCAGAACTGAAGCCACCAAAGACTACGGAGTGAACAGCACCAATGCGGGCAACCGCCTGCATGGCAATCACTGCCTCGGGAATCATGGGCATATAAATCGCCACTCGGTCTCCAGGCTTTACTCCAAGTTTGATCAGAACATTGGCTGCCTTTTTTACCTCGTCCAACAACTGTTGGTAGGTGTAAACAGCTGTGTCTCCTGGCTCACCCTCGAAAAATAGAGCCACTCTTTTTCCGAGATCATTTTCTACGTGGCGGTCCAAGCAGTTATAGCTGACGTTTAGTTCACCGTCGTGAAACCAGCGAGCGAAAGGGGCATTTGACCAATCAAGTGTTTCTGTAAAGGGTTTGTGCCAGTGAAGTTTATTTGCCTGCTCGGCCCAGAATGCCAGCCGGTCTGACTCAGCCTTTTCATAGAGTTCTGGCTTTGCAATAGCGTTAGCCGCAAACTCAGCACTTGGCGGAAAGTGCCGGGTTTCTGTTGATAAATTTGCGATCTCGTGATCGTTTGACATCGTTGTCCTCCAGTCGACTTTGACTTTTTTATCTTGCCACAAAACTTAATTCTTGGAATGTGGTGATATCAGATTGTTTTCATTTGGATTTGGTTTAGTATTTCTGGTGTCGGTTCGCCGACCGAGGGCCCTGTTCCCCCCAATCGGGCCCTCCTGGCGGCAGGTTTCCCCCCATTCCTGCCGCCTCTTACTTTTTTCCACAGATTGCTATAAACCCCCCAATGTGGGGACTTTTCTGTCCAGCATTGAGCCATGAAGCTCGTCACACCGCTACGTCAACTCCTAGAGATCTCAGGGGTGAGTGATGTTTTGCTAATCGGACCCAACAACACTCATGTGTTTGATGGGAGTTGGCAACCTGTCGCCAATCCCTTCAGGACTGCTGAGAAATTAAGAGAGCAAATTTTGGGATTGGTGATTGAAAGTGGGGAACGTTGGGATATCGCTAAGCCCTATGTTGATTTCAGCTTTGGAAATTATCGTTTTCACGCCCTAATGGCTGGTGCTGTTGCTTCTGAGGATCAATTATCCATACGAATTCATCGCAAGCTAGATGATTTTGCGCTTGATCCAAAATTGCGACTGATCGCAGAATCTAGCGACAGCTTTCTAATCAGCGGTGTGACTGGTTCTGGAAAGACAACTCTTTTATCTGAAATGTTGAAAGTCAGTTCTGGGCGGACTGTGCTGGTGGAGCAAACCCCTGAAATTGAACTTAGTCCGCCATCAGTGACTCTGAGATCCAAAAGAGCAAACATTGAGGGTGCTGGGGAGTTGACTCTGAGTGAGCTTTTAGATCAGGCCCTAAGAATGCGACCGGATCGAATAGCAATCGGTGAAATCAGGGGTAGGGAAATTATTTCTTTGCTTCTTGCAATCAATAACGGCCATAAAGGCGCTTCGGCGACCGTGCATGCGTCCTCACCCGACACAGTCAAAGCCAGACTAAAAACCCTTGGTCTGATTGCAGGTGTCAAAGAGGAGCTTGTGATGGATTTATCTAAGAGTCTTGATTGGCTAATTCATGTTGAAAAAACAAAGCTGCAGGGAATTTACAGGTGGGCTGAACTTTGAGTGTTGATCTGCTGATTTCAGGAATTAGGGCGGGGTTGTCACCCGCTCAGGCGCTGGAGATTGAGCGAAGCTCAATCGAGCAATTGCCAGCCCAGGACAGAAAAGAGTTTTGGGAGTTGTGGGAATTGGCGATAAAGGTTGGATCGCCGGTATCCGAGGCTTTGCAAATGATGCAGGTTTCCATGGAACAGCGGCGCAGGTTTTTGGCAGAACTGGAAAACCTGTCATCAACACCGAGAGCAACCAGAGAACTATTGACCTGGCTTCCAATCATTGGCTTGGCTGTTGCACAGGTTATTGGCCTCAATCCACTTTCTGCATTGGGTTCAACCCTGGGGGTTATTGTTTTTTGCTTTTCTATAAGTTTGTTTGTTTTGGGGGTGGTTTTATCCAGGCAAATAGCCAAAAGACTCTCTGCCTCAATGCCTAGGACTTCTCTGAAACCCCTCAAATCTGCCATTCGGCTAAAGGCAGGAGTGTCACTTGGGAGCCTAAAAATCAAACAAGAAGTTTTCAAAAAAGCATTGCAAGCCGGAGCACCACTAGCCGAGATACTAATCCAGCAGTATTTGCACAACCAACAGGTGGAGTTTGAGAAAAAGAGAAATCTGTTGGCAACCGATTCTGTAAAGCTTTTGATTCCCCTGGGCCTCACATCGCTTCCTGCTTTTGTCCTCATGACCGTGTTTCCGCTACTGATTTCAAGTTTTCAAATGGCAACAATCTGAAAGGAAATGACAAGTGAAAAAACTGAGAGAAGAAACTGGAGCGGCAACCGCCGAGTATGCCATTGCGATGATGGCAGCGGTTGCCTTCGCCGGTCTATTGGTGGTGATTATGCGTAGCGATGAGGTGAGGGCAATTTTGTTTGATTTGGTGAATCAGGCTCTGAGTGTTGACTCTCTGGAGGAGTGAATCTGGAATTGTCACGGCTGAATTCGCTCTAGTAATCCCAAGCTTTCTGGTTTTGCTAGTTGCCCTAATGGGGAGTTTCCAATTGGGGATGGAACGGATTTCCAATCAGCAACACGCCCAGAGAGAGGCGGTTGCTATCGGCTTGGGAAACAAAAGCGATTTTGCAGACGAGCGTATGGAGGGGATGGTTTGTGTTTTGGTGAGTGGGAGTTTGGAGATATTGGATGGCTATGCCTGTGCGGTTGACTACCGATTCTCAAGGATCGATTTCAGTGCTGATGCTGGGGTTGAGCTTTTTGGCAATTAGTTTGATTTCGATCTCTGCGACGGCTTCAAATCTTCTCTATATTTCCAATAACTTAAGTTTCTCAACTCAGCAGGCTGCGCTATTGACGGCTGATAGTTACCGAGGCATAACAATCGGTTTTCCCTGTGAGCGAGCATCGAATTTGGCGAGCCAACTTGACTTGAATCTAGTTTCATGTCGTATTGTCAATGGCGTTGCCGAAGTTGAGCTTGATAAAACGCATGGGTTTTTCAGACTCAACTACAAGGCATTTGCTGAATAGGAGAGGTGTTGTCAAAAAAGCTAGTGGTGGTTGAGTCGCCAGCCAAGGCGAAGACAATCAAAAAATACTTGGGCAGTGATTTCGAGGTGCTGGCCAGTGTTGGTCACATCCGAGATCTTGCCGACCCCAAAGACGTTCCAGCAGAAAAGAAAAAAGGATCAATGGGTAAATTCGCCATTGATATTGAAAATGACTTCTCCCCCTATTACAAAATTTCACCTGGTAAATCAAAAACTGTCTCTGAGCTGAAATCAGCCCTGAAAGATGCGGATGAGCTTTATCTGGCAACTGATGAAGACCGTGAAGGTGAGGCAATCGCTTGGCACCTGCTGGATGTTTTGAAGCCCAAGGTCCCGGTCAAGCGAATGGTGTTCAACGAAATCACCCAAGAAGCCATAGAGCAGGCTTATAAAAACACGAGAGACATAGATGACAACCTGGTTCAGGCTCAAGAAACCAGAAGAGTCGTTGACAGGCTTTATGGCTATGAGGTTTCTCCGATTTTGTGGAGAAAAATCAACAGGGGTCTCTCTGCAGGACGAGTGCAATCCCCAGCAATGCGGATGATTGTCCAACGTGAGCGTGAGCGAATGGCTCATGTGGCAGCCGATTACTCCTCGGTGACAGCCACTGTTAGCCACCCAGAGACAGATTTTGAAGCAAAGCTTTATTCGGTGGATGGACTAAAACTTGCCACTGGAAAAAGCTTTGATGCCGATGGTCAACTAAACGGCGATTTTTTGGTGATGGCAGTTGAGCAGGCCAAAGACTTAGAAAAGCAATTGGCAGGGGAGTCACTGAAAGTTCTCAGTGTGGAGGCCAAGCCCACCACAAGAAAACCATACGCTCCGTTTACCACCTCAACTTTGCAGCAGGATGCCTCAAGAAAGCTCGGCCTGAGTGCGAAGCAAACAATGGATCTAGCTCAACAGCTTTATCAAGAGGGACACATAACTTATATGCGCACCGACTCGGCAAACCTTTCCGCGCAAGCTATCTCAGCCGCCAGAAAAGAAGTGGAATCTAGGTTTGGCAAAGATTACCTGCCAGAAAAGCCTCGCCAATATGGGTCTTCTAATAAAAATGCTCAGGAAGCTCACGAGGCAATTAGACCCAGTGGAGATAGCTTTTTATCACCTGCGGACCTCCCCAAATCTTTATCCCCCAAAGCTATTTCGCTTTATGACTTGATTTATAAGCGCACCATTGCTTCACAAATGTTGGAGGCGAAGCTTTCGACCACTTCAGTCAGACTGGGGTTGTCAAAAGACAGAGAGTATGTCTTTAGTGCCAGTGGAACAGTTGTGGTTTTCAAAGGTTTCATGGCCGCCTATGAAGTTGAGGAGAAAGACCAAAATCAATCTGCAAAGCTACCCGCCGTCTCCGAAGGGGAGAGTTTGGAAATAGCGTCTCTGGAGGCAAAAGATCACTCAACTCAACCTCCTGCAAGATACACGGAGGCTTCTTTGGTGAAGGCCTTAGAGGAGGCAGGTATTGGAAGACCAAGCACCTACGCTGCGATTATCTCCACGATTTTGAATAAGGGTTATGTCTCCAAACAGGGAAGTGCTTTGGTTCCTGAGTGGATTGCTTTCACCGTAACCAGGTTTTTGGAGCAAAACTTTGGGGATTTGATTGAATACGACTTCACCGCAGGTATGGAAGCGGATTTGGACCGGATCGCAACTGGTGAGCTAAATAGATCCTCTTGGCTCACAGAGTTTTATTTCGGTGAGGGAGAAAAAGGCCTAACCAGCATCATTGAAAATGTCGGAGACAGAGACCCGAGAGAAATTAACAGTTTTGAAATCTCGGAGGGAGTCACGCTGAGGACTGGAAAATACGGTCCTTATATTGAGGTCAGCGGTAGTCCCGAGGATGAGGGTTTTGATGAAAACGGCAGGCGGATTGTAAACATCCCCGAGGGTATGGCCCCAGATGAGCTAACTCCAGAAAAAGCCCAAGAATTAATTGAGGCGCCGGTTGGGGGAGACAGAGTCTTGGGTGATGACCCAGAAAGCGGAAAGCCAATAGTGGTCAAAGATGGTCGCTATGGTCCTTATGTACAGATTCAAGATGATGAGAAGGAGAAGCCAAAGACGGCCTCCTTGTTCAAATCTATGTCACCAGCTGAAGTGACTTATGAACAGGCTTTACAACTTTTGAGCCTGCCAAGGGAAGTTGGCGAGGATGCAGAGGGGAAAATGATTACCGCTCAGAATGGGAGATATGGCCCATATCTAAAAAAAGGTAATGATTCCAGAAGCATCGATGATGAGCAGAAGCTTTTGACAATTACTGTCGAAGAAGCCGAGCAGATTTTTGCTCAGCCAAAATATGGTGGGCGTAGAACTGCCTCCACGCCACTAAAGGAATTCGGTGAGGATCCAGCCAGCAAGCTTCCAGTGTTTGCCAAAACGGGTCAATTTGGTGATTATGTGACCGATGGTGTTATCAATGCAACCATCCCGGGGGATGAGAATTTAGAAGAACTCATCTCTGACCGAGCCTTCGAGTTATTGGCTATCAGACGTGAGAAACTTGGGGTTGAGCCGGGTCAAAAACCGAAGGCCGCGGCAAAGCGCAAACGAAAGTAGAAAAATGTTCATCACCTTCGAAGGCATCGATGGTGTTGGCAAGTCAACCCAAATCGATATTGTCGAAAGCTGGCTAAATAAAAAAGGCCTGCCTTTCATTCGCTCTTTTGAGCCTGGTGGAACTGATCTCGGTCAAGAAATTAGACACCTCTTACTTCACAGAAAAGGCGAGGTGTCCTCCAGAAGTGAGGCGCTTTTATATGCAGCTGATAGAGCTCATCACGTGCAGACAAAAATCAGACCGGCGCTAAATGAGGGCAAGGTGGTTTTAGCTGACAGGTATTTTGATTCCTCGGTTGCCTATCAGGGAGCAGCTAGGGAGCTAAATCTCAACGAAGTTAGAGACATATCACTTTGGGCTGTTAATAATTTGCTTCCAGATTTGACAGTGTTATTGGATTTAGATGCAGAGCAGGCAATCTCCAGGAGAAACCAAACGGGGACCGGTCCCGACCGGTTGGAAAAAGAAAAAGTCGATTTTTTTGAAAGAGCCCGTGAGGCTTATCTAACTTTGGCTAAAAACGAACCTGAGCGATTTATGGTTTTAGATGCAGCGGAGACTGTTGAACAGATTTCTGAAAAGCTGATTGCCGAGTTGGAAAAAAGGTTTGGATAAATAGGTGCCTGGAGCGTTTGCTGATTTATTGGGTCAGCCCGAAGCGGTTGATCAGTTGCAGCATGCGCTGAGCGACAAGATTTCTGGGGTCCACCACGCATGGCTATTTGTTGGTCCACCTGGTTCTGGTAGGTCAAATATGGCAAGAGCCTTTGCACAGTCGTTGATTTGTAAAAATCATGGTTGCGGTGAGTGCAAAGACTGCCAATTGGTGCTCTCTGGAAATCACCCAGATTTATCTATTTTGACCACTGACAAGGTGGTTATCACAATCGATGAGGTTAGAGAGCTGGTTGGGTCCAGTGCCCTCGGTTCATCAACCGGTGGATATCGGGTGATGCTGATTGAGGACGCTGATCGGATGGCTGAGAGAAGCTCGAATGTCTTATTGAAGGCACTGGAGGAACCTCCAGAGAAAACCATTTGGTTATTGTGCGCTCCAAGTGAAATGGACATGCTCCCAACTATTCGCTCTCGTGTTAGAAAACTAAATCTGACTGTTCCCTCAGCGCAAGAGGTCGCAACCCTGCTTATTGAAAAAGAGGGCGTTGAGGCCGAGTTGGCTTTGAATGTGGCAAGGGAATCTCAATCTCATATTGGCATGGCCAGAAGACTAGCCAATAGCTATGACGCCCGGGAAAGAAGATCGGAGAGCATTCAGACAGCGCTTGGGATTTCTGATTTAGGGAAAGCCATGATGGCAGCTGAGCGATGGCTGGAGCTTGCCAAAAAAGACGGTGAGGCGATGGCCGAAGAGGAGGCTTTGCAACAAAAGCAAAGCCTGATGGCATCTTTGGGTTTGGCCCCCGATGACAAAGTTCCCCCTCAGCTACGCGCGGAGCTTAGAAAACTTGCAGATAACCAAAAACGAAAAGAGACCAGGGCCATCAGAGATGGTCTGGATCGAATCTTATTGGATCTAGCGAGCGTATTTAGAGACATCGTAAGAGTTCAATTGGGAGCCGGTGGAGAGTTAATCAATGAAAGCATCAGAGATGCGATTGAACTCCGAGCCAGGGCGAGCAAGGTGGAGCAGACACTGAATATTTTGGAAGAGATTAGGTTAGCTCGGGAGCGAATCGAGAAAAACGTCAGGGACCTGCTGGTATTGGAATCCATGGCCACCTCAATGATTTTCAGAGGCTGGGGCAATTGAAAAAACTCTGGTTACTGGCCCCGCTAATTCTTGCAGCTTGCGTTCCCGTTGAGGTTGACGCACCGGCACCGGCACCTGAGCCTGAGCAGGTTGATTATTTCTCGCAAGAAATTGACTGGGAGCAGTGCGGGGATTATGAGTGTGCTGAAATTAGGGCACCTCTGGACTGGGAGTTTCCAGAATTTGAATCGATAAAACTTTCCTTACTCAGATTGAATAACCCCAATACAACAGAAACAGTTTTTCTAAATCCAGGTGGTCCTGGAGTGAGCGCCAATCAATGGATGAGAGATAGTGGCTCGGATATTGCCACGCAGACCGTCATTGAAAATTTTGATCTCGTCACTTTTGACCCAAGAGGGGTTGGTGAGTCAACAGCGGTTAGCTGTCCAGATAATCAGCTCAAAGATGAATTGCTTTACGCTCAGGCGGAGTCAACTTCGCAATCTAAAAAGGTCATCGGTTCTTATGTTCAAAACTGCCAACAAAACAGTGGTGCGATTTTGGAATATGTCGGAACCCGGGACACAGCCAGAGACTTAGAGCTAATTCGCTTGCTGATGGATATTGAAAAAGTGAACTTCATCGGCTATTCCTATGGAACTGAACTTGCAGCCACCTATCTGGCACTTTTTCCAGAAACAGTTGGCAGGTTCGTATTAGACGGTGCGGTTGATCCAACCATTGACGCTAGACAGGCAACCATTAACCAGCTCCAGGGTTTTGATCGTGCCTTCGATAACTATCTGAGGGACTGCATTGAAAATGACTGCCCGCTGGGAGAAGATTTGGATTCAGCTAAGCGAACCGTTGGCTCACTTTTCGATTCCATATCCCAAAAGCCCATAGAGGTTGGAGATCGGGAACTTACCAGTTCGGGGTTAGTTACCGCCATTATTGCCGCTTTGTATCAGCAGCAGGCTTGGTCGATTCTCAGCGATGGATTTGCGGATTTACTAGAGGGCGATGGAGAGAGGATGCTCTTTTTGGCAGATTTTTATAACGAGAGACAGGGCAACGGGTCATACAGGGGAAATCTAATTGATGCCAACATCGCCATCAACTGCGCTGACAGCAGGTTGAGCTCAGCGGAGGAAGATGTTGAAAAGCTCAATCAAGAGCTTATAAACCTGAGCGAAGTCTTTGGTGAATCTTGGCAGGATGGCCATTTGATGTGCGATCAATGGCCAGGTGCCCCACCGAGCGACAATCTTGATTTCACAGTTGCAACAAATGCCACGCCATTGGTGATTGGAACAACCGGAGACCCAGCCACTCCATACCCTCAAGCACAGAGCCTCAGTCAGATTTTGGATGGGGCAGTGCTGGTTACTTATGAGGGTGAGGGGCACACGATTTTTGGTCAAGGAGTTGATTGCATCGATGGTCAGATTAATGATTATTTGGTGGACGGTTCTGTCCCCCAAAAATTGGTTTGTTAACCTTATGAATTTCTTTTAAAACCCCAAAACGAGAAATTTTTTTCAAGTGTAAAGTTTTTCTCGGGGCAAACGCCCCAGTTGCTAACAAAGGTGTTGGCAATTTAGAACAAAGGAGTTCTATTGGAGACTAAAAACCAAGAGGAAATCTGGATCAAGTTCCAGGATTCCGAAGAATTCGCCGCTCACCGCAAAAGATACAGATCATTTGCATTCCCAATGGCATTGGGATTCCTTGTTTGGTATTTCTCATTCATTCTGTTGACGACTTTCGCTCGCGATTTCGTTTCAACTCCGGTGTTTGGAAACCTCAACCTCGCATTCGTGCTGGCTATCTTGCAGTTTGTGACAACGTTCGTTATCGCGTGGCTCTACGACCGTTACTCAACCAAAAATCTTGATGGCCCGGGTGCTGAACTAAAAGAGAAAATTGAAAAGGAGTTGGCAGCATGACGGTGGACACGACACTATTGGCGACAACGCTTTTTGGGGTATTCATCCTTGTAACACTATGGATGGTTTACCGGGCAAACCAACAGAGTAAAAAGTCTGGAGACTTTTTCAATGCCGGTGGATCACTGAGTGGATTCCAAAACGGTCTGGCAATCTCCGCTGACTATATGTCAGCTGCCAGCTTCTTGGGTATCGCTGGGTTGATCTCACTGTTTGGGTTCGACGGATTCCTGTATTCCATTGGATTCCTGGTTGCATGGCTACTGGCTTTATTGCTGGTTGCCGAGCCACTTAGAAACTCTGGTCGATACACAATGGGTGATGTTGTTTCATTCAGAATGAGCCAGCGTCCCGTAAGAACAGCTGCCGCAACCTCAACAGTGATTGTTAGCGTTTTCTATCTGCTTGCGCAGATGGTGGGTGCTGGAGCACTGGTTGCACTGTTGCTTGGCTTCACTGACCCAGCTGCCAAAAACTGGAT
The DNA here is from genome assembly GCA_965660355.1 of Microbacteriaceae bacterium. Classification (GTDB taxonomy): domain Bacteria; phylum Actinomycetota; class Actinomycetes; order Actinomycetales; family Microbacteriaceae; genus CAJXVY01. The sequence continues at coordinate 29,033 of CBFHZN010000013.1, forward strand.
CATCGTAGGTGTTGGCCTTTTGATGATTGTTTACGTGACCGTTGGTGGTATGCGTGGAACCAGTTATGTTCAGATCACTCAGGCGTTTTTGTTGATTACAGGTGCTACCGCGATGACCGTGATGGTTTTATGGAACTTCGATTTCAACATCAATGGCTTGTTGGACAGGGCAGCCGAGATGAGTGGCCAGGGAATGGCGTTTTTGGAACCCGGTGGCAGGTTTGGTCCTGACATAGCGGGTGATCCGATAGCGACTCTGATTGGAAAGATTGACCTGATATCCCTAGCACTTGCTCTTGTGCTGGGAACTGCGGGTCTTCCACACATCTTGATTCGCTTCTACACCGTTCCAAGCTCCAAAGTTGCTCGCAAGAGTGTTAACTGGGCCATTGGAAACATTGGTGCTTTCTACCTGATGACCATCGCTTTGGGATTCGGTGCAGCTGCACTGGTTCCTCGAGAAGTGTTAGGTATGGGGCTCAACGACGATGGTTCGGTGGTTAACTCCAGCGGTAACGTCGCAGCTCCGCAGTTGGCACTTGAACTTGGTGGAGGAGAGGGAAGCCTGGGAGGAGCAGTCATGCTTGCCTTCATCGGTGCCATCGCCTTCGCTGTGATTTTGGCAACGGTCTCTGGATTGACTCTCGCTAGCTCCACCTCATTCGCCCATGACCTGTATGCGAAGGTAATTCGCAAAGGTAAGGCAACTGAGGCCGAAGAGGTTAGGGCAGCTCGTGTTGCAGCGCTGGTAATCGGAGTTTTGGCAATTATCTTGGCGATTTCCGCTCAAGGATTGAACGTTGCCTTCTTGGTGGGATTGGCCTTCGCTATTGCCGCCAGTGGAAACCTGCCAGCCGTATTGCTCACCATGTTCTGGAAGAGGTTCAACACCAGAGGTGCGGTATTTGCAATTTATGGTGGTTTGGGAATGGCGCTGTTCTTGCTGATGCTTTCTCCAAACTTCACTGGAGCCGCCAACAGCTTCATCCCGTTGGACACAGGAATTGATTTCAACATCTTCCCGCTGAGAAACCCAGGATTGATCTCAATCCCATTTGGTTTCTTCATGGGTTGGTTGGGAACAGTTACCTCCAACGAGACCAATGCGGGTTACTACGCAGAGCTAGAGGTTCGCAGTCTTACCGGCGCCAACGTCGGAAAGGCTGTTTCTCACTAGTTAGTCAAAACCAATTAACCCCCGCGAGGAAACTTGCGGGGGTTAATTTTTTCCTTTGAAAAAGCACTTGCGTGAATTCCCAGGACTGTGGCAGACTTACATGGTTCCAAAGTAGGGCTTTCGCCCCCACTGCAGACAGTGTGAACAGGAAACTGGTCCGGTCGCAGACAGAACCACAATTAAATCTTCCATTGTTGATGACCGCTGTTTGTAAAAACACAACTATCAGCGATTGGAGTTGAAGCCCTGCCGGGGCTTTGACAACTGAACAGCGTAAGTAGAAGTGCAGAGCAAATAGCTCTGACTGACAAGAGAGCGAGAAGCTATGGCGGCGAACAAGATTCGCATCCGGTTGAAAAGTTACGACCATCAGGTCATTGACTCATCAGCCAGCAAAATCGTCGACACGGTAACCCGTGCGGGAGCAAGTGTGGTCGGACCTGTTCCGCTACCCACAGAGAAAAACGTGGTTTGCGTTATCCGCAGCCCGCACAAATACAAAGACAGCCGTGAGCACTTCGAAATGCGCACACACAAACGTCTAATTGACATCGTCGACCCAACCCCAAAGGCTGTGGACTCGCTGA
>CBFHZN010000014.1:0-28204 GCA_965660355.1 Microbacteriaceae bacterium
TAGAACCGGAACTACTGGATGAGATTTTGCAAGAAGGTGTGAATGCGCCGAGCTGGTCAAACACCCGACCCTACCTGGTTGCGGTGGCGGAGGGTGAGAGGAGAGACCGAATAAGCGGTGCCCTGATTGAGCGCCTCAGGGAAAACGCTGACGTGAAGGGCTTAGGGCATAATCCTGATTTCACTCATGAGATTCCCTATCCAGAAAGACTTAATGAAAGAAGTCGAAAAGTTGGGCTTGGGATTTATGAAACTTTGGGGATTGACAGATCAGACAAAGAAGCCAGATTCAAATTCATGGAGAGAAACTATGAGTTTTTTGGAGCTCCGGTGGCTCTGTTCTTTTTCACCCACCGCGGACTCGATCACTTCGGAACTTTAGATCTTGGTCTTTACATGCAGACAGTGATGCTTGCAGCTAAAACGCGTGGCATTGGAACTTGCCCGCAAGGATTCTTGGGTAATTACCCTGACATCATCAAAGCTGAGTTTGATGTTCCTGAGGAATATGCGCTGGTTTGTGGGATGAGTGTTGGATATCCCTCTGACCATCCAATTAACTCTTGGAGGGCAGAGCGGTTGCCGATTGAAGAATTGACAGTACCGGGCAAAAAATAAACCCTCCCCGAAGGGAGGGTTTTGTGGAGACTAGGGGGTTCGAACCCCTGACCCCCTGCTTGCAAAGCAGGTGCTCTACCAACTGAGCTAAGTCCCCGAATGTGGTTATCGTCTGCGGGACGACAACTCACCGTGGGCCTAGGAGGACTTGAACCTCCGACCTCTTCATTATCAGTGAAGCGCTCTAACCACCTGAGCTATAGGCCCGCAGAGCAACAGGAATACATTACCCGAAAAGATAAACCCTGACAAACCCCAATTAGTTATTGGTAAATGTCAGTGCAACTCCACCGATTAACTTTGAAACCACATTGAATACCCCTGCCCAAACAACTGTCAACGCTGTGTTAATCACAACATTCACTAGAGCCAGGGTTGCAGCAGTAGACATAACTCGTTCTAAGGCAAACTCTTCCGTTAGAACAATTGGTGTCACCTCACCAAATACACTTCCCAATAAGCTGTCTATTGAGGCAAATAGGTCCACGCTATCCAGCACTGTCCATAATAAATATGCGGTTACCAAGGTGGCGATTCCAAGGGCTATGGATGCTAAAAAGCCAAGCTTAAGAGCTGACCACAAATCAATTGATGCAAGTTTCAGCCTCACCTGCTTGCGAGGTTCTTTAGGCTTGCGCTTTAGAAAATTTGACACCGAATTACCTTACTCTGAATCTAAATGTCTTTCACTGTTTCGAGCGATGCTCAAAACCTGATCATCATCACTAAACCTTGCAAAAACAACACCCATGGTGTCTCGTCCCTTGGCTGGAACCTCACTCACGCTGGAGCGAACCACCTTGCCACTCTCTAAGACCGCCAACACTTCATCATCATCACCAACAATTAGTGCACCAGCTAGGTTTCCACGCTGATCGTTTAGTTTCGCAACCTTGATTCCAATACCTCCACGTTTTTGAACACGATAGTGCTGGGTGTGGGTTCGCTTGGCGTATCCGCCCTGGGTAACCACGAAGACATAACCTTCTGAGCCAATTACCTGTGCTGATAGCAACTCGTCATCTTCTCTAAAGGTCATTCCCATAACACCTGAGGTGTCACGACCCATGGGTCTCATTGAAGAGTTATCCGCTTTGAAACAAATGCTCATACCTTTTTTGGAGACCATCAAAACAAAGTCATCATCGCTAACCAGCATCGCACTTATTAGTTCATCATCCTCACGGAGTTTGATGGCGATGATTCCTCCGGTTCTAGCAGTGTCATAAAGCTCAAGGGAGGTTTTTTTGACCAAACCTCTCTTTGTTGCCAAAACCAGATAGGGGAATTGTTGATAGTCCTTCAGGTCAATAACCGCCGCGACCTCTTCATCTGGTTGCAGTGGCAACAGGTTGGCCACGTGCTGACCCTTGGCATCGCGAGAGGTTTCGTGAATTTCATAGACCTTCGATCTATAAACTCTTCCCTGGTTGGTGAAAAACAACAACCAGTGGTGGGTGGTTGTAACCATCAGCTTGCTGACAACATCATCCGCTCTTAGGTTTGCACCCTTAACACCCTTGCCACCTCGGTGCTGGGCTCGATAGTTATCACTTCTGGTGCGCTTGATATAACCACCGCGAGTAAGTGAAACCACCATTTCCTCTTCGGGAATTAGATCTTCCATCGAAACATCCGGGTCATAGCCTGGAACAATCTCTGTTCTGCGCTCATCACCGTATCTATCAACAACATCCGCTAGCTCATCACGAACTATTTCGCGCTGACGGTTTTCATCAGAAATGATTGCCTGGTATTCAGCAATCAGTCTTTCTAGTTCTGCTGCCTCATCGATAATCTTCTGGCGCTCAAGAGCTGCAAGCTGCCTCAGTTGCATGTTCAAAATCGCTCTTGCTTGCAGCTCGTCAATACTTAGTAGCTTGATCAAACCCTCTCGGGCATCCTCAACGGTGGCTGATTTTCTAATCAAAGCAATTACTTCATCTAAGTTATCCAGTGCTTTGAGATAACCGCGAAGGATGTGTGCTCTTTCCTCTGCTTTGCGCAGCCTGAACTGGGTCCTACGAACAATTACTTCAATCTGGTGGGTAACCCAGTGGGTGATGAAACCATCAATGCTCAGCGTTCTTGGAACACCGTCAACCAGAGCCAGCATGTTTGCACCAAAATTGTCTTGCAACTGGGTGTATTTATAGAGGTTATTCAAAACCACTCTGGCAACTGCGTCTTTTTTCAAAACAATTACAAGTCGCTGACCCGTTCGACCACTGGTCTCATCACGAATATCAGCAATGCCTGTTACTTTGCCTTCTTTTACTAACTCAGCGATTTTCAGTGCCAAGTTATCTGGGTTTACCTGGTAGGGAAGCTCTGTGACAACCAGACAGGTTCTCCCTTGCAATTCTTCAACGTTGACAACGCCGCGCATTGTGATTGATCCGCGACCGGTTCTGTATGCATCTTCGATTCCCTTGCGACCAAGTATTTGCGCACCGGTTGGGAAATCAGGACCCGAAACAATCTTGATTAGTTCCTCGATTAGTTCCTCACCTTGGATGTCAGGGTTTTCTAGGTGGAACTTGGCTGCAGCTGCAACCTCGGTCAAGTTATGAGGTGGGATGTTCGTTGCCATACCAACGGCAATACCAATGGAGCCATTAATCAACAAATTTGGAAGACGTGAGGGAAGAATCGTTGGTTCTTGAGTTCTGCCGTCGTAGTTATCTTGGAAATCAACGGTTTCCTCATCGATGTCTCGAACCATTTCCATAGCCAGTGGTGCCATCTTGCACTCGGTATATCTTGGAGCTGCAGCTGGGTCGTTTCCTGGAGAACCAAAGTTTCCCTGACCTGCTACCAGTGGGTAGCGCATGTTCCAGTCTTGAACCAAACGAACCAAGGTGTCATAAATAGCACTGTCACCATGGGGGTGGAACTGACCCATAACATCACCAACAACACGGGAGCACTTGCTGAATTGCTTGTCGGGGCGGTAACCACCGTCATACATCGCATACAAAACTCTTCGGTGAACTGGTTTTAGTCCATCTCTAACATCGGGTAGTGCTCGCCCGATAATCACGCTCATTGCGTAGTCGAGATAGCTTTTCTGCATCTCTAGCTGCAGATCGACCTGTTCTATGTGGTCGTGGCCTTTGATTATGTCTGTCATGATGCCTTCCTAGATATCCAAGAATCGGACGTCTTTGGCGTTTTTCTGAATAAAGTTTCTGCGAGATTCAACATCTTCACCCATCAGCGTGCTGAAGATCTCATCGGCAATTGCTGCATCCTCAAGCGTTACCTGAAGCAGGGTTCTGGTTGCGGGATCCATGGTTGTTTCCCACAACTCGTCGTAATCCATCTCACCGAGACCTTTATATCGCTGGGTTGAATTTTCTTTGGGGAGTTTCTTACCAGCTGCTTTACCCTCTTCGATTCTTTGAATTCTCTCCGCTTCTGTGAATACGAATTCGTGAGCGGAGTTTGACCACTTGATTCGATATAGAGGTGGCTGAGCGAGATAAACATAACCATGTTCGATAAGTGGTCGCATGTATCTGAATAAAAGAGTCAACAACAAAGTTCGGATGTGTTGACCATCGACATCGGCATCAGCCATCAAGATGCATTTGTGGTATCTAGCTTTTTCGGGATCGAAATCCTCACCGATTCCAGTTCCAAATGCAGTGATCAAAGCCTGCACCTCAGTGTTTTGCAATGCTCTATCAAGCCTTGCTTTTTCAACGTTCAAAATCTTTCCTCGAAGAGGCAAAATGGCTTGAGTTTCTGGGTCTCTTCCGCGCATGGCCGAACCACCCGCTGAATCACCCTCAACTATGAAGATCTCACTTCTCTCGGGGTCTTTGCTGGAGCAATCTCTGAGTTTTCCGGGCATTCCGCCTGATTCCAGAAGAGATTTTCTTCTAGTTGCCTCACGGGCTTTTCTTGCTGCCAACCTGGCGGTTGCAGCTGCAATGGCTTTTTTACCAATTTCTTTTGCCTGGGCCGGGTTTCTGGCCATCCAGTCTCCCAGCTGGTCATTTACAACCCGCTGCACAAAAGCCTTGGTCTCGGTGTTTCCCAATTTGGTTTTAGTCTGACCCTCAAATTGTGGTTCCGTTAGTTTCACGCTAATAACAGCGGTTAGGCCCTCACGAACATCGTCACCTGTGAGATTCTCGTCTTTTTCTTTCAGTAAACCTTTGTCTCTGGTGAAGCGGTTTAGCAGAGATGTCAGTGCTGAGCGGAAACCCTCTTCGTGGGTTCCACCCTCGTGGGTGTTGATTGTGTTGGCATAGGTGTGAACACTCTCTGTGAATGCAGATGTCCACTGCAAAGCAATCTCAACAGACATTGTTTTGTCATCTAGTTCGGTTTCGATAGAAATAACTTCATCGTGAATCTTGTCGTTTTTCTTACTCGAATTGAGATACTCAACATAATCAATCAACCCCTGTTCGTAGTGATAGCTGTCAGTTCTGCCATCACGATCGTCTGTCAGGGTAATTCTTAGTCCCTTATTCAAAAAACACATCTGTTGGAAACGTGCTCTTAGGGTTTCATAGTCAAACTCGACTGTTTCAAAAATCTCGTCGTTTGGTTTGAAGGTAATTTTGGTTCCGGAGTAATCAACTTTGTCGTTTTTCTTCAGGTCGTGATCGGGAACCCCGTTAGTAAAACTTTGTGTCCACAAAAAGCCATCTCGGGCAACTTCAACATCTAAATGATGAGACAAAGCATTCACAACGCTGGCCCCAACACCGTGCAAACCACCGGAGACCGCATAACCTCCACCACCGAATTTTCCTCCAGCGTGCAAGACAGTTAATACAACCTCCACCGCTGGGCGTTTCTCAACAGGGTGAAGATCCACAGGGATTCCACGACCATCGTCGCTAACACTCAGAGTTCCATCTTCTTTGATGTGGATTTGAATGTCTGAACAGTGACCAGCAAGGGCTTCATCGACGGAGTTATCTACAATTTCATAAACAAGGTGGTGCAGACCTCGAGGACCGGTTGAACCGATATACATACCCGGTCTTTTTCTGACAGCCTCCAGTCCTTCAAGGACCTGAATGTTGGCGGCACCGTAATTTTCGGAATTAGACATATTAAGTTTGCTCCTCAGTTTTCGTTAGGACCCGTGAAATGCGATGACCCATCGACTGAGATTCGGGGCTACTAACTGTTCTATCCTATCGCAGAGCTTGGAAAACGCCCATAGGAAGGTGATTTATCCATATGTGTCTCTTGGGCCCCTCCCGGGCACAGATCGGCTACCTTTTTTCCAAGAAGGAGCTTGTGGTGAATGAAACTTAATTTCCCGAATTTCTAAATTCGGATAATTACTATTCACCTCGGCTAAAACTTGATTGGACATCAACCTCATTTGAGTAGCCCAGGCAGTTGAATTGCAATCAACGTGCAGAACTGAATTTTCTAGAGATGTGGGTGTGCAGGCATTGGCCACATCCACTCCAACGATGTTTGACCAAGAGACAAAAAGCTCCGCTTTGCTGAGTTGCTGGTTCCAGTTGAATTCACCAACCAGTTGATCGATTCCAGCGGAGATCTTTATAGGGTCGCGGTTTGCATCGAAAGGTTGCGAATTACTTTTCGCCTTTTTGTTCAGCTTTTTTTGATCATAAGAAGTTTTGCCACTGAAGGTTCTAAGCATTTCTTGGTAAAAGCCAATCGCATACTCACTCAACCTGGCCTCCTCTGATAGTAAATCGAGTTGCCCCTGATGTTAGAGGAACATCGGCCTCCACTGCTGCAGTTATCAACACCTGCTCGTATCCATCAATGAATTCAGTCAAGGCTTCTCGCCTCGAGGTGTCTAAAACACTAAAAACATCATCCAGAATCATTACCGGTTTACCTAGCGATGATGAATCGGCAATCAGTTCGGCACTAGCTAGCTTCATCGACAGTGCCAGCGACCAAGCTTCACCTTGGGAGGCGTGCTCTTTGGCAGAAAGCGCATTTAAGTGGATTTGCAATTCGTCTCTTTGTGGGCCTAGAAGAGTAACCCCTCTATCTATCTCGTCTTTTTTTAGATTTTCAATTGCTTTAGATAGTTCTGCAGATATTTGTTCAGTTGAAAGGTTTTTATAGTCAATATCTATCGAGCTTTGCTGAGAAATTTGAATATCGCTCTCTGCCTGCGAGATCTGTGAGTATTTTTCTTGAACTCTGGGTAGTAGTGCTTCTATTAGCTGCTGTCTGTTCTGAATTATTTTTGCTCCGGTAGTAACAAGTTGTTCATTCCACAAATCCAGAGTTGATAAATCCACACTGGATTTCCCTCTTGCTGATTTCAGTAGAGCGTTTCTCTGTTTCAGCACCCGTTCGTAATCTTGCAGGGTTTGGTAATAGCTTGGTCTTAGCTGAACGGCTAATTCGTTGAGAAAAGCTCTTCTGGTTGAAGGATCGCGTCTTATTAGATCTATATCCTCGGGGCTAAAAATAACAGTGGTTAGTGCTCCCAGGACTTCAGATGACTTCTTAACCAAATTGCCATTTACGCTGTGTCGGTTAGCAGAATCTCTATTTAGTTCGATCCCTAGTTTTAATTTCTTGCCGGAATTTTCTAACTCAATGCCAATCGAGGCTTGTTCCTCATCAGTTTTTATTAGTGCCGAAGTAGAGCTTCTGTGTGATGACAGTGTCGAACAATATCGAATTGCCTCTACCAGGTTTGTTTTTCCTTGACCATTTTTACCTATTAGTAGGTTTACACCAGCTGCTAACTCAATGCTGAGCTGTTCATAATTTCTGTAGTTTGCGAGTGAAAGAGAAGTAACCCGCATTAGTTTTCATCGAGCAGGTTTGGTTGTAGAAGGTATTTAAATTCCCCAGCCTTGTCACCTTTTTCCGTAAACAACAGTGGCCCTGGCTTGGTCGGATTTTGCTGATTCTTTGTGAAACCGAAACTGACGTGATCGGTCGTAATACCACTTAGACCATCAAGCACAAACTGAGGTTTTAGTGAAACCCCGATTTCTTCGCCGATTAGATCAACAGTCACACCTTCTGAAGCTTGGGCTGTCTCACTGGTGATGGATTTTATGTCAACTGAATCTGCAGTGAAGTTGTAACGGATTGGATTATCTCCCTCAACTACCAGTGAAACCCTTTTTGTTGCCTCAACAATTTCATCCACATCTGCAATTGCCTCATGTTCGATAGATTCAGGAAAAAGGCTTAAAACCGCAGGGAAATTACCTTTCAGTAATACTGAGGTGACACTTTTATCGTTTGCAGAGAAGGCCACCATTTGTCGCTCTTCCGTTTTCTCAATAGAAATAGAAAGTGATCCCTGATTTGAGAAGGTTCTTGCTATTTCTTGAAGAGTTCGAGCGGGGATTAGCACAGAATCTGAAACCGAGGATTTCCAAGGGATTGATTTCACAGCCACTCTGTAGCGATCTGTTGCTACCAAGCTCAGAGAATCATTTTTAGCTTCAATCAAAACACCGGTTAGCACTGGAGTTACATCTTCTTTTGAAGCCGCATGTGCAACTTGGGTAACGGCCTGAGCAAATATCTGCCCTTCAACACTTCCGGAACTCTCAGGAAGGGATGGTAGTTCTGGGTATTCACTGGTTGGCATTGTTAGCAAATTGAATTTAGCTGAGGCTGATGAAACGTTTACCTTGTTATCAACCAATTCAAAAGCAACCTGGTCTTTAGGTAATTTATTAACTATTTCAGAAAGCAGTTTCCCTAAAACTAAAACTGTTCCCTCGGTGGTTACATTCGCGTTTATTGAGGATTTTGCAGAAACCTCGTAGTCAAAAACTGAGAGTGTTATTTGATCATTTTTAGCTTCAATCAAAACACCAGAAAGAATTGGCAAAGAAGCGCGTTGCGGCAAAAGTCGAACTACGAAGTTCACAGCTTCTGCTAAAACATCTTTGTCTGCTTCAAATTTCAATGTTTCCCCTTGATCTTGGAAATCTTATCTTGGCACATTTATCTTTTGACTAGTTGAGGTTTCTTACTAGCAATGTTTTACACAGCGCCTAAGTGTTATCTAAATAATCTAAATTAAATATTAATCTCAATAACCTCTGTTGAAAATGTGGATAAGAGACAACACACTTGTATTTTCCTAATAACTACATTTATGTAAGTTGTTATTTGTGTTGGGGAGAATTCTGTGGATAACTAGACAGCCTGTGGATAACTTTAAGATTTTTCACAATATTTGATACCTATCAGCAATTTATTTCACAGTTTGCGTAGTTTATGCACAAGTTATCCACAGAAAATCTGAATAACTACTTAGGGGCTTTTTCAACCTTGTCGATGATTTCTGATACTTGGTTATAGATGTATCTACGTTCGCGCATTAATTTACTTACCTTTTTAGTGGCATACATCACAGTGGTGTGATCCCTGTTTCCAAAGATATGACCTATTTTTGGTAGAGAAAGATCTGTTTTTTCTCTGCAAATATGCATGGCTATTTGCCTCGCAAGAGCAACTGCCTGCTGTCTTCCGGATCCAAAGATGTCATCAACGCTGATTTTGTAGTAATCCGCTGTTGCATTGATTACTGCTATGGGGTCAACCGTGTGATCTATACCTAATGGAACTACGTCTTTCAAAACGGTCTGCACTAGGTCTATGTCAATTACAGACTTGTTCAGGTTCGCATACGCAGTGACACGAATCAGTGTTCCTTCTAATTCCCTAATGTTTGAAGACACTCTGGCTGCCATAAATTCAATGACTTCGTCTGAGATTTCAAAGTTTTCATTTTGAGCTTTTTTGCGCAGAATAGCGACCCTGGTTTCAAACTCAGGAGCTTGAATGTCTGTCAGTAGACCCCATTCAAACCTGGAGAGCATTCTTTCTTCAAACCCCGTTAGTTGTTTCGGTGGAACATCAGAGGTGATAACCACCTGTTTGTTGTGGTCGTGAAGAGTGTTGAATGTGTGGAAGAAGGCTTCCTGGGTTTGATCTTTCCCCTGTAGAAACTGAATATCGTCAATCAACAATATGTCCACGTCTCGGTAATGAGCCTGGAATTCACTGGTTTGGTTGTTTTGAATGGCGTTAATAAAGCTATTGGTGAATTCTTCACTGGATACATACTGAACTTTCACCCTTGGATACAGATGTTTTGCGTAATGCCCAATTGCGTGTAGCAGGTGAGTTTTTCCCAAGCCACTCGCACCATAAATAAACAACGGGTTATACGCCTGAGCGGGTGCTTCAGCAACAGCAAAAGATGCGGCGTGAGCAAACCTGTTACTACCTCCGGTAACGAAGTTTTCAAAACTGTATTTGGGATTCAACCCAAGAACATCTGAAGTCTCAACAGGCCCAGTCGCTGGATCGGGTTGATCGATTCTTTCCACAATCCAACCCGGTTCAGAATCCTCTTTTTCGGCAACCTCAATGTTTGGGTTTATGACAACCGCGAAGGTTGAAGGACCACCGAATTCAGAAATTTCTCTCATTGCATCTTGAATCGGTTCATTAAGTCGGGATTCGATCATTGAGCGGGTGAGATCGTTGGGGACCTCCAGGTAAAGGGTTTCACCGAGAATTCCTTTTGGCTCGGCAAGGCTAATAAAGCCAATCATTTGAGGTGTGATGCGGCTGTCAGATGAGAGCGTGGTAACTAGTGAGTCCCATATTGAACGCACTTGTTCGTCACTCATTAATTCCCCGTCGTCTTTAGTTATCCACAGGTTATACACATATCTTGTGCTTGTGTATAAATCAAGATTACTTGTGGATAAGTTGCTTGAGTTATCCCCAAGCTCTGAGACATTCAACAGCATTAAGCTGCAATTAATCAAATTATTTGTCGTGTCTTTCAAGTGCTTATTAAGGGTTTCGTGGTAGTGAATTTCGATCATCGACAAAATGATTGACTTATCTTCAGTGTTTGGCGTATGTTTAAGCGGTTGTTTTTAATCACAACAAGTTTTTAGTAAGGAACAAAATTGACGAAGCGAACCTTTCAACCTAATAACCGCAAGCGTGCGAAGAACCACGGTTTCAGGGCAAGAATGCGCACTCGTGCCGGACGAGCAATCTTGGGCGCTCGTCGTCGTAAAGGGCGCACCGAGCTCAGCGCCTAAATAAAAAATGATTCCTCGCGCTAACAGACTGCGCGATTCCAAAGAGTTTCGCCAGATTTCTCGATCTGGCCGAAAATTTAGAACACCCTCTGTCGTTATATCTGCCATCAAGGCTTCCCACGACGTCGATCGCTACGGTTTTGTTGTTCCAAAAAGGGTGGGTAACGCAGTTCAGAGAAACCTCGCTAAAAGAAGATTGCGTGCAGTCTGTTATGAATTAATTGGAAATCCGCAGGGCTTGGATGTCGTGCTTAGGGCAGAAAAACCAATACTTGATTTGAGTTTTGATGAACTAAGAGCTGTAGTGGTAGATGCGGTTACCACGCTGGGGAGCAAGATCAAGTGATTACCATCAAAACTCTGCTACTGATTCCTAGGAATCTGGTTGTTGCATTCTTACTGGTCTATCGCAAACTCATCAGTCCCCTATATGGTGATGTTTGTAGGTATTACCCATCCTGTTCCGCTTATGCTTTAGGTAGTTTCCAGCAGCTAGGAGTGATTCGAGGGTTCCCAATCTCTGGTTGGAGAGTGCTTCGTTGCAACCCCTGGTCTGAGGGTGGGATAGATGATTTCAAGATAGGTCCAGATTGGATTCAGGTAACTGAACTAGGATTTGTCATTCCGAGGAAAAAAGGATAGACGATGCCAGATTTACTATGGCCGATTAAGTGGGTTATTGAACTCATTCTCGTTACTTTCCATAACATATGGACTTTTATCGGGTTTGGTCCTGATTCTGGTCTGACATGGGTGCTAACGGTAATAGGCCTGGTGTTGGTGGTTAGAGCTGCTTTGATTCCTGTTTTTGTGAGACAGATTAAAAGTCAGCGCAACATGATGCTGGTTCAGCCTGAATTGAAAAAGCTTCAGAATAAATACAAAGGTAAAACGGATCGAGACTCCAGGGAAAAATTTGCTAGGGAGCAGATGGACCTCTACAAAAGAACCGGTTCCAATCCGCTTAGTTCTTGCTTGCCACTTTTGTTGCAGATGCCAATCTTCATGGGCCTATTCTTTGTTATCAACGATGCCCAAAACAACAGGGGTGGAGTTGGCCTTCTCAATGCAGATCTAGCCGAATCTTTCCGAGAAGCATCGTTTTTATCGGCAAAGCTGTCAGCCACTTTCATAAGTACCTTTGACGAGTCATTTGAGGGCGAATCTGTTTGGGCTGTGAGAATTTTGGCTGCTGTGATGGTGGTGCTGATGAGCGCATCTCAGTTCATCACCCAGAAGCAGATCATGGCTAAAAACCAGAATCCTGACACTCAGAACAGCCAGTTCATGCAGACCCAGAAGATTTTGCTTTATGTTCTTCCATTCGTGTTTTTGATCTCAGGAGTTAGCTTCCCACTCGCTTTGGTTACCTATTGGTTGTCATCAAATATTTGGACCATGGGTCAGCAATTTATTGTTATTCGAAGCATGCCAACCCCAGGATCCATCGCCTATAAAGAGCGTCAAGATCGGCTTGCCAAGAAGGGCAAGTTGAAAATTGAAGAGGGAACTACTGAGGAAGAAGCTGAGCCTGAAAAACCCGTAGGCCAGCGTCCTCAGCCGAAAAAGAAGCCTAAAAGAAAGAAGAAAAAATAATGGTTGAAATGGAGCAAGAGGGCGAGCACGCCGCTGATTTCTTGGAAGAGTTTTTAGACATAGCTGATATCGATGGAGATTTAGATATCGGTGTTTCAAACGAGAGGCCGCTGGTTTCAATTACCTCAGAGCTAGCTAGTTCTAATCTAAGACTGCTTTCAGATCCAGAAACAGTCACCGCTTTGCAAGAGGTGACGAGACTGGCTGTGCAAGCTAAGACCTCTGAACTCTCAAGGGTAATTTTGGACATCAGTGGTTCGAGAAAAAAGCGTGAAGAAGAGCTTGAGTTTTTGGTTGAGAAAACCCTGCAGAAGATTGAAGAAACAGGAAAAGACCAGCACCTTGAGCCGATGACCTCCTATGAGCGCAAGATTGTTCATGACCTGGTTGCTGAAGCTGGTTACACTTCCGAGTCTGAGGGTCAGGGCAGGGACCGACACATAGTCGTCAAAAACGGCTAATTGTTTCACGTGAAACATTTTCAAATCGAAGAGGTTCCGGAATCAGCAAAGACGATCTTTGGTGATGGATATGAAACAGCTGTTAGATACGCGGATGCACTAGCCAGGGATTCAGAGAAACTCGGTCTTTTGGGGCCTCGGGAACTAGACAAACTTTGGTCAAGACATGTCTTGAACTCCGCAGTTGTCTCAGAGCGCATATCCTCTGGACAGAAAGTTGCAGACATTGGATCTGGTGCTGGCCTCCCTGGAATACCAGTGGCAATTGCGAAACCGGATTGCCAGATGACATTGGTTGAACCAATGGAGAGAAGAAGTGATTGGCTCAAAGAAGTGACCAAAGAGCTTGGCTTAGATAACGTCAGGGTCTTTAGGGCAAGAGGTGAGGATCTCGATCCTCAATTTGATGTTGTTTTGGCCAGAGCAGTTGCTGCTCTTCCCAAGTTGATTCGTTTTGCTGTGCCAAGTGTTGTTTCTGGTGGTCGACTTTTAGCTTTAAAGGGCGCGAAAGCCGAAGAGGAAATCGAAGAAGCTAAGAAGTTAGCAAAAAAGTTCAAGTTGGATTCTTTTGAGGTAGTTTATGCGGGTGAGGATAAGCTTCAGGATCCAACCAAATTGGTAGAGGTAAAGGTAAGAAAAGTTGACTGAAAATCAGGCTGAGGAGACTTCGGTTACTAAACCGAGTGTTTATCCAGGACTTGGTTACCCAATGCATAGAGAGGTTGAGTCTCCAAACGAAACTGGTTGGAGAGGATCTGGAAAAGAAAACATAGAGCATGTTTCACGTGAAACATTGGACGAAAATGACTGAGCAACCCCCTCTAGCAGCAGAAATTGTTACCAATCAACAACGCCTAAAAAAGATTGAGGCAACAAGCCTTGAACATACTGGTTCCCCAAGGGTTTTCGCCGTTACAAATCAAAAAGGTGGGGTGGGTAAAACCACCAGTGCCGTGAACATTGCTGCAGCCCTCGCCTCCAAGGGCATGCGGGTTCTGGTGGTGGATTTAGACCCACAAGGTAACGCCTCAACAGCACTTGGAGTCGAACACCACGGTGATGTGGAGGGCACCTATGAGGCTCTGATTGGTTCTAAGCCGCTTAGCGAGCTTGTTCAGCAATCAACTTTCAATGACCACCTCTGGTGTCTGCCGGCAACTCTTAATCTTGCTGGTGCAGAAATCGAGATGGTTTCTATGCAGTCTCGTGAGTATCTTCTGAAAAATGCACTCAAGGAATATTTTGAATCCTCTAATCCAGCCGTGGACTACGTATTTATTGACTCACCGCCGTCTTTGGGCCTGTTGACAATCAACTCTTTTGTGGCTGCGAGTGACGTTTTGCTTCCAATACAGTGCGAATATTACGCGCTTGAGGGCTTGAGTCAGCTGATGAATAACATCCAACGCATCAAGCAACACCTGAACCCAGAGCTTGAATTGTCAACAATTTTGCTAACCATGCACGATTCCAGAACAAATCTCAGCACACAGGTTGTCGACGAAGTAAAGAAGCATTTCCCCGAACAGACACTTTCAGCAATAATCCCCCGATCGGTGCGAATCTCCGAGGCTCCCAGCTATTCACAGACGATAATTTCTTATGATCCACAAAGCAGTGGTTCTATTGCTTATTTGGAAGCTGCACTAGAAATAGCGGCAAAGGGAAAGAAAGACTAAATGGTTGAAAAAAGAGGCGGTCTAGGCAAAGGCATAGGAGCACTAATTCCTAACGGTGAGAAAGATGCCGTGGATATCTTTTTCACTTCAGAGCAACAAACCAGCCTGTTACCCGTTCCTGGCGCGGCTTTTGCGAATATCCCAGTTGGGCAAATCCACCCCAACCCACAACAACCTAGAGACGTTTTTGAACCAGAGGCGTTTCAAGAGCTTGTCCACTCAGTCAAGGAATTCGGTGTCTTACAACCAATTGTTGTGAGACCAGACGGCGATAACTTCCAGCTAATCATGGGAGAAAGACGCTGGAGAGCATCAAAAGAGGCGGGGCTAACGGATATACCAGCAATTATCCGCGAGACCACCGATGAAAATATGCTTCGGGATGCCTTATTGGAAAATCTCCACCGAAGCGATCTGAACCCCTTGGAAGAAGCTGCTGCATATAAGCAACTACTAGAAGATTTTGGCATTACCCAAGAGCAATTAGCAGATCGTCTCGGCAGATCACGTCCGCAAATAACCAACACGCTGAGGCTTATGAGATTGCCAGTGGTTGTTCAAGAAAAGCTTGTTAGCGGTGTCCTGAGTTCGGGACATGCAAGAGCTTTGCTA
Source organism: Microbacteriaceae bacterium (assembly GCA_965660355.1). GTDB lineage: Bacteria > Actinomycetota > Actinomycetes > Actinomycetales > Microbacteriaceae > CAJXVY01. The sequence goes on from CBFHZN010000014.1 coordinate 15,036, forward strand.
TCAATAGAAAGTGAAGCTCAAGTAATTGAACTGGCAGAAAAAGCTATCAAAAAAGGCCTAAGCGTCAGAGCTTTGGAAGAGCTGATTTCTGTCACCAAAGGCAAAAAACCAAAGGCCAGCGTCACTTCTGGAACTACCGGTGGAGCACTAACGGAGTTAGAGGAGCGCTTAGCGGAGAGATTGAGCACCTCGGTGTCCATAAAGCTCGGTAAAAAGCGGGGTCAGTTAGTTATCGATTTCGCTAACTTTGCAGATCTAAAACGAATCATCGACGAGATTGATGGCTGATAGCTGATTCAGCAACAGCCTTATAAGCATCCCCGAGTGTCCAACCTGCAGCCATAAAGGCCTGTGGGGCTAGAGAGGTCTCAGTGAGGCCTGGAATAACGGATGCCTCTAAGAACCAGGGTTGGTTGTTTTGATCAATAACCAAATCGATGCGACCAAAAACACCCAGACTCAGAGCTTCGTGTGCCTTTATTGCCATTTCAGAGGCTTTTTGTGAAATTCTGGGGTCAAGCCTTGCTGGGGCGTAAAAAGTCGTCTCACCGGGGATATAACGCTCTTCGTAGCCGAATTTGCCACTATCTGCGATGATCTCAACAGCTGGAAGTGCTTCAAGCCCATTCCCAAAATCAACAACGGTGATTGCTAACTCAGTTCCGCCAATAAATTTCTCTATCAAAACTTCGTCACAGTAGGCATATGCCTCCACCATTGACTTACCTAGTTCCTTGGCGGTTTCAGATTTGTTTACACCCTGAGCGGAGCCACCCTCAATAGGTTTTGTGATCAGTGGAAATCCAATGCTCTCACTCACAACATCCAATACAGACTTAGCATTGAGCTGTTTGAAGGTGTTTTTGGGTAGGGCAATCCAAGCTGGGGTTTGGATGTTTTGATTTTGAACCAAGGTTTTGGCGGTTGCTTTGTTCCAGACGCTTTTTGCGTTTTCGCTATTCGCACCGACGTAAGCAACACCTAACATCTCTAGAAGTCTTTGAATGCTTCCATCTTCACCACCAGCTCCATGAAGAACCGACCAAACAAGATCGGGTTTGGTGGTTGCGACATAGTCAATCAAAAGCTCATCGGGCTCTCTGATTTCATTCTCGACCCCAGCCTCAGCCAAATGATCCGATAAACGCCTACCTGATTTCAGCGAAATATCGCGTTCAGGGGATATTCCCCCCGCAAGGATTAGTACTCTCAACATCTACTCCGCATCAAATGTCTTGAGAAGTTCAATTTGATTGTTGATCACAGTTGAAAGCCTTTGGATACCGACAGAGACACGTTCAACAGAGGGGTGGCTAAAGCAAACCCGAAGATTGTTTTTGCCCATTCCGTTTCCATAAAAAGCTGTTCCCGGGGTGTATGCAACCAGTTCACTGACCGCCAGCGGCAACATTGCTTTTGAGTCAATCCCCTCAGGCATTGTCACCCACAGGAAAAACCCACCTTTTGGTCTTGTCGTTTCAATATCGGGCAAGTGTTTATCGATGGCCTCAATAGCAGCGTCACGCTTTTGTTTGTAGATGTCTCGGTAATTAGAAATTTGCTGTTTCCAGTCATTCACCGTCAAATATTCACTTACTAACATCTGCCCAAACATCCCAGGGGACAGAATCGCTGATTCGTTGGCCAGTGTGAGCTTTTCCCGAATAGCTGGCGGAGCCAAGACGTATCCCACCCTGAGACCCGGAGAGAGGATTTTAGAGAAACTACCTAAATAAACAACGTGCTGCTCGCTCATTGAGCGCATTGCATCGGGAGGAACTTCATCGAAATACAACTGCCCGTAGGGGTTGTCTTCAATGATCAAAACTCCTTCATTTTCACAAATTGAAAGAATCTCTTCTCTTCGATGTTTAGGGATTGTCACCCCGCTTGGGTTTGCAAAACTTGGCACCAGGTACAAAAGCTTTACTTTCTTGCCAATTGCTTTCAGCCTGCTGATTTCTTGTTGCAATGATTCAGGGTTCAGGCCTTCACTGTCTGTGTGCAGGTGCACCATTTCTGCTTCTTTGTGCCTGAAGATACCCACTGCGCCGACATAACTTGGGGATTCCAACAGCACAACGTCACCAGAATCTATAAAGAGATCGGCAATCAGGTCTAATCCGTGTTGACTTCCGGTGGTGACAACCAAATCCTCAGCGCTTCCGTTGATTCCCTCCAGAGCCATGATTTCAACGATTTGCTCTCGAAGCTTGGCATCACCCTGACCGCCACCATATTGCAGGGCTAAATCTCTGCGAGTTGAAAGAAGGGATTCATAGGCTTTGTTGATGCCCTCGGTGGGAAGTTCTGAAACATCGGGCATCCCACCCGCTAGGCTCACCACCTCTGGTCTTGAAACTACCGCGAACAGAGCCCTGACTTCGCTAACGCTCAGGTTCGAGGCACGACCAGCGTAAGCCGACTTCCAATAATCGAAGTTGGTGATGCTTCCCGTGTTCGTTTCATTCATCAGGCTCAAAGCCTAATTGCTAGATTGCCCGATTGGCTATAGGTACTCTTGCAATTCACTCTGAATGGCAGCTTTTGGTCTTGCGCCAACCAACTGCTTCACAAGCTCGCCACCTTTGAAAACACCCAGCAGGGGGATTCCCGTGACGTTGTATTTCATTGCTAGATCAGGCTCGTGGTCAACATTTACCTTCACCACATCCAATTGACCCGATAGATCATTTCCTAGCTCGTCAACGATTGGTGAAACCATTCGGCATGGGCCACACCATTCGGCCCAAAAATCAACCAGCACCGGTAGTGAATTATCTAAGACCTCTTTTTGAAAGTCTTCCGTTGTTACATCTCTTGCCATTTTTTTCCTCCAAATACTTTGTTTAGTGTCCAGCCAGGTAGTGCTCTGCGTCAAGTGCTGCAACACATCCGCTTCCCGCTGCTGTAATTGCTTGACGATATGTTGGGTCAATTACGTCACCGGCAGCAAAAACACCGGGAAGGGTTGTTTTGGATGTTCTGCCATCCACCTTGATGAACTTCTCTTGGTCCAACTCCAGCTGCTCTTCAAATAATCCAGTTCTGGGGTCAGAGCCGATAGCAATAAACAATCCCTGTATCTCGAGCTCTTTTTTCTCACCAGTGACCGTGTCATTTAGGGTCACGCCCTCTAACTTGCCCTCACCATGCAACTCAGCTATCTCGCTGTTGTAAATAAATTCAATCTTTGGATTATCAAACGACCTCTGTTGCATGGTTTTCGATGCTTTTAGGCTGTCACGACGGTGAATCACATAGACCTTGTCGGCGAACTTTGTCAAAAAGTTTGCCTCTTCCATCGCTGAGTCCCCACCACCTACAACGGCAATGGTTTTTTCTCTGAAGAAAAAGCCATCACAGGTCGCACACCAGCTGACTCCGTGGCCGGATAACTCTTTTTCTTTTGGAAGTCCCAATTCTCGATAGGCGGCACCGGTTGAAATAATCACGGTCTTTGCCTCAATGGATTCTCCACCGCCAGTTTTTATTACTTTGGTGTCTCCTTTTAGCTGAACATCCACAACATCATCAAACATGATCTCTGTTCCAAAACGCTCTGCCTGAGCTTGGAAATCGGTCATCAAGTCTGGTCCCATGGTTCCTGTCGGGAACCCTGGATAGTTTTCAACCTCGGTGGTTTTCATCAACTCCCCACCAGGCTCGACACTGGATGCGATTAGAAGTGGCTTTAGCTCAGCCCTTGCCGCATAAATAGCAGCTGTGTAGCCAGCTGGACCCGAACCGATGATTACTACTTCTCGCATTTTTACTCCAATGCCTTGTGGGCGTTATATAGACGTTTGTCTATGTATCAAACTAGCACACGCTAGTTTTCATTCCTTCTTCTTATTTCAACTAAAAACTTAGTAACAATTCCGTGTTCTGGAAGCCTAAGCGCCCTAATTAGGAACAAATAGCTGATTACCATCAGCAAGCTAACAGCCACACTCCCTAACCCAGCGTTTAACTGGCTGGCCAATAACCAGCCTGATTCACTCAGACCACCAAGCTGATCAAGCAGCAGATAACCAATTGCCCCGGCAATGAGTGAAGCCATCACCGAACGCAAAAGATTCAAAAGCAACCCCTTTGGTCTCCAATTGATCTTTGATCTCAATAAAAACCCGGCTAGTAGCAACTGAACAGTGATCGTTGATGCTGTCACAAGCGATAACCCAACAACCAACCACTGTTTTTCTAAAACATTTAGAAGCACAATCGCACCCAAGATATGTAGACCAACCTGCACGGTTGTGAACAAAAACGGTGTTTTTGTGTCCTCCAGAGCAAAAAATGCTCTTTGCAACATGTGAACCAAACTAAAGGGCAATAACCCAATGGCGAGTGCCATGATTACATTTCCAAGCGCTTGCGCCTCGTCAAAACCTGGGGAGAAAACTCGTCCAAGGGGGTAGGACAGAACCATAAGCCCAGCTGTAGCAAGCGACATGAAAATAATGATTAACCGAATAGCGACTAATAAATCAGCCTTCATGGAGGCCATGTCGTTATTTGATGCGGCATTGGAAATTCTTGTGTAGTAGGCGGTTGCAACACTGACTGTGACTATTGAATGCGGAAGCATGAAAATAAGCCACGCAATCGCAGCGGCTGCAACACTGGCGATCACCACTCCCTCTGCTCGGGCTTCAGCGGCGCTGGATGCAACATTGGTTTGCACCAGTGCACCAACCTGGCTAATTAGCACCATTGCGAATGACCAGGAGGCTGTTTTTAGACCAGCACCTATTCCATAGCCCTTGAATCTAAAATTTAGTGAGAGTTTTAAACCAATCCGTTTCCAGAAAAACAGCAAAATCAGTGCTTGGGAGGCAACGCCAGCTGTGGCAGAACCTGCCAATAAAGCTATTTGTTCGCCACCCCAGGCGGTAATCGCCCGTTCACCCTCGGCATCCGCTCCAAACACCCAAATAAACACACCAAGCCCAGCAATGGAGACCAGGTTATTTAGGGCCGGAGCCCACATAAATGGACCAAAGGCGCTTCTGGAATTGAGCACCTCACCAAACACCGAATAAAGCCCATAGAAAAACAACTGTGGGATTGTCCAATAGGCAAAGGCGGTGGCCAAAGCCACCTGAGAATCACTCCAACCGGTTGTATAAAGCCCGATCATCGCTGGAGCGGCAATGGTTGCGATTGCGCCAATTACAAAAAACGAAAGAAGCGCCAAGGTCGCAAACCTGTCGATGTAGCCTCGGCCATCATCTTTCATCTTTCTGGCTTTGATTAGCTGTGGAACCAAGATGGCATTCAAAACACCACCCATAATCAGCGCATAAACGTTATTGGGTAATTGGTTGGCAACACCGAATGCATCGGCAGCATCGGTAGTCACACCAATGGCAAAAGCTAAAAGAATTGCCCGGACAAAGCCCAAAGCTCTTGAAAAAACAGTTCCGCTGGCCATCCAGAAACTGGAACGACCAACTGCGGGACCAAGATCAGTCATTGGGCCTGCTTCTAAGTGATGTTCTGACAATTCCAGCAACCAGCAAAACAGACAGAAGACCTATAAACACCGCTAACAGAATCCCTTCAACATCGCGGTTGATGTTTACAACAAGAGTCTCTGGTCCAGAAATTCTTTGCCCTGTTGAATCGTTTATCCAGACCAAAACCTCTACCTGTCCATTGGCCAGTGCGGTGGCGGGTAACTCAGCGTTGATCGCACTCTGCGCACCGACACTGACAGGGGTTCTAGCGGGGACTTCGAGCTTGGCACTGGTTGCTCTGGCACCAAGCTCCAAATCCATTCGCTCATTGGTTTCATTGATTATTGCCACCGGCAAGTTCGAATCAACACTCACCAGGTTGATATCACTTCCGGGAACGATTCTGATTGGGTCGGAGCTATCCGCATTGGCATTCAAAGACGCAACCACACTTGCGGGCACACTTGCCACGCTTACGACTATTAGCAACAGTGCTAAAAATCTAGTCTTTTTGGCCATTACTCAATTATCTCCATTGCCAACTGAGCCATTTTCCGCTCGTTTTCATGAGCTAAAACATCTTGCAGGTTTTTTAGTTCAACCCATTGAGTATCAATGACCTCCCCGGCCGGGTCATTCAAGGCATCCAAATCGCCACCAGTCTGGGTCATCAGAAAATGATGCACGGTTTTTGAAATTCGCTTATTGCCAACTTTGAAGCGATAGCTAATACTCCCAAGCTTTTTTATGATCTTGGCTTCTAATCCGGTCTCTTCAAAAACTTCTCGAATAGCGGCTTGTTCCAATGTTTCGTTGTTTTCTGGGTGACCTTTAGGAATGCACCAATCAACTCTGCCACCTCTGTTTTTATGAGAAATCAGGGCAACCAGCCCTGGATCCGCACTAGAAATCACCAAACCCCCCGCGCTTACCTCGCGGATATTCTGGCGACCAAGTTTCATACCTCAACTCTACTTCGCCAAATTTCTTGAGTGGCTATGGCAAGCTAGCTTGCATGCAAACCGTAGCCGATGCGCTTGCCAATCTGGAAAGCTCAACCTCATCGCCAATTCTTAGCAAACTGGGCGAAAAGTTCGTCGCAGCCGGTTTTGAGATTGCTTTGGTGGGGGGACCTGTCAGGGATGCTTTTCTGGGAAGAATCTCACCAGATTTAGATTTCACCACCAATGCCTACCCCGATGACATTTTGAAAATCCTCAAGGGCTGGGCAACCAACACCTGGGATGTTGGACGTGAGTTTGGAACCATTGCAGCCACCATTGAAGGCGAGCAGGTGGAGATAACCACCTATCGAGCAGACAGCTATGACAAAAAAACCCGCAAACCAACAGTCGAGTTCGGCGATGATTTAGAAAGCGATTTGATCCGCCGAGATTTTGCGGTGAATTCAATGGCGCTGAGACTTCCCGAGAGAGTATTTGTTGATCCTCACGGGGGCCTGCAGGATCTGCTGGATAAAAAGCTGAAAACCCCAACTGATCCAGAGATTAGCTTCAGCGATGACCCCCTAAGGATGATGCGGGCCTGCCGTTTTGCCGCTCAACTGGGGTTCGATATTGATATCGACACCTTTCAGGCGATGAGTTCAATGGCTAAACGCATTGAGATCATTTCGATGGAGCGAATCAGAGATGAACTAACAAAGCTTTTGCTTTCTGATCAGCCAAGACTCGGTCTAACAGCTTTGGTGGATTCAGGACTCGCTGATTTGGTGTTGCCTGAATTACCAGCATTGAAATTAGAAGCGGATGAGCACCACCACCACAAAGATGTCTATCAACATACTCTGACTGTTTTAGAGCAGGCGATTGATTACGAGGCTGATTACGGTTTCGAAAAAGATTTAATTTCACGAATGGCGGCTTTATTGCATGACATTGGGAAACCAGCCACTAGGAGATTAGAACCTGGCGGGGCTGTGACGTTTTATCATCACGACATTGTTGGTTCAAAGCTTGCAAAAAAGCGTCTCAAAGAGCTCCGCTTTGATAACGACACCATCAAGGCTGTTTCATTGCTTATTGAATTGCATCTGAGGTTTTTTGGCTATAGCGATCAGCAGTGGAGTGACAGTGCTGTCAGGCGATACGTCAGAGACGCAGGTGAGCAACTAACCCGTTTGCATATCCTGACAAGAAGTGATGTCACCACCAGAAATAAACGCAAAGCCGAAAGGCTCTCATTTGCTTATGACGATTTAGAGAAGCGCATCGCAGAGATAAGTGAAAAAGAAGAACTCAATTCGATGCGGCCAGATTTGAATGGCGAACAAATCATGCAGATTTTAGAGATAGAAGCGGGACCTGAAGTTGGTAAGGCCTATAAGTATTTATTGGAACTTCGGATTGAAAACGGCCCGCTTGGCGAACAGGAAGCCAAAAAACGCTTGCTCGAATGGTGGTCTGCTCGCTAGGCTATCTAAGTTGCCGAAAGGCACGCTTAACCCCTCCTGTTGCAGAAATCCTGTAACCGCTAAGACCGAAGGAGGTGTGGGTTAGCTATGCATAAATACGAACTGATGGTTATTTTTGATCCATCAACAGAAGACAAGCAAGTAACCCCCATTCTGGAAAAGAGTCTCGCGGTAGTCACTAAAGCTGGTGGCACCGTTGACAATCTTGACCTTTGGGGAAAAAGAAAACTTGCCTACCAAATCGACAAAAACAACGAGGGCATTTATGCCGTTGTGAACGTTCACTCAAACCCAGATGAGGTAACTGAGGTTGAGCGTCAGTTGAGGCTGAACGAGCAGATCATGCGCACCAAAGTAATGCGCTACGAAGACGCCGTTTTCAGCATTAATCCAGTTGAGTTTGAACCAGAGAAGCCCCAGAAGAAGGCTCCTCGGAAACCAAAGGCTAACTAGTCATGGCCGGCGAAGCGATATTGACCGTGGTTGGAAACCTGGCTGATGACCCAGAGCTTCGTTACACCCAAAACGGTATTGCGGTAGCTTCCATTAGGGTTGGCTCCACACCAAGGACCTACAACAAACAAAGTGGTGAGTGGGTTGATGGTGAGACAGTTTGGGTTCGTTGCACCGGATGGCGCGAGGTTGCTGAAAACATGGCGCAGTCTTTGCAAAAAGGCGCTCGCGTGGTCGTCACCGGACGACTTAAGCCACCAAGTGCCTATCAATCAGCTCAGGGAGAAGCGAGAGCCTCTATGGAGCTGGAGATCGACGAGGTTGGACCTTCACTGCGTTATGCAACCGCTGCGGTCACCCGCAGAGCACGTGACAGTGCTGGCCCAGCACCTGTGGAATCAAACCCATGGAGTGATTCAAAGCCAGCTGCTGATAACTGGGCAAACCCAGGTGAATCAGCCAGTGACGACACCCCGTTTTAGAGATTTAGAAGAGGAGAAAACAAATGGCAGGAAAAGGCGCAGCCAAGCGCAAAGCAAGACTTAACAGCATGGCCAAGCCAGCACCAGTGAAACTGGTGAAGGTTGGCACCATCGACTATAAGGATGTTGCAACACTCAGGAAGTTCATTTCTGATCGTGGCAAGATTCGTGCACGTCGAATTACCGGAGTTTCCGTTCAGGACCAGCGCAAGATCGCCAAGGCAGTCAAAAATGCCCGCGAGATGGCTCTGCTCCCTTATTCAGGCGCCGGGCGCTAAGGAGAAACCAATGCCAAAGATTATTCTTACAAATGAGGTTTCCGGGCTGGGAAGCGCTGGAGACGTAGTTGAGGTAAAGGGTGGTTACGCACGTAACTACCTGATTCCTAACGGCTATGCAGTTGCTTGGAGCAAAGGCGGTGAGCGCCAGGTTGACCAGATCAAGGCAGCCCGTAAGGCACGTCACCTAGCTGATGCGGAAGCCGCTCAGACCATGAAGGCCAGGCTTGAGGAGTCCCCTATCAAGATTTCAATGAAATCCGGTAAGGAAGGTCGTCTGTTTGGTGCCGTGAAGCACGGTGATGTTGCCAATGCAATCAGCGCTGCAGGACTTGGAGAAGTAGATAAGCGCAAGGTTGAATTTGTTACATCTATCAAAACTTTGGGAGATCACGAAGCAACCGTTCGTATCGGTGAGCTGACTGCAAATCTAAAGCTTCAGGTGGTTGAGGCTAAGTAACCGAACATTTAGAAACTAAAGGCGAGGGAAAACCCTCGCCTTTAGCCATTTAATGGGTATTAACCGAACACTTATCCACAACCATAAAGCTGAACTTTAGGCTTTTCAAAAAAGTTTTCCCCACAGGCTAAAGACCAGTGTTTATGCGGGCTTTTTATAGTTATGCACAAGTTATACACAGGTTATGCACAGAACTTCTAACAACCTTTAGGCGTGTTTCCACAGGGTTATCCACAGGCCATGCAAGGCGTGTTTTGCAAGATAAATGTCCCTACTGAAAGATATAAAGGTCTTATCGAAATTGTAAGTTTTGATAAAAATTAGATTGAGTTTTGGAGGAACCTTTTATGAGCATGGTGGCACCGGTTGAGGGCTCTGCAAGAACCCTTCCCAACGATCTCAATGCTGAGATGGCCACCCTTGGCGGAATGCTGCTAAGCCAGGAGGCTGTTGCAGAGGTATTCGAAGAAGTAAAGCCAACTGACTTTTACGCCCCAAAACATGAATTCATTTTCAATGCGGTCTTGTCCTTATTTGGTAAAGGTGAACCCACTGATGTCATCGCTGTAACCGATGAGCTAAACAAAACCGGAAACCTTCTCAAAGCGGGAGGGGCAGATTATCTGCACTCCCTAGCTTCTTATGTTCCAACAGCGGCCAGTGCGGGTTATTACGCATCGATTGTCAGCGAGAAAGCGGTCCTCAGGCGACTGATCGAAGCTGGAACGAGGATTGCCCAAAGTGGTTATGAAAGCCAGGGCGAGGTTGTCGAATTAGTAAACGATGCGCAATCGGAGATTTTCAAAGTTGCCTCAGCCAGTGCCGGTGAAGACTTTGTTGCTCTGAGCTACAGCATCGAGGACGCCATAAAGGAAATGGAGTCTGCTCAAAATCGTGGAGGCGAACTCACCGGTATCGCTACCGGGTTTACAGAGCTTGATCAACTCACACACGGATTGCATCCGGGGCAGCTTTGCATTTTGGCAGCTCGCCCTGCGATGGGTAAGTCGACTTTGGCTTTGGACATAGCCAGAAATGCTGCTCTTGCAAAGGGCAACAGCACAATCTTTTTCAGTCTGGAAATGGGTAGAGCTGAAATAGCCATGAGGCTTCTCAGCGCCGAATCCGCAATTAGCTTGCAATCGATGCGTAAAGGAATGCTTGCTGAAAAGGATTGGTCAAAAATTGCCGCTACTCGGGGCAAGATCAACGACGCACCGCTTTATATAGACGATTCACCGAATATGACCTTGGTTGAAATCAGGGCCAAGTGCAGAAGACTTGCTCAACAAACTGATTTGAAGATGGTGGTTATTGACTATCTGCAGCTTCTGACTTCGGGTAAAAAAGTCGAATCGCGCCAGCAAGAGGTCTCAGAGTTTTCAAGAGCCCTAAAGCTTTTGGCAAAAGAGTTGGGCGTGCCAGTGATAGCTATCTCCCAGCTGAACCGACAAACAGAGCAAAGCAAAGATAAAAAGCCCGAACTTTCTCACCTTCGAGAGAGCGGATCTCTTGAGCAGGACGCCGATGTTGTCGTCTTATTGCACCGTGAGGGAGTTTTTGAAAAAGACCACCCAAGAGCTGGCGAGGCGGATTTGATTTTGGCCAAACAGAGAAATGGTCCTACTGGAACTGTGGTGGTTGCGTTCCAGGGTCAATACTCACGTTTCATGAATATGCAAAGATAGCTGGATGCGTCTTTCATCCGGCCTCAGAGCTGCAATCAGCTTAGTGGTTGGACTGTTCATCACTTTTTCACAATCCCACTCCGCTTCCGTGGGCTTATTGTCTCTTGGGGTCTATGGAGTCGGACTGGCTTTGGTCACCTTGGCTGTTCATTTCATAAACCAAAAAGGCATAGCCACAATCGAGGCAATTCCATTCGCAATAATTGCGCTCACTGTCGGCGTTTTCGCACTCCTGGTTCCAGAGGGGGACCAAACACAGATAGCAGGCTTCATAGCCTTAGTAACCGCTTGGGGGTTGCTTAGTGGGGTTTTGGAGTTATACGCAGCCAGAAAAGAAAGACTCTCAACCAGATTGGGTAGAGACTATTTATTGAACGCCGTTTTCGCTTTAATTCTGGGAGCTTTATTTTTGTTTGCCCCCTTGGACATCGTTTCAGCGGTTGGTTTTTTTGGTGCGTATTTAGTTATTTCAGCGGTTCACTTGGGAATCTCGGCCGCTACACCAGCAAAATAGACCCGTGGCAAAGTATCAATTCAACCCTCCTCCAGCTGTTCAATACACGCTGATAATTCTCAGCGGAGCACTGGTTGTTGGATTCGGGTTGTTTTTTGGAAGCGAATTCATCGCTGAGCTGTTGGGCTCCTTCAGGGGAAACTAAAGAACGGAACGAAATATGAGGCGCTTCCAATCGGCCAGGGTTTATTTGGGATTGGCTGCCATCACCGGTGTTCTCTCCGGTGCGGTTATTTATGTGCTTCTCAGAGACCCAATGGCGGGTCTTATCTGGGGAGGCTCATTTTTCATTCTGACAGTGGTTGGATTGGCAACTCTTGATTTGGCAATCAAAGACGACCCTCCGCAGGATCCAAACAAACCAAAGCTTGACTAGACAGATTTAGCGATTTTAGAGGCCAGGCCAACGTAGTTTTCTGGTTTGAGTAGAAGCAATCGGTCTTTGGCAGACTGAGAAATATCTAATCCAGCAATGAACTCCGCAAGATTTTCCTCGTCAATGCCTTTGCCTCGGGTCAATTCTTTGAGCATCGCATATGGATCTTGAATGCTGGATTTACCCTCAGCCACCTCTGATCGAATCACAGTCTGAATAGCCTCCGCTAGAACTTCCCAGGCGTCTAATAGGTCAGCCCTGATGCTAACTCGGTCAACTTCCAATTCATCCAAGCCACGATCGATGTTGTCTAATGCCAAAACGCTATGCCCAAACCCAACACCAATATTTCTCTGAGCGGAGCTATCTGTTAGGTCTCGTTGAAGCCTTGAGGTGACAAGGGTTTGGTTTAGTGAATCCAAAATTGCGTTTGAAAGCTCCAGGTTGGCCTCGGCATTTTCAAATCTGATCGGGTTGATTTTATGAGGCATTGTTGAAGAGCCCGTTGCTCCCGCAACTGGAGTTTGTTTGAAATAGCCAAGTGAAATATAAGTCCAGATATCGGTAGCCAGGTTATGCAGAACCCTATTGAAATGAGTAATCGCTTGATAAAGCTCTGCTTGCCAATCATGAGACTCGATTTGGGTGGTCACCGAATTGAAGCTCAAGCCAAGACTTTGCACAAACCCTTCCGCCTCAGCCAGCCAATCGGCTTCCGGCTTAGCAGATAGGTGGGCAGCAAAGGTGCCGGTTGCACCAGAGAATTTCCCAAGATACTGCTGGTTTTCGATTCTCAGTATTTGTCGTTGCAGCCGGTGGGCGAAAACTGCCAGTTCTTTGCCGAGTGTGGTGGGGGTGGCAGGTTGCCCATGAGTTCTAGAGAGCATGCCGAGGTCAGCGTTTTTATGAGCAAGGTTCACAAGCTTTTGTTGGACCTTTTTTGCTTTGGGAAGCCAAACCTGCTCGGTTGCCTGTTTGATAACCAGCGCATAGGCAAGATTGTTTATGTCCTCACTGGTGCA
>CBFHZN010000015.1:0-27727 GCA_965660355.1 Microbacteriaceae bacterium
GAAGGAAGTCTTTTATTTCCCGCCATCAACGTCAATGACTCAGTGACCAAGACCAAGTTTGATAACAAATACGGTGTCAGGCACTCACTCACTGATGGCCTCAACCGAGCAACGGATACGTTGATCGGCGGCAAGGTCTGCCTGGTTGCTGGTTACGGTGATGTTGGCAAAGGTGCTGCTGAAGCTCTCAAGGGCCAGGGTGCAAGGGTAATCGTCACTGAAATTGACCCGATCTGTGCTCTGCAGGCAGCCATGGATGGCTTCCAGGTGGCAAGGCTTGAAACTGTTATCGACACAGTCGATATCTTTGTAACAACAACAGGCAATAAAGACATCTTCACAGTCGATCACCTAACCAATATGAAACACCAGGCGATTGTTTCTAATGTCGGTCATTTTGACAACGAAATAGACATGGCAGGGCTTGAGCACCTTCCAGGAGCAAAGCGCATTGAGATCAAACCACAGGTCCACGAATGGGTATTACCAAACGAAAAGTCAATCATCGTCCTGAGTGAAGGCAGATTGATGAACCTAGGAAACGCAACAGGGCATCCAAGTTTTGTTATGAGCACCTCTTTTGCCAATCAGGTATTGGCTCAAATAGAGATGTTCACTAACACCGATGAATATCCCCTAGGCGTTCATGTCCTTCCTAAGAAACTAGACGAGAAGGTTGCAAGGTTACATCTAGAAGCCTTGGGAGCAGGGCTAACAGAGCTAACACCAGAACAAGCTAAATACATCGGTGTTGAGGTTGAGGGGCCTTACAAACTAGACCACTACCGATACTGAGAGTTCTATTTGTTATATCTGACCTGAACTAAGGTCTCGTCACCAACAGTCACTCGGATGCGGTTGATGTCTTCGAGGTCAATGGTTCTTACGATGTAAGTGCCCTCCTCGTTAACGGTCAATGCGGGATCATCTTCAGATTCAATCGTGTTCACAAAAATTGTTTCGTACTCACCAGTTCCACCTATCTGCTGAGAAATACGTAGCTTTTCACCAACTGTTGGATATTTCACATACACCTTGGCTTGCGAGTCATTCAATCTCGTTGTCCATGCGGAGACTTCTGAAAAAGTTTTCGGATCAAATGAGCCAAAAGCACCAATCGCGAATTTACGAGTGTAGGTTTTACCTCCAAATTCAACGCTAATTGTGCCGATGCCCGTATCTTGTCTATCGGTTACGAGATCAACCGAAAGGCTGCCATCGGGCTTCGGAATTACTCTTGTTTGATTTATCTCCCCTGGACCCTGATAAGAAATTGAGAAGTCCTCTGGGCTTGAAACATCTGCTGGCAGGCCATTTTCATCAATAAAGTTCACAAGCAACCTGGTGTTAAGTCCCGCTTCTATAGAGTCTGGAACCTCAAACTGAATCGAATTCGACTGGTCCTGGCTGTAATTTGATTCTTGCAAATAAATTGGCCCTCGGGAATTCCAGTTCACCAACCACGTGACCTCTTTGATGGTTCCGTCTCTTTGCGCCAGTTGAGCGGTCACCTCAGATTGACCCTGACCGTCTACTCTGTCAGAGAGTTTGATGCGAGTTCTTCCCAAAGTGTTGGCCAAAGTGTCGGTCAGCAAAAGTGGCCAGGTTGCACCAAAGATGACATCCTTACCAAAAACTGCTTGACCAGTCGAGTTCAGCACTGAGACACGAGCTTCAAGCTCCTGATCGCTCACAGCAATCAAAGGTTGAGGCTCGAGAGTTATGTTTGCGTTTTCTCTCCAAACAATCAGTTCCTCATAAACCTCATCACCGAGTTGGGTGTTTCTCAAGCCGTTGAATTGAACATCGATTCCAATTGCCTCGCCATTAGTGGTTGAGGAGTTGAAAATGGATAAAGCAATTTCGCCGTTGTTATCCGTTTTTCTTTCCAAAACAACTTGATCGGTGAATGAGGATTCAACCTTTTTTCCATCCAAAGAGATTTCATTGGCCCCCACAACATCTTTCAGGTCAACAAATAACCAAACGGACTCATTTGCAATCGGACGATCTCTGGAATCAGCAATTCTTGCTCGATACTCAATGGTTCCGATGCCTAGCTGTGCTGAATAAGATCTCTGTCTGAATTGACCCTTCACTTCAACAATTCCCGGATCTTGCATGACTCCAACCGATGGGCGCAATGAAGTCTGAGACCCTGCTGCTTTTTGGTTGGTGTAATTAAACTCCCTCGAGGCGATTTGGATTTTCTCGTTGTCCGAAACTCGGTAACTAAGAGTGGCCAAATATCTACCCGCTCCACCCAATGTTGAACCCTGTGTGAGCTGGTATCTCTGCAGTTGAGGGTGATAGCGATAAATCATTTGGCTTGCAGATTCCACCAAGTAATTTCTGGTCACCGATGCCAACACTGTTCCAGAGGTGCTGTCTTCAACTTCAACCAAAAGGGTTCCGCTTCCACTGTCGTTTTGGCCAAGCAGCAGCTCCGGAAGAATCAGCGTCCCCGATGAATCAGTTTCCAGGGCCAATAGAGAACCTCCGAAGATTCCTGGTCCGTTGTAGTAGGCATTGACTTCCAATGCACTGCCGCTGGTGTTAACGGGGGCACCGGATGTGTTGAAGACTTGCAAAACAATTCTGTTGCTGGTTCCGGGCTCCAAATACCTCGAACCCAATACCGTTATGAAGTATCGATCGGTGTTGGCCAATCGGTAACCAGAGTTATTGGACAATGATCTGTTTTCATACGCATTTACCTGGATATCCAAAAGTGCTGGATCAATAAGTCCTTGATTGAACGCACCCTGGGCAAAATCGTTGGCCTTCAACCATGCTGTCATCTGACCACCACCGAGTCTTGGCGGTTCAAATTCAAATTCAAAAAAAGACTTCATCCTTGAAACCGGATAAACAGTCAGCTGTTGAGCTGGGGTAGAGGGCTCGTAAGGGTCCCTGACATTATTGTTATTGGCATCGACCCAGGCTCTAACTTGCAACACGGAGACGTCTGGGCCACGGGAGGTAAGTCGAAGTTTCGCAGATGTCAGACTGTTTACCGATGCACTCATCACCGCCCTGTTTGAATCATGTGTCCTCTCACATGTCTGCACAGTTCCCGATAAATACACTGGGTTAGCACAAATCGTTCCCGCCTTGGATTCGGTAACTGTTGAAAATTCTTGATTGTTTCTTGTTAGGTTCGCCACCTCAAACTTCAAGTCATCAAAATCATAAAAGGCCCCATCAGACACCGAACCACCGATACGGAACTCCGCGCTAGTTCCCTCGATCACCGTGGATGACGAAGAGGTTATTGAGAGCCTGTTTTGAGCCTGAGCGGGAATTTCGGAAATAAAGCCCATCACCAAGATTGCGCTGGTTATTTGAGCCAAGACCTTTATTTTTTTCACAGCCTCAAGTCTTGCAAAAATCAAGAATTGTTTATTCGCCTTTTTGTCCCCCAAAAGGCCCATCTATTTGAATGAGCAAGGGCTTGAGTGAAGGCAGATTGATGAACCTAGGAAATGCAACAGGGCATCCAAGTTTTGTTATGAGCACCTCTTTTGCCAATCAGGTGTTGGCTCAAATAGAGATGTTCACTAACACCGATGAATATCCCCTGGGTGTTCATGTCCTTCCAAAGAAACTTGATGAAAAAGTAGCAAGGTTGCATCTGGAAGCCTTGGGAGCAGAGCTAACAGAGCTAACAGAGCTAACACCGGAACAAGCTAAATACATTGGTGTTGAGGTTGAGTGGCCTTATAAGTTTGATCACTATAGGTATTGAGTTTCATAAACTATTGGCAACGGAACGCTTGGCTTATAACCAGTAAGCTTTTCCCATGGTTACGGGGAAAAATCAAAAAAGGGCTCTAATAACGGGCATCACAGGACAAGATGGCAGCTACCTGGCCGAATTGCTGTTAGCTAAGGGTTACGAAGTTCACGGCATCATCCGTCGGGCATCCACCTTCAACACCTCACGCATCCAACACCTGTACTCTGATCCGCATGAGGATAACAAGAGATTATTTCTTCACTACGGAGATCTTTTAGATGGCTCCAGGCTTACAAATCTAATTTCCGAGATAAAACCAGGTGAGATCTACAACCTTGCAGCTCAAAGCCACGTTCGGGTTTCGTTTGATGAGCCTGTCTACACAGGGGATGCAACGGCCCTTGGCACGACAAGGATTCTGGAGGCTTTACTGCAAACGGGTCTTGATTCAAAGTTCTATCAAGCATCCAGCTCAGAGATGTTTGGATCTGAACAGCCTCCCCAAAGCGAAGAAACAAGGTTTTATCCAAGGTCTCCTTATGGGGCCGCAAAGCTCTATTCACATTGGATGACAGTCAACTATCGTGAGGCTCATGACATGTTTGCTGTGAGTGGGATTTTGTTCAACCACGAAAGTCCTCGAAGGGGAGAGACTTTTGTGACAAGGAAAATCACTCGAGCAGTTGCAAGGATTGCTGAAGGAATTGAAAACGAAGTCTATTTGGGAAACTTGGAAGCCAAAAGAGACTGGGGTTATGCTGCTGATTACGTTGTGGCAATGTGGCGAATGCTCCAACAAGACAAACCGCGGGATTACGTCATAGGAACAGGAGTTTCTGTTTCTGTGTTGGATTTTGTGAAAGAAGCTTTTAGTTATGCAGGTTTGAACTATGAAAACCATGTCAGGTTTGATGAGAGATACCTAAGACCAACAGAAGTTGATCACCTCTTGGCAGATTCCTCAAAGGCTCAAAAAGATCTTGGGGTATCAGAACTTGTTGAAGTAAAACAACTTGCTGCAACCATGGTTGAACAAGACCTAAAGAAACTCAAAGACCCCAGCCATGTTGACAAACCAATTGGTAACTTGTGGAAGCAAGAAACAGAGCGATGATTTACTCGCGCACTATGAACAAAACTTTCCACGTTATCTTGATCGGAGGCTAAAGTGAAGGTTTTTGTTTTTGGGCATAACGGTTTAGTTGGCGAAGCAATAGTCAGAGAACTAACAAAGCGTGGCGGCTACGAATTAGCCACCAAAAGCCGCTCAGAGCTTGATCTTTTAGATCGCGAGGCAGTAAGAAAAGCTCTTATTGAGACAAAGCCTGATGGGGTCATCTTGGCTGCCGCCAAAGTTGGTGGCATCAAAGCCAACAATGACAAGCCTGTTGATTTCTTGAGTGAAAACTTGCAAATCCAAACAAACGTGATTGACGCATCTCACGAAGCTAATGTCTCCAAGTTGGTCTTTTTGGGATCTTCGTGTATTTATCCAAAGCATGCCGATGTTCCAATCAAGGAAGAGTATTTGTTGACTGGAACACTTGAGCCAACCAATGAGGCTTATGCGATTGCAAAGATTGCTGGGCTAAAGCTGATAGATGCCTATAACAAGCAATTCCGGACTAACTGGAAGTCAGTCATGCCAACAAACGTTTATGGCCTCAGAGACGATTACGTGACTGATGACTCCCATGTCATTCCAGCCCTTGTGAGACGAATAAGTGATGCAGCTAAAAACAATTCCCCAACAGTGGAGATATGGGGATCAGGAAAACCTCTTAGAGAATTTATTCACTCAGATGATTTGGCAAGTGCCGTTGTAGATGTTTTTGAAAATGACACGGTTTCAGGGCTCATGAACATCGGCACAGGAGACGAGATCAGCATCAAAGACCTTGCTGAATTGATTGCTGAACTTGCGGGGTTTGAAGGTGAACTTGTTCTCAACACATCCAAGCCCGACGGAACTTACCGAAAAACCCTGGACTCATCAAAGCTCACTGAACTTGGATGGAAACAAAAGATCAGCCTTCGAGATGGCTTGCAAAAAATAATTGAGGCTTACAAAACAGGAACAGTTGGAAAATAAATATGCAGTTGCAGCACGAAAAAACTATATCTATTTTTTGACGCTTTTGCAGAACCATTTTTCCTCTAGGGGGCTCAGTTATAAAAGTTCACGTCAAATTAGATGACGTCTGAATCGAGTCTGAGGACAAACGTTATCAGTTAAGGCAGAAGAAAAAGGCGAAGTGAATCGATGTTTAGATTGAGGGGCATTCTAAGTTGAACAATCTCACACACCCAGTTTTGAAATGATTTTACAAGTGGATATCCAGGTTTTGAGTTCCTTTACTCCTTTACTTAGCACATATTCTAATAAAGGACTGGATAAGAAAGCAAACGCTCCATGAGGTGCATATCAGAGAATTTGCAAACAATATTTGCGAGGCTGATTTTCAAATTTCACGAGAAACTCGATTTCTGAATTCCTAAGGCCAGTTTTCGAATATCTTCAGTTTTTTGCCTGCTTCTTTTCTAAGCGAAGATATCGCTGATGTCGTCTCACTAACTCCGATAAAGTCATGTCTCTCAATGAAAATTGCAGAGCATAGCCCAAGCGCTTTAGGTTGACTAGAAATCTTACGAATAACGTCGAGCTCCGCTCCCTCTATATCCATTTTTACAGCGAAAACATCAGTGAACTTTTCAAGAAGTCCATTTATGTTAACTTGAGCCACAGCGACCTTAGATACTTCACTTACGTTTTGCTTTGAACTAATGAGGGAAGAACCGGTTGACCACAACCCCGGATTCTCCTTCTCTCTTTCATGAAGATATAGATCTACGCTCTCTAAATCCGATGAACCAACAGCTGCCTGTAGAATCTCGACTCTGTTATCTTTTGAAAATCTCTCTCTAAGCTTTTCTGCAGCCCATGGATTCGGCTCAACGGCTAATACTTTGAAGCCCCTATCAAGAAAAAATTGAGTTGAGGCACCTATGTTTGCCCCCAAGTCGATTATCCACTGCCCTTTTTTCCCTTGGCGAAGGTGCAGCTTGATCTCCTTTGGCACCGACCTTCTGAGAAAAATTAGTTGTCTCAAGAAAAAGAAATTGTGCTTAAAGTTCATGTTCGGGACCAAACAGCTAGATTCTTATGTCCTGTGGAAATCTCGAACTGCATTGAATAATTTTCCCTGGGTAGTAATTTTTCAGCTGCTTTTTTTACGCCTTCCATCCCGTTGGAACCATAATCATCGAATATTATGATGCCTCCTGAAGAAGACTGGTTTCTTATGACGAACATTAGTTCAATTTCAACTTGCTCAAGCGAATGCTGGGAATCCAAAAATGCGACAAGAATTCTCGGGTTTTTTATGCGGTCGATAGAGCTAGATATTGGTCCCTCGAAGAAAACTATGTCGGCATCCACAGAGAGTCCCTTCCAGATCTCGCGGCGACTTTGAGGCCCGCCATTGTCCGCAGGACTGTTCCAGAACATTTTTTTATCATGTGGCAAAATGTCAAAAGTAAATATCGGCACATTTGCATCGCACTCACTAACCGCTTCCCCCATGGCGATGGCAGAAAAGCCTCTTGCTGTTCCGAAATCGCAGATTATTCCTTTAGAGTCCGGATTTATTACTTGCCTGACAACAGAACTAAGAAGATAACCGTGAGTCCAGTCAACTGCAGATTTTTTCTCCGTCAAACACAGGTGTTGCCCAAGAAAGTCAATGCGTGACTCTTGCTGTGGGCTCGGCCAAGAATATGGAACAAGACCGTTATCGGCGGCTTTTTCCCAAGATTCTCGGAACATAGCTAGTCTTTCCTGGTGTCCATGGACTATTGAAAGGACTTCGCTCTCTGAGAGGGAAAAACGCGAGAAGGGCCGTGTTTTGTAAGCTCTGGTTTCTAAATAGCGAGCACTCCTGACTAAGAACTCTCTGCTACGTTCCCCCAAAGATCTCATATGGAAAAGCATAGTGGACTGTCCAATTGTTCTAAACTGCTGAGCAAACACTACTTTATAGCTGTGTTCACACTGACCGTCACTGAGCAGCTGCCAAGACTACATGGAAAATGGCTTGGCTTTCATAGGCGGAAAATAGTGATTTCAGTGCAGCTAACAGATTCGGAGTCGGAATTGCTTCGGCTATTGGCGAGGAAGGAACCTAATCGAACTAATCTGCATGCTCAAATAATAATTTGGAGCTCGGAAAACAAAACGATAACTATTTACATTAATTGCTGAGGCAAAAATTATTATCAGAGCAAAGCCAGCCTGTCACATTGCTAATGTTTTGACGTGACCGCAACCACAATACTGATAGTGACACCTCGTACCCATCCAAACCTGGGCTACTTGTGTTCCCAGCTAATTTCAAACGGTTTCGAAGTTTCATTGTTGGCGGAAAACCATTCAAGAGACTTTAGTCCCCCCACTGGCCTCAAAATTTTGACAAAAAACGATATTCGAATCGAAAACGCGAAGCTTTTTGATGTTGTGATTTACCGTTACTTTTCCAAGACTGCACTTTCAATCGCAGAGAAACTGATTAAGCCTGATTCCTTGGCAATGACCTACGACCAGCATCCAATTGGCAGAGGCTTATTGTCTCGTGTATACACTCTCAGGTCTAAATTAATGAGTGCTTTCGTGAATAGGCCCAAAATTCGATTGTCTCCGGTCTCAATAGGTTCCACTCAGAATACGAGACCAAATGAATTTCACTTCAAGCACCCTGGTCCGACAATAAAAAAAGCAAAGCCCGAGTTAAGTGTAAAAAAGGACGAAAAAGTGCCTACCCGAGTGATGGTTGTCGCAAAAAGGTTCAACTCAAGAAAAAAGTCAATTTTGGCTCTGAGAGCGCTTGAAAAGGTAAACAGGGATCTTGAGGTCACTTTGATCCAAGCGGACCCGAGTTTCACCGGCAGATTCAAACCAAGCCTTCGAGAGCGGCTTTATGACAAAAAGTTGATTGGAGTTATTGACCAGTCAAAACTCAAGTTAACGACCCTTTACAATCTCTCCCACGAGGAGATGCTCCAACAGTTTGAGTCGAGTGACGTATTTTTACTTCCCTCCAAAAGAGAGTCTTTTTCAATTTCAAACCTGGAGGCCGCTAGTCGAGGGGCGGTTTCGTTCATAAGAAAGTCCAATGGGTCTGCTAATAATATGCCTGCTGGATCCGTTGTATTACTTACTTGGCCTGTCGCTAGGGCCTCTATTGCTCGTCAAATCAGAAAACACATTGACTCTGTTCCTGACCGGGAAAAGAAAAAAAACCAAGTCATTCAAGCATACGAAGAGTGGTCTACCGAGGGACCTTGGTTGTCAGATGTGTTGAAGAAAATTATGGGCAAATATTAGTTCTTACAATCGCATACCGATGTCTTATCTATTTAGGGCATCGTAGGAGCCCCAGAGCAAGGAGTCGCTAGACTCTAGACCAAATACATGCATGTCCTAAGGGGTTTTTTGAGAATACTGGTCACTGGTGCTGCTGGATACATCGGTAGTGAGATTATCAAGCAGGGCGTTTCAAAAGGTCACGAGATGGTTGGCTTTGACAACCTCGACGGAACTTTGTATTCACCCGAGGTAAAAATCTCTCGCGTCAAGGCAATCAAGGATTCGCTGGGAATTGAAATCCTTCAACTGGATGCCTCAACTGGAAACTTTGACTCTCTGGATCTCGAGGAATTTGACGTAGTGGTGAATCAGATGGCTGTTCCGGGTCTAGCTCCATCTTGGGAAAAGTTTGACCTTTACTTGCAATCAAACGTCGTGGCTCTGCAGCGTTTGTTGGATGCGATTGTTAGAAAAAATCCAGAGATCAGATTTGTCCACGCCAGCACCTCTTCTGTTTATGGAAATACTGACGGAACTAAAAACCTCTCTCCCATCTCTCCTTACGGGGTTTCTAAGCTTGCTGGAGAAAACCTGATTGGAACATATCAATCGCAATTCGGCATCGAGGCTTCAATCCTCCGGTATTTTTCAGTTTTTGGCGGAATTCAAAGACCAGATATGGCTTATAGCAAATTTATTCGGAAGATAATGCAAGGCGAAACAATTCAAATCTTCGGTGATGGCAAGCAAGTTAGAACCAATACTCATGTTTCTGATGTTGCTCGGGCGACTCTAATGGCTGCAGAGAAAACAGGTGAGAGTTTCACACTGGACGTAAGCGGAAAAGAAGAGGTCTCGCTTATGACTGCGCTGGAAGCTATTCAAGAACAATTGGGAATGAGGGCAGAAATCGAATGGAAACCCAGACAATTTGGTGATCAAAACTTCAGTAAAGGTGACCTAAAACTTGCCAAAGAGATTCTTAACTGGGAACCTGAGATTGGTTTCTTGGAAGGCATAAAGGATCAAGTGGAGAAATCGAGAAGTTTTTATGAATTCTCCCGGTCATAGAACTCTTGTGTCTTATTGGTACGGGAATTCCGTAAGTGGGATTCATTTGTTGTGCCTCCGGTCTTGGGCCAAACATAACAACAATAATCTACTTTTTTGTACAAAAGACGTAGACAATATTCCAGTTGGGGTTGAGGCAAAGTCCGCTTTTGAATTTTCTGAAATTTCCAATAGCTATGAAGAAAAACGAATAGCCGATAACCCCTCAGGTTTTTCCAATCTGTTTAGGTCGGAAATGCTGAAGTCTCTAGATGCAATTTGGTTAGACACGGATGTTCTAGTTTTGAATAATGATTTATCAAAATATGAAAACTATGTTTTCGGTTATGAAAACAACTCGACGGTCAATGGTGCAGTCCTTGGAATGCCAGTGGGCAACAAGGTTTTAGATGAGCTATCAATCGAGATAAAAAAGTATTCAGGTAAAAAGATAATTTTTGGAGATTTGGGTCCCAGAATGCTCACCAAGATTATTGCCAGAAATGGTCTTTTGGGACAAGCTTGGCCAATTTCTGAATTTTACGAAATTCGCGCAACCGAAATCTGGAAGCTTTACTCCAGAAATGAAACGTCCGAGGTTAGGGAAAGACTAAAAGACAAGAACTTTGTTCACCTCTGGAATGAGGCATCTAAGCTTGCTCCCTTCAAGCTGTCTGATTTCGCTCCGCAAAAGGGTTCATTTCTCTATGAAATTGACGTTGAATTCTGGGAATCAGAGAGTAAGCCCTCTCTTAGCGATGAACAAATCAATCAGTGGAGGGAAGTTCTTTTAGGGGCTGAAAAAAGGCAGGCAATAGCTGTTCTGATCCCAGATCCGATTCGGAGGATTCTGTTGACAGCAATGGGTCGAAGGATTGGTGCAGGATTCTGATGAATAAGAAATTATTGCTAATCGGCTTCCTAGATTCCCCTCACTTTGCAAGATGGGTAGAAATCCTCCTTGAAAACACTGACTATGACCTTTTGCTCTTTGGCTCCTCTCCTGCGAGGAGATGGAATCAAAAACTCTCCGATTTGATGAATAAGCACCTCCAAAGAGTCAGCGTCTCTGCTGATAGTCCAAAGATTCCTGTAATCACATTCTTGTCAGACAAACTTCTAAAAACTTCATTTCTGAGGAAGGGACTTGAGAGGTGCCTTGCAGAAAACACGTTTGACTTGATCCATTTTTTCGAAATGCAGCATTCTGGTTATCTTCTAGACCAAGTAAAAAATAAACCAAATACGAAATATGCATATTCAAGTTATGGGAGTGACATTTTTTGGTTTCGTCGTTACCCAAGTCATAAAAGAAAAATCAGCTCTACACTCAAAAACGTTGACCTTGTTTTTTATGAGTGCGAGAGAGACATGGATTTCATGAAAGCTTCAACAAAAACTAC
The DNA here is from genome assembly GCA_965660355.1 of Microbacteriaceae bacterium. Taxonomy (GTDB): domain Bacteria; phylum Actinomycetota; class Actinomycetes; order Actinomycetales; family Microbacteriaceae; genus CAJXVY01. The sequence continues at coordinate 11,555 of CBFHZN010000015.1, forward strand.
TTGCAAGTTTGTGAAGACAGTAAATAGTGGTGGACTCAAACCTGCAGAAAGCCTAAATCAGAACCCCAGAAACGTAATTCTGGTCAAGGGTTATAGCAATAAATGGGGAATGGCACTCTGGTCTTTGTGGAATCTTGGGAAGATCAAAAGCCAGATAAAAAACCAGTTCGAAGTTGTTATTTATTCCTGTGACATCCACGTTCCCGCTCTTGCTTGGCTATGGGGTGCGTTGATGGGTATCAGAGTGAAGTCATTCGTGAAAGGGAAGCTTTCTCATAGCGAGACTCTGAAGTTATTTGAGAAGTCAATAATGCATGTTGCGATCTCCAAATCAGACGGGATTCCATCATCAACACTTGAAGCAATGCGCGGCGGGGCTATCCCAATTCAATCAAACACCGCATGCATGGAGGATTGGATCACAAATGGCGAGAATGGTTTCCTGATCAATATCCATGGAGCTGAGCTAATAAGTGCGGCTGAAGAAATTCTGGCAGACAAGGCTTTTGTTTCATCTGCGCGTAAAACCAATCAAGACCTGATCAACGAAAAACACAGCCCGGTTGCAGTTGGAGAACTGATTGCCACTGCCTATCAAACGGTGCTCGATAACTGATACGGGTGATCAGAAGGCTAAATTTGGCTGAGTCTGACCCATAACGTGATCTCTTCGATCAACCGTGGAAAGGACAATGTTCAGAATTCTTTGGCTGAAGTTCTCTGTTTCATAACCCTCAGGAAGGGCGCTACCGAAATTTCTTTCCTTGAAAGTTTCAATCAGTGAAATGGCATTTTCTGCAGAAAGACCTGAGAGGCCAAAGAAGCCTTTGTCCAATGCCTCTTGGCGTTCTGTTGACTCCCGGGTGCTGATTCCAATGAACTCCATCAGTGATGCCTCCTCAGCAAGAGTCCCTGAATCGGAAAGAACTGCCAACGAGTTTTTCTGCAAATGGAGGTAATCAACGATTCCCAATGGATCGATTGCTTTTGCCCTTGTTGGGATTTCTAGATTGTGTTTATCAAGCATGCTTCGAGTTCTTGGGTGCAATGGAATAACCATGTTCACACCAAAGTGCTCAGTGGTTTGCTCTATGAGATCAATTACTTGTTTGAGTCTTTGCGGGTCATCTACGTTTTCTTGTCTGTGGAAACTTCCCACCAAATATTCACCTGAAGAAAGACTTAATTCTTCAAGAACCTGGGAGCTTTCAATCTTGGGCGAAAGTTGATTGAGGACCTCCTTCATAGGAGAGCCCGATATGAAACTTCTCTTTGGTTCCAGTCCTTCTGCCAGAAGGTTTCTAAGTGAATAGCTGTTATAGGCGATATTGAAATCACAGGTGTGGTCAATAATTTTTCTATTCACTTCTTCGGGAACCCTATTGTCAAAGGACCTGTTTCCTGCCTCCAGGTGATAAGTGGCTATTCCAAGTCTTCTTGCAATTATCGAAACAAGCGCTGAATTGGTATCTCCAAGGAAAACTATTCCGTCTGGGGTTTCCGACTCAACCAGTTTTCCGAACTTTGTGAAAATCTGACCAATAATTTCAGCGGTTGAATTTCCTGTGCAGTCTAGAAATTCATCGGGTTCCCTGATGTCTAAATCTCTAAAGAAAACATCAGACATGGAAAAACCAAAGTTCTGTCCTGTGTGAACCAACTTGTGATCAAAAAACTTGTCAAAAATCTTGATGGTTGGCCCAAGGCGAATTATTTCGGGCCTGGTTCCCACAACTGTCCAAATCTTCTTCATCTCTAAACCTGACTGAATTCCGGTAGAGACCGAATGAGATCTGCGAGTTCATGTTCTGTCAGCTGTTTGGTGGAGGAAGAGGTATAAGACATCACTTCATTCAACGCTCCAGTTTCACCCTGCTCAAAATATGTTTTGTAATCGAGGTCTCTGTCATCCATTGGTATTCCGAAATAATCACCAAGGTCCTCTGCTCTTGACATCTCCTCGGAAGAAACAAGAGTTTCATGCATTTTCTCACCGTGGCGAACACCAATCAGATTTGCTTTGATTTCCTTATCCAGAATCAAAGAAATTGCCTGATGAAGAGTCTCCAAGCTTGCCCCGGGTGACTTTCGGACATAGAGCCCACCCTGTTCGCCATTGAGAAGCGCATGCTCAACCAAATGAACCGAATCTTCCAATGACATCATGAAGCGGGTCATGGAAGCATCGGTGATCTGAACTGAAGAGCTTTCACGGGCACTTTTAAAAAATGCTGGAATCACAGAGCCTCTGGACATCATGACGTTTCCATATCTGGTCACGGAAACCTTCATCCCGCCAGAACCGATTCTTCGGGCTTCAGCTATTGCAACTTTTTCCATTAACGCCTTTGACATGCCCATGGCATTAATTGGATAAACAGCTTTGTCTGTGCTGAGAACAACGAGTGACTCAACACCATCTTCTTCGGCTGCTCTGATGACATTTGAAGAACCTTGAATGTTTGTCTTTACAAGCTCCATTGGAAAAAACTCTCCGGAAGGAACTTGTTTCAGTGCTGCTGCGTGAAAGACATGGTCAGCACCTCGAAACAGATGTCTCATGGATTCAGGGTCTCTGGTGTCTCCAAGAATGAAACTCACTCTGTTGTCCGAGAGCTCTCGCCTGAGATTGTCCTGTTTTAGCTCATCACGGCTAAAAACGCGAATCTCTTTAGTGTTTTGTTGAAGAAGATGTCTGACCATCTTGGAGCCGAAGGATCCGGTTCCACCGGTCACGACAACTGTTTTCCCCGCAAATGAAGACATGCCTAAATGCTACCCAAGTTTTGATGGAATAGCTTTTCAATGCTGGGTGTCGATGGATAACCAATCAGCTCCCATAAAGCACTGTTACTGGCGGGATTATTTGTTTCAAGCGTAAGGTTTTTTGGTGTTTCAACCTCGATTGGGCTGATTTGGATGTCTTCTCTGCCAGAAGCTTTTGCTAACAGTTTGATTAGTTCGCCTTTGCTGAGTTGCCCCTCGGGGACAAGGTGCTGGGTTCCAGAAATTGGAAATCCTCGAACTGCAACAGAGACAGACAACTTGGCATGGATTTCTGCTGTTACTCCATTCCAAAAAACGTTTGAATAGCCATTCAGCTTGGCTGCAGGTTCTTGGTGCTCAACCCAGTCCCATAAATAAGGCGATTTGAATCCGCTTCGACCAACGAATGAGGCTCGAATAACGGATAATCCCGGGGCGGATTCACCGATTGCTTTAGATCTGCCGTAAACATCCGTGGCGTCATAAAGGTCATCCTCGAGGTAATTGCCTCTATTGCCACTAAAAACACAGTCGGTTCCGATCTGGATGACCTTGAAACCAGATTGAATTGCCTGCTCGCCCAAGGCTTGCGGAAGCTGAGTGTTTATTTTCTCGACTGAATCCAAGTCAGCACCTGGGTCGCCTCTTTCGATTCTGTGTCTTGTGACACCGAGGGCGTTTATGACAACATCGGCGGAGCTAAGTTTCAAATCCCTGACAAACTGATTCGGGTGCGATAGTTGATGTTCAATGTCTGGCATTGACTCTCTGGAGATGGGTATGTAATCAACATTTTGGCTCTGGGCCTCAGCTTGGATATGTCGGCCGAGTAATCCATTGGCTCCAAGAATAAAAAGCCTCATTTTTTCCCATCTGCAAGAAGTTTTATCAGCCTAGCTTCCATTGCTTCCAAGGTTTTTTCTCTTGAGAACTCAGTCAGCGGCTTTGCTGAAGATTTGTTTGTGGCTGAAAAAACCCTTTGGCATTCAGAAACGATTTCACTTGAATGATCCACAAAGTGCATATCGGGATTATCGCCAAGAACTGATTCAGCCCCATCAAGTCTTGTTGAAACCACGGGCAGTCCAAAGCTTAGGTACTCGATTGCTTTTTGAGGAAGAGCGCAATCAGTCAACAGGTTTTTATGAAAAGGTACTATTCCAATATCTGCCCAGGCAAGCTCAGCAGGGAAATCTTCCTTTTTTCTCCATCCCCTGAATTCCACTGTATTCTCTAAATCTAATGCTTTTAAGAGTTCTTGAAGTATGTGCTCTTTATCCCCGGCACCCACGATTCTCAGTTTTACTTTGTTATTTGCATCTGACTTTGAAAGTGAGTGAAAAACAGCTTCAAGATCGGTGAAGTGAGCAAGGGTTCCTATAAACAGCAAACGAACACCGTCCGATTCTGGTTTCTCGGCAGCTTCTGTTTTTTGAATTGGAAAAACAGGGGGATATTCAATAGAAACATCCTTTGATGTTTTTATTGAATTATGGATGTAATTTTTGAGTGCTCCGTTATGGGTTGAAACAGCTGAGCTCAAAGAGAAGGTGAGTATTTCTGAAAGCCTGACCAATGGCGATAAAACTCTTGATCTCAAAAGGTGGCTAACGTCAATGGCTCTGTGCAAAACGGGAACCCCAAAAAGTTTCCCAAAAAGAGCAACTGTCACGCCACTCGTTGGGACGCTGTAGGACAAGACAACATCGGGCTTGTTTGTGAAAAAGATCTGGGTTAGCAACCTTAGGTGTTCAAACACCAAAAGAGTTCTACTGATGATGCCACGAGTGACAAACCAAGGAGAATAAATCATCATTTTTGAGTTTGAAATCTGAAGCCCTGGCATCTTCGTGACTGCAGGCATCTTCTCTGCTGAGCCTTTAGGGAATTCCTGCACATGCAACACACTCACTTGGTGGCCTTTGGCACTCAGTCCTTCTGCAAACTCCTGAAATTCAATGAATGGTTTATGGAGGTAATCGGTCTCATGCACCACCAGAATCTTCATCCTCAAATGCTACAACCGCTCAAGACAAGCTGTCTTAGGTTGAATATGATTGAGCGTGTGAAGATAACCGCTGTCGTACCCGCCTATAAGGCATCAACGACGATTTCTGAAGTGGTTAGTCAATTAGAAAACTTCGTTGACCACATCGTTGTGGTCGATGATGCCTGCCCTGAGGGAACAGCTGATGTTCTCAGCAGTAACAAAAGCAAAAAGCTCATTGTTTTCAAAAGAGAAGAAAACGGTGGTGTTGGTGCAGCAACAAAAGATGCAATAAGGATTGCATTAGAAAACGGCGCTGACATAGTGGTGAAGGTGGATGCGGATCTGCAGATGCCCACTGAAAAGATCCCTGAACTAATACAGCCCCTCAAAGACGACTCAGCGGATTTCTCAAAGGGAAACAGGTTTGATAGCCCTGAGGACCTAGAACACATGCCTAAAAAGCGTCTAATAGGCAATGCAGGGCTTTCGCTGATTAGCAAGTTCACCACCGGCTACTGGTCAGTCTCTGACCCAACCAATGGATTTTTCGCAATGACTTCAAAACTTGCAAACAAACTTGTCTGGGAAAAAATATCTGATGATTACTTCTTTGAATCAGATCTGCTGTTCAGGCTTCGATTGGCAAATGCTCGAATAAGCCAAATGCAAATGAAGGCAGTTTATGACGGTGAGAAAAGTAGCCTGCGGCCACTGAAGATCATGTTTCCTTTCCTCTACCGCCACAACAAAAACCTCTTCAAAAGAATGATTTATATGTATTACGTCAGAGAGCTAAATCTCGGTTCTTTTTATTACCCGCTCGGAATCATTCTCTTTGTGATCGGAATCATTGCTGGTATTCAGGCAATCCAACAAGCATCAGCTGGTCCCGTGGGAACGGGAACGGTTGTTTTATCTAGCCTGACACTTATTCTTGGATCACAGTTTCTTTTGCAGTTTCTATCGGTTGACATGAACAGTGAACCGAAGCCAAACAAGTAGAAATCAAAAGACTTATTCGGGAATCACCTGGTCGACTCGGTAGAGATAAAAACCATCACCCTCATAAAGCTGCTGCACATATTGGGATTCATTCAAGGTGATGCCATCGAGAGTCAACACCACCTGTTCAATCTCAGATTCACTAACCGTGATTGCTCGTCCTGCATCGGTTGTTTGTAATTCAGCTTGATAGATTCTGGACCAGAAAATTGTGCTCTGGTTTAGAGTTCTATCAGATCCAACAATAAGCAATGGCTCATCAAACTCACCTTTGTATTGCTCATAAAGATAAATACCTGCTTTATCGCTGGAAACAGCGGTGGTGTTGACATCCAACTGATACTGCTGGGCTGAGAGACCAAGTCCAATCAGAGTCGCTCCAAAAATTCCTGTGACAACAACGGGAGCCTTTTCAGGAATGCGCAGCATGAAATAGGCAACAGTCAATGACAACAGAGCGATAAGCCATGGGGAATCGGCGTTAAGGGCAACACCTGAGCCGAAGATTGAATCCGAGATCAATGTTTCAAAACCAAGCTGCGGGTAAACAAATGCGGATGCAGCTTGAACAATTGCAATTGTTCCAACCACGTTTCTCTTCCAAGCTGGTACCTCTTCAGATTTTGCAAGAGAGGCACCTGCGTCAATGATTACAAAAACAAATAACCATTCGATATACCTAAGCAAAATACGATCGGTGTGATCATCGCCTCTTGCGGTCACGTAGTAAGCAAAAGCAATAATGACAACCACTAACCAAATAAGCAGGCTTAGAGAAAGCTTTGAGTGGAATTTATCTCTGGCGTTTGCCCAGATTAGAGCAATGGCGCTTCCAATGGCTGAAAAGATGATCACAAAAAAGCCAAGTAATTGCCCGAGAACGAAGCTGACTAGATTGATATCTGGAGACTCAGCGTTAGCCGCTGCCCCCTCAGAGACGTCAGTCGAAACCTCAACGGCTTCAGACCCAAACAACAGTGAAAATACACCAGACATATAATCACCAAATAATGGCAATGAACCAGGAGCAAAGATCGCAGTGAGTGCGATGTTCACCCCAGCAATCGCACCCGTTGACAATGCCGCAATACCCAGTCGAACGGCCATTGATGTCCTTGCATCAAAAAGCAAAAACAAAAGCATGATCGGAACCACGAACAAAGCGTGAGGTTTCACCAAAGAGGCAACGGTCAATAAAAGAAAGCTCAGAGATAAAAATACATACGCAGTTTGCAGCCTCTGGGAGTGCCAATAGAAGTCAAATAAAACCAAAGACCAAGCCATGATGGCCACAAACATAACCTCAGGCATGAAAAACGATGCATAGACCCCAACCGGGCTAAACACCGAAGCGAAGGCAATCAGGCCTGAAAGCCAGAGACTTAATCGACGAAGAGCATAAACACCGACAGCCAGACCCATGAAAAATAGGAACACTATGTTGATTTGTTTTATTACCCCGTAGGCCTCAATGCCCATGCCTTGAGTCAAAGAAAAAAGAGCTGAATAAATACCATTACCAAGATAAGTACCGTAATCATCGAAATAACTCATCTGTTGATAGACAAGCTCATCACCAAAGATTGTTGGCAAAACATCCTGAACACGGAAATAGACCAAAACAGAAGCTAACAAAGAAGCAGCCAGGACAGGCAATGATGACCTGAGTGAAAAATCAGTTGGAGAAATCTTTTCCATTCGAACAGCCTAGCGAGCGAACCAAAAAATCATTTGCAACAACAGTCCCCTTAAGTGCAAAACCCCTCTCCGTTAGGAGAGGGGTTTTGGGTTATAACGAATTAGTCGTTGTAACGAACCTGAACTAGACGGTCGTCACCAACATCCACGCGGATGCGGTTTGTACCTGACTCTAGGTCAATGGTGCGTACCACGTAAGTTCCAACTCCAGCTACCTGACGCAGTCCGTCCATGGTCTCGCTTGAGGTGGTCTTTACATAGATGGTCTCGTATGAACCTGATCCGCCGGTCTGGTGACCGATACGTACCTTTTCACCAATGGTTGGGAACTTCACGTATACCTTGGCGGTTCCATCACCCTGGTCTACTGTCCAGGCTGAAACGGTTCCGTAGGTTCCTGAGAAGCTACCGCTACCGACGGTTACAGAAGCTGTAACGTTGATGTCTTCGTCACCATCTAGGGTGCCTGTGAAGTCACTGTCTCCACCCTGGTCGTAGCTTGCGGTAACTGTTCCAGTTCCGTTGTCATTAGCGCCCAAAAGCACTGCGAACTTGAACTCACCGTTTGCGTCAGTCCTTGTTGGCAATGTTCCGAAGGCAATTCCAGGACCATCATAAGAAACTGAAACCCTTCCTGCAGTGGTGCTAACTGGGTTTCCGAAGAAGTCAGTCAAGGTACCAGTGACCTGGAAGGTTGAACCTGGGGTTGCTGTGGTTGGCACGTCAAGATCCAACTCAACACCAGCAGTGTCTCCAGCCTCTGCAAACACGATGTCCTTGGTGCTACTTACTCCGCCAGCGGTTACGGTCATAACCTTGGCACCTGCACGCTGTGATGAAACAGAAACGTCAGCTACACCATTTGCGTCAGTCCATACTGTGATGGATCCTGCACGAACAACTGGTCCAGTTGCGTGTGACTCTGACTGGAACATCAAGTCAGTTCCGGAGAAGGTCACCTGTGAACGAGTACCGTTACCGTTTGCATCGGTGATTGTTGCAGTTGCAGCGATCTGGCCAGCAAGGGTGGGTGTCAATGTGTACTGACCGAATCTTGCATCAGCAGCACTGGTCTTTGCGACGTTCAACGGTGTCTTGTTGGTCGAAGTTCCATATGCACCACTAATTGTTGCTGTAGTTGGAGCATTTGCTGAACCAACAAAGACGGTGTGAACAAAGCTAGTGGTTGAATCTCCACCACCAGTTGTTGCAACATCAGCTGTCATTTGGATCGCGCCGTCAAGGTCCTCGTCAAAACTTGGCATCGCAATGCTTGCTGCCCCGTTCACTACAGACCCGGTGTAATCGTTGCTGCCCTTGTTCTCGGTAACTGTAACGGTTGCGTCAGTTCCGGAGTAAAGCGCACCGAACTGATCCAATACGTGATAAGTCAGTGTGAAAGCCTCATCTGTGGCAACCACAAGCTGCTCATCATTTGCAATGACGTCCGCGCTTACAACCTGAGTAACAGCAGAATCTTCAGCAGTCAGTGTCACTGAATCCTCAGTAATGTCATCTACCGCGATTTGGATAGCGAACACGTCGCCGTCTTCGAGGTCAGCATATGAAATGGAGAAGGAAACTTCACCCTCTGCATCTGTTACCCCGGTCACTGAGATGGTGTCAAGATCAGTGTTATCTGCGTTGGATAGAGTCTCTCCTCCAACAGTCACTGTTCCTTCGTCCAGGGATCTGTTCGTGGTTTCACTAACAGTCAGTGTCACAGTTTTGTCTTCTCTTGGACTTGAGTTCGTGGCAACCGAAGCAACGTAGGTGAAGCTTCCATCGCCTGACTTGACCTTGGCATCTGGTGCATCAGCTGCGATAGCTTCGCTCTCGTCTGTGCGTAGAGCCGTTCCAGTGATTTCATCAACCGTCGCAGCCCCTACTGTGCGGTTAGAAGCTACACCTAGTCGGTTAGCCGAATCAGTAGTTGAGTTGTCTGAACTCCAGTAGATTCTGGAGGTGTAAGTGTTCGCTCCCACGGTAGTGAATCCGTCAGTGCTGAAGCCAAGCTCATCTCTTGAAGCTGTGTAGGTTCTCGTTGCGGAGTCTGAGTGAACCAACTGGGTGTTTACTGTCCCACTCTCTGAGAAGTCCGCAACAAGGCTTGACTGGGTCAAGTTGATGTTTGCGTCACTGATGATTGTCTCTACAGTGCTTCCTCCAAGGATTGGCTGCTTGAGAACGTTTGTAAACTCAATGTCATCCCAATCGTAGAAGGTGACTTCCTGAACTGCGGTCCACTCATCTCCCGCATCAGGAAGTCCGTTTGAGTTCTTGTCAACAAAAGCGGTTATTGTAACGCGCTTGGTGCTATCAGTTCCATCAAACTCAGTTGCTCCATCGCGCACTGCAATGGACAAGGAGTTGACTAGGTCGGTTGACGAGTTGAACCCAGATAGCACTAAACCATCATCTTCGTCGTTTGCGACAATCTCATTGCCGGTTACATCTGCCCTGGCACTGCTGTCAGTGATCGCGAACACAGAGGTGGCACCATCTGTCTCAATCAGATATTTCAAATTGTCCAGTTCAGCCGAATCGTTTCCGCCAGTAGCACTTACCTTGAGTGAGAACACATCTAGGTGAGGTACAGCGAAACCAGAGCCGGATACTGGCTCAATCTTGAGCTCACCGGCAGCCTGTGCTGGTGCGGCCATCGCAAATGATGACGCAACCAAAGCAGCAATTGCTACCAGTGAAAGATCTCTACGAGATTTACTCATTGATTTCTCTTTCTTTTCTTGGTTTACCTATAGACATTGGGTCTAAAGGTTGTAAAGGCTTACCACCACCAACCAAGCAGGAGATGACGCACCCTTACACCTTTAGCTAACTAGCTAGGTGGTTACTGGGTTATCAAGGAAACCATCACTCTGACTGGCCATGTCTGTTTGTTGTCTAGACAGTAATAAGTCAATGTCTGCTGTTGTCTTTACATTGGGAGACAAGACATTTATGTAGGGGGTACAAAATGCAGATAACAAATAATGACCTTGAAGTCCTAAACGGATTCGCCAAGGTTTTAGCAAACAGCGATAGTGCTTTTGAATTCTTAAGAAACCTAGTTCATTCAGACATCAGTGGGGAAGACATTATTGGTGCTGAGATGTTCTTTTTAGATTCAGAAGCCAGTTTGAAATCAATCGCCAAATATGGCCAAACAATGCAGTTCGATGGTGACCATTTATCAGCCTGGGCTGATAGCACGCCGGGGCGTGCTATCAGATCTAAGTCTTTGGAAAAAACACCAGAAGGTTATCTGACTTTAGAAGGTAAAAGCCAGGTGGCTTATGCCCTTCCGCTTTATCGAAGCGACTCACCCATTGGCGTGATGATCACCACCTATATAAAACCAGCTGAGGTTGAACTGCTTGATGCGAAGACTTTTGAAGCACTCAGTCACCTTGGAGCGCAGTTTCTTTCTTCATCCGGGATTGGCTCTTTGGCTAATCCAGACAGAATGAAAGAGGCCAATCCCGATGATCTGACTCCAAGGCAACTGAGAGTGTTGGCTTTCATGAGTGAGGGAATGACCAACGCTGAGATTGCCAAGGAGATCATGCTGAGTGAAAGCGCTATTAGGCAAGAGACAGTAAAGATCTATAAAGGGCTTGGTGTGAAATCACGTGGTGAAGCATCCAAGAAAGCACGGGCTTTGGGAATCATTCCAAAGGCTGTTATTTCTGAGTAGAGCTTTGCTGCTGGGTAAAGACTGAGTTTGAATCTAGACTTGGAATCCACCAAGGAGGATTGAACCCTGTCTGAGTTAACCTTTTCAAGCGTTTCAAAAATTATCAGTAAGTCCGATCGGGCAAAGCTGTTGCTTTTGTCCATACTCAGGGTTATGGCCAATGGGCTAGACCTTGTGGGAATTGTTGGAATTGCAATTCTTGCCACAGCATTTGGGGCTTTTGCTAGTGGCACAGGCCAAGCTGCAAGGGTTGAGCTTCCATTAGTTGGCGAAATTGTCTTCAGAGAGTTCGAGGCGGTTCTGATTGCCGGCGCAGTTGCCGGCGTGTTTGTTTTGAAGTCAGGTTTTTCTGTTTGGTTGAATCTCAGAACCTCGCTGTTCATTGCAACAATTGAAAGCTCCTTATCCGATCGACTGGCAAGTGACTATTTCGAGATAAGTCACAACACCAAAATCCAGGCGTCTTCAGTCTCCGATTTCCAAACAATGGCCATTGAATCAACCTCGGGCATTCGCTCCTTTCTAAACTCACGAATCACTCTCGCAGCAGAAGCGTCACTGCTTGCTGCCATGTTGGTGATATTCATGCTCGTGAATCCCATCGCAACCGTTGGGCTTTCAGTGTTCATGGGAGGGGTTCTGGTGGTTCTGAATAGGTTGATCAATGTTCGGATGAAAAGAAACGGACAAGCCCAGATTGCAGGATGGAGCTCAAGCCTCGAATCAGTCAGAGACCTGCATGGGATAAAAAGAGAAGCTCAGACATCTGGGGTTGTCGGTTCGTGGTTAGAAAAGTTCTCAGATGGCAGGTCCCAAATGGCCAATGCCAGTGCTCTGACCTATACCCTGAACAGCCTTCCCAGGTTTGTTATTGAGACTTCGTTGATCCTGGGAATACTTCTGTTCATTGGCGGAGTGGTGGTTTTTTCAGACATTCCGACTCAATCAGTCACCATTGGCGTCTTCTTGGCTGGAGGTTTGAGGGTGATTGCATCAGTATTGCCTTTGCAATCAGCCATAACTTCCATGAAGGAAGGGGCAGCCAAGGGGCAACTTGCATTCGAAGTTCTGAGTCAAATCGAATCAGATGATGCCCAAGGCCTAGCAAATAACGAAGCCCCTGGTTCAAAAGCCCTTAGCTTCAATAACGTCAGCTATTCTTACCCCGATTCAAACGAAACTGTGTTGAACAACATCTCTTTCAACATAGAGCCACTCACCAAAGTTGCAATTGTTGGACCCAGCGGTGCTGGGAAATCAACAATCTTTGATCTGGCAATGGGTTTTTTGATTCCCCAGCAGGGTGAGGTTCTAATCGGTGATCAAACAACCAGGTCAGTGTTGATTGGCTCCCCCGGAACATTCGGCATTGTCCCCCAAAGACCCCACTTGGTTTCAGGGAGTGTTTTGGAAAACGTTTCACTAATGACTGATGAAGAGACAGATATTGAACGCGTCAAGGAAGTCCTTATTCGTGCAGGATTAGAAAAGCTGACTGTCAATGATGACTGGCAGAGCATGATAATCCGCCCTGACTCTGGACAACTCTCTGGTGGTGAGATCCAAAGACTCAGTTTGGCAAGAGCGCTTTATCGAAACCCAAAGATTCTGTTTTTGGATGAGGCGACAAGCGCATTGGATGCTGAAACCGAATTAGAGATAACAAAAGTATTGGATGACCTAAGAAAAGAAATGACCGTTGTCTTAATTGCCCACAGACTCTCGACAGTTAAAAAAGCCGACAAGATTATTTATTTAGATAAAGGACAGATAGTTGCTGAAGGAAGCTTCAGTGAACTAAAGGCCGAAGTTAAAGACTTTGCTAAAGCGATTGAGATTATGGGGTTGGAAGAATAAGAAACCAAACTTCAAATCGTTTATTTATTTTAAGAACCAATAAAGGCCAGTTCCTAAGAACTGGCCTTTATTGGTAAATGATCGAGGGGGCTTCGATGTGTTTATTTTGGCGAAGAGATCCCTGTTTTCTTAGTTCCCTGTTTGGGGGACCTGGGCAACAAGTTTCAAAAACCCGATTGGGTATTTGGATTTAGTCAAACAGCTTGTTTGTTTGGGTATAAATTATCCCCATGTCCAGAGAAAAACTTGAATACCTTGCAGCCAATGCTCTGAACACTGGCTGTGACACCTTGGTAAGCATCGGTGGTGTTCAGTCCAACCACACCAGACAGGTTGCTGCAGTTGCAGCAAAGCTTGGTTTGAAAGCCGTTTTGGTTCAAGAACACTGGGTTGAGTGGGATGAGGTTAATTATGAAAAGACTGGCAATATCTTGCTCTCCCGGATCATGGGAGCAGATGTCAGATTAGACCCCGCAGGGTTTGACATTGGGTTTAGGAAGTCTTGGCAGGATGCCATTCAAGAAATTGAAGACAATGGTGGTAAGCCCTATCCGATTCCTGCCGGAGCAAGTGATCACGAATTGGGTGGGCATGGGTTTGCTGGTTGGGCGTTTGAGGTTGAAGACCAAGAGAAAGATCTTGGTTTCAAATTTGATAACTTCATCGTTTGTTCTGTGACGGGGTCATCACAAGCTGGCATGATCGCAGGTTTTGCTCATAGTGATCGTGCGCAAGATGTGATTGGCATTGATGCCTCGGCAACGGTTGAGAAGACCTGGAATCAGATTGCAAGGATTGCCAGGAGAACTGCAGGGTTGATTGACCTTGGACGAGAGATAACAGATGACGAAATAGTGCTGTTGGATCGATGGCACGATGGAATCTATGGCGTTGCCTCAGAACACACCATCGAGGCAATCAAGCTTGTTGCAAGCCTCGATGGTGTCATCACAGACCCGGTTTATGAAGGCAAGAGCATGTCGGCACTGATTGATTTGGTGAAAGAAGGATATTTCAAACCAGGTAGCAAGGTTTTATATGCTCACCTCGGAGGTCAGCCTGCCCTGAATGCCTACACAACAGCCTTTTAGTTTCTAGACTGAATTGGTTTCAACCGGTAGAGATCTATCAATTCGCTGAAGGTTTCGTCTCTCAGTAAAGAACCCGGGGAAACCCGGGTTCTTCGTTCATAATCCCCAGTCATACCTCCTGGGATAATTGCCGCCTTGGGTTTTGAATCCAGTTTGATATTTAGTAAGTAACCACGCCTGTTGGTGGGTTGTTGTATCTCACCTTCCAGAGTTCAACATCATCAACCCTGATTCGGATTCTGTTGATGTCTTCTAGATCTATTGTTCTGACGATGTAACGACCAAACTCATTGAATACCTGGGTGGTGTCGTTTTCATCTGTAAGGGTTTTTGCAAAGATGCTGGTGTATTCACCACTGCCACCGGTTTGTTGAAGGATGCGGTATTTCTGACCAACTGCAGGACATTTGATATAGGCCTTGGCTTCAGTGTCAGAGATGCGTTGGGTCCACCAAGAAGGTTCAACGCCATCACAGATGGCATTCGCTGCAGAAACATTCTCACTCTCCGCACTAACTACGAAGCCATCCAGATAAGTAAGGTTCCCCAAAGCTGAATTTACAACCAGGTCATAAGTTCCTGCAGTGATTCCCTCAGGAACAGTCATGATGAAGTGATCCTCTGCGGCGGATAAAACAACTCCTTCTTTCCCGTCAACAAATACCCTGTTGACAGTTGAAAGCCTCTCTCCGTCAACGCGTACGGTCTGACCGCCAAATGTTTGATAGGGCGTCGAAAGCTTATCTTCACCTATGTCGGTGATGATTGGGCCTGAGTAGGGGGGTGGGGTGGGGGTTGAAGTTGAAGTACTGGGAACTAAGAAACCCTCAGATACCTCCCACACGGTGGAATCCAGCATTGAAACCATGCTGATGTATTTCCCACCTAGGTCTATGGGTACAAAAGGGTCGGGGCCGCCACCTGTTCCTGCTTGATCCGAAGAAGAGGGGATGTTTCCGAATCCGTTTTCATCATTTACTGCAGTGCATGAATTGGAAGAAAGTGCGGTTTCAGTCGTCACCCTGCTTTGGTCTGTCGCGGCAGGCAACTGTGAATCACAAGCGTAAAGCGCGTTGCGTTGGGTTTGATAATCACCATTGAAGGTCGCAACTGAGGTAGCGATGCTTGTGCCTGAGACGCTCGCCGTAGGAGCTGTTGCAACTTCAGGCCTATCAAACCCATGACTCACTCCAAAAACAGTGGTCCTGCCTGTCGCTTCGCCTTTTACCTTGAGGCTGACAAACTGTTTTCCCGAGGCGTCAAAGTCGACAAAGGAATACTTGGTACCGGGTCCAGTTGATTGCACCGTATTGACTCGGTTGAAGGTCCCTGAGGTTGGCAGAATTGTGCAGGATGCATTTGTAAGTAACGCATCAATTGCCGTCTCATCTGCCACATCATCGCCAGCGTTAGATGCCTCTGTTGATTTGAAAGCTGTTTTGGAGTCACAGGCATACCAGTCTGATGTCCAAGTAATATCAAGCCCAGGGGACACAAACCCTGAAAGTTGATCACGAAAACCCTTGTAGGAGGTCGGGGAGACGGTGGTGTCCTCAACCGGGGATAGGCGAATCTCCAAATTGGACATCTCATAAGCGACCGTTGAACTCGCTCTTGACGAGTCGACCTGCATCAACAACGTGGAACTGAGGGCCAAAGATAGAGCCGTGACAAGAAAAGATAAAGTGACCCTTTTTGCAGTGTTAGAGGTATTCATAGAAAAACCCTATGCACATCAAATGTCCGGACATTATGTGCATTCGGTTAACCGCACATTTTCCCAAACTGCAGGATTAGTTAGCCGCTTCATTATGAATCCGGTGTGGTTATTTCTGACAAAGTCGTTTCCCTGTTTAGATCCTCAACTCAGGCTCCATAGGAGCTTAGATTCATTGCATCTGAACGAATATGAAATCGATGGTCTTTGCGGTGTCTAGTAAGTAACCAAACCTGTTGGTGGGTTGTTGTATCTAACCTGAACCTCGGTGTTATCACCAACAGTCACCCTGATGCGGTTTATCTGATCAAGGTCAATGGTTCGAACAACATAAGAACCATTGGCATTGGTTATA
>CBFHZN010000016.1:0-23008 GCA_965660355.1 Microbacteriaceae bacterium
GGTTTAATATCCCTCTCAAGGGCCTTCATAGCCATTCTAAGCTTACGTTTAGTATCACCCTTAGTAAAGGGTTTGGCTAGTGCTACATCAACCATCTCTACTGATACATAGAGTTGAGCGTATAGAAACACTAAGAATCTAAAACTTTCTAAATTTTTATCTTCCATTATACTTTGTGTTATCGTTCATTGTTGTTATTGTTTACTTTTTTTTAGTTTATCTAGCCTTGGTCGGCGGTTATTCGCAAGTTTGTTACGCATAGCTACTAGTTATGCACCATTTGGAATAGCATAATCTTGTAAGTATCTTAATTCTGTTTCCTCTTCGTTTGTAACATAAGCCTGAAATTGCTTACCATTGTCGGTTATTGCCAACATAATTCTATCTGTATGAACTTTATGTGTTTTAGCAATTTGCTGATAAAAACGGTGCATAACATCGGCTATAAAGTCATTGCCGTTTTGTTGCTTATCCAAAGTTTTGTTCTCTTTACTCATCTTAGTTTTTATTTGAAAGTTATTGCGTTTTAATCGGCAACGCTTCATAGCCGTGATACGTTAGCAATCATAGTCTTTTACTATGTAGCCATTTTTTAAGGCTTTCGCTTGTTGCATTGTCTAGTATTTTATCAATCTTTCGTTCAAATTCCACCAAATCCAACGAATTGCTAACACGAGATATAGATAATTGCTTTTCCAGCCATTTTACATATTCATCGCTATAAGTTCCGCTTTTTACATAAGCCCCTGTTTTTGTTTGACAATAAGGCTCTTTATTTAATTCTTCTCGGTATTTCTGTTTTATATCCATAATTATTTTTTTAATTCAACGCAACTATCCATATCTCAAAACGTTGTGCTTCATTAAAACGAAAGCACAACAATAAATAAAAAACATAAAATTATTCCGTTTGCGGTATTTGTGGCAAAGGCATCCAGTACAATGGTTTAATTTCGTGCCTACTTGCATATATCCAATACCTGTCATCTATTGGTGCATCCTCTCCACAGTATCTGCTTATTCGGCTTCTGCTTGTTACACTATGCACGATTTCGTCATGTGAGTTTTGCCACAAAACAAGCACCCGTTCATTTACAGGCGGTAGTTGTTCTTCAATGTTTATCCATTCCATATCCATAATTTTACGATTGTTTATTCTTTTCCGTTGTAGGCAATTAGTTTGCTACAACAAATTATCGAAGCATTCATCACATAACACCTTTTGAAACTTATTGCTATACTCACCATTTTCACCACAATCGCAAACTAACTGTTCGCTTTGCCCTACAACATCGGGTATACCCAATAGTTTTAACTTAGCTTGGTGGTAAGCCTCACATATCTCCTCTAAATCAGAAGTCTCTATTACTTCCCATTTATTTTGGTTTTGGTCTTTAATTAATTGTGTGTGATGTTTTACTAATTCTTTGTATTCCATTGTTTTTTAAGAAGTTTAACTACTGTATTGTGTTCATCAACAATAGAGTTTAAGTTAATCGCTCTTTCATTAGCTGTATGATGGTCAACAGCAGGAAATTCCGCAACTATTAAATCAGTTTCTTCTTCTTTAATAAGAGCATAGTTTCCGAATTGTGTTTGCCCTTGTACTAAATACCATTTTGATGCTTCCATTGTTTTTAATTTAAAACATTAAAATTGAATCTAAATCTGGGGTGGCAATGTTAGAGTCGTTAAGCTTAAGACTGTAATAAGCTTTATAAAACTCCATCTTAGCTCTTCTCCCGTATTGTTTTTTATATAATGACCATACAGCCCTTTTAAATCCAAAAGGCTCTGTAATCTCTCCTAATAGCTTTTCAGCTTTCTCTTTCCCCACTCGGTAAATTCCTTTTACGTTATCCGCACGGTCACCAACAAGCATCTGAACAAACAAGTTACGCATAGCGGTAATCTCATCAATACTTTGAAGCTCCATTCTTGTGTAGTAGGTGTCAAACAGTAAGCAGGGGGTAGTCTTTAAGTCCTTGTCAGGGGAGGCAACAATTAACTGCACCCCGTAGTCATTATCGTGGTACTTCTTATACGTTGCCGCTAGACTATCATCTGTCTCTACATTGATACTTTCAAAGGTGGAGTAGACATCGTTATTGTACGTTTGTTTAATCCAATCCTTAAGGGTTTTAAGTAAAGGTGGTTTCTCCCCCCGATTCCCCTTGTAAGTTTTATTTATGTTGTACCGAAAGTTTGTGCCATCGTTGTCTTCAAGAAAGATTGTTGAGTGTGAAACATCAAAACCGTAATCCTCTTCCAAGGAGTTGATAAGGTACATTACCTTCTCATCGAATTTATGTTGAGCATCTTCGAGGTTGTAGATAAACCCCTTGCCATCTTCGGACTCTTCCTTCTTACAAACGCAAGAGGCAAAGATAGCTGAGTCTGCATCAATTAATAATACTGCTTTCATATCACCTAAATATTTCTCTAATAGCCTTGACATATTCCATCTCCGCTACTAGGTTATTGATTGTTTCAATGCGCTTAGGGGAACGTATTCTATCTACCCTATCACTAACCATATTAGCTAGGTCATCAACCCCTAAGAATTGACGAGAGGGGATAGCTTTCTGTAGCTCCATTACCTTATCTAAGGTGGAGTAGTGTTCTTTCAATTCCCTCTTGATGTAATTACTTTGTATATACGCTCTGGCTTTATCTTCGTTCTCCTTAGAGGTGGAACCCGCTGCCCTAAGACCTTGCTCTACAATAACATTATCCGTTCTTCTCATCTAAGTATTTTTCGTTTCTCTTGATAATCCTTTTCTTATTCCATTGTACTAGGTAGTACGCCACCATCAGTAGAGCTACGTAGACCATAGCAATACCGATGATAGAGATACTAATGTCAAAACACTTACTTAAGAAGCTCATCTACATCTGAGTCTTTGATAGTCTTGACACCTGTCTGCTTGATTAGCTCTTTAACCTTGTCTGTACCCCAAGCTTTATTAGCGGCTACTATCTGCTTCTTAACAGCATCGGTTAAGCCCCCTTGCTTTTTAAGGTAGTTTACAAACTTATCTTCATTGGAAGATTCTTTCTTGGTGTTAACAGGCTTAGGGGCTTGCTTAGGACGATTATCTTGAGAGTCAAAGTCTAAGTTATTATCTACGATACCGAACACCGACATCTTAGCGTATCGCTCAGTGTAGGTCATCATACCTCCTAGCTTTTGACTTGCGTTAGTAGCCTTGATTTCAGGTACATCGGTTCGGAACTCAAAGGTCATAGAGCCATCACTATCTAAGTGATTAAGGGTAAGCTCACCGAAATACCCTAACTCATCCTTACGTAGTTGAAAGGTAGTGAGTAGTTTTGCTTGTTGACAAGCATCCTCCACTAACTTATGTACTTGGTCAGGGGTGAAGTAGTCATAGTTGCTATAACTATTCTTACCACCTTTCTTCATTGGTGTTTTAGAGATGGTTGCTCTAGCCTCTGCTAAAGCTTGAAATACATTGGTTGTTTTTTTTGTTGTTGCCATTATCAATTAATTAATCGTTCTCAATATCTTTTAAGTGACAGATGTTAGCTATCACAGTATCTACCATAGCCTCTAAATAGTCTGGGCCATTCTTAGAGTTCCTTACCTCACGCTTAAGGTGCTTGGTAAGCTTCTCAATTTCCTTGGTGATTTCTGTTTTTGTTACGGTCATTATTTGTTGGGGTTTAATGATTGAAATAATCCTTTAAGGTTATCATTGTACTCTTGGTCTACCTCGTGCCAATCTAGTGATTCCTCAAAGAGGTCGACGGGGTATGTACCGATAGCGACACCAAAGGGGTCATCTACTTTAACGACAAAGTTGCGTTCATCAAATTGCTCCGCGATATAGGAGCGTTTGCTTGTTGTTCTTTTAAATACTCTCATTGTTTATTTGTTTGTGGATAAAAGTACAAATTCAATGTTAACTGATTGTTAATTCAGCTTTTAAATGTTCAAGGTTTTTCTTCTCTTCGTAGCTACCACCATACCCTTTGTGAATATACCCTAAGCAATCACAAGCGTAGTATAACATCCTTAACTCTTTGTCTGAGGTGGGTGCTAACTCTACAATGCGGTGTAAAGTGTCGTCGAGGTAGGCGATAGGTTTACCATTAATAGTAACAATGGTATGGCTACCACGAGGAACTATCTTTAGCTCACGCTTGTATCGTTTAAATGTTATCATAATTAGGGTTTAAGTTAAAAAAACTTAGTGGTTTGAGGTTATCGCCCCACCAAGTCAAACAACTAATATTTTAGGAAGGATTTTTCCTTCTCGTGTAACTTGTTATGTATCTCACTTAAGAGATTATTAAAGTCCTCCTCTATCTTGTAATACCTATTTGAAAGGCCCTCCTCACCATCTAATAGTGATAGTGGATAGTTATCATATAGAGATTCAGAAACCTTCTGTAAGGCTTCGAGATTGGCTCTAGCGATTTGCAATTCAGTTAGTGTCATAGGTTACTTTGTGTAGGTTGTAGGGTTTACCATCCAATCCCCAGTCAAAATCATACCCTAAGTCATTAAGTTGGGCTTGAATAATCTTTAGGCCGATGTAGGAAGCATCTTGCATTTGGTCAACCAAATCCACCACCGAAGAAGGTAGAGTGTGAACATCCTCGAATAGGTCTATTGCACTATTCATTGTTATTGTTTTGTAATTCTACACAATCACTAACATCAATATAGGTGGTAATGGTGGTATCACCTGTTGTCTTGTTGTAATGCACCACCTCATCTACCACTAAATCTTGTGCGTTACAAGGGCATTCGTAACGATGTGTTGGCTCTTTTGGTGATTGAAGGTCTAGTAAAAAAATAGCCCCCATCACCACTACACCTCCGCTAAGATACCCAAGTGTTACTAGGTTTTTACTAAGGGCAATATAATACGCTACCACCCCCGCTATAATCAATATAATTCCTAATACTAAACCCATTGCTTTAATCTTTTATTGGTTAGTTTATTTCCGTCCCTTACCCAAGCGTTCAAGGCTTGAGGTAGGGTATGATATAGGTAGGACACAGAAGTATCCTTAGAGGAGATGGTAATCACATCCCCGATAATTTTAATCGTCATTTCCTTTTGGTTTTCTTTTTACGTTTCTTCCTAAGTTTAGCTCTCTTCTCTTCGGTTAGTTTGCCTTGAGAGCTACTATACTTAGTACTTATCTTTTTAGCTAAAGCACTTACTAATGCAGTGGCTTTACTATCTTGTTTCATTGTGTTTGTTTTATGATTTTCGGTTATAGATTTCAAAGCGAGCATATTCTTTTGCCCTTCTTATTGTTACTAAGGGGTGTCCGTTTAACACTTCCTTTCTGCCATCAGTGTGTTTAATAACAGGTAGGTAGTTATCCCCACATTTTTTATATGTTGCAGTCATTGTTGTTTATTTTTTAAGTTGGATAGTAAATTGTTTGGCGCATCTTTCTTGGAAGTAATCAATAGGCCAACCATAGCTTACATTAGCTTTCTTCCACACATCAGTGTTTGGTATGCGTTTGATAGGTGAGAAGCGTACTGATTTTTTGTCGTGGTATATCACCACAAAGGTTTGACCTTTTGTAGACTCAAAAGCTAATGCTTCTTTTGATTCGATAGGTTTAAACTCTATTGTCTCCATTGTTGTTTAGTTTAGATTAAATTCTACTTCGTCATAGTCCTCACCATATATTTCATTGTAGGCTTTGAGTACATCTTCCTTTTCAGGAAACTCTATCCAATCAACTATAATATTAGTGAAGTCGTGTGGCTCTGCGTTAAATACCTTACCATCAATCTCAGTTCTCTCAAACTTCTCAACAAAGTAGTCGTTGAAGTGAGTAAAGCTTCGCTCTAGTAGTTTAACAAGGGCTTTTAAAGCTTTATCATTTTCATCGCAGTTATGATATAACTTATACTCTTGCCAATCTCCTTGAGAATAACCTTTAGCGGTAACACAGGTTACGTTTTTATAGTCATCCTTAGATGATAGGTAGTTTTTCTCTTCCTCTACTGGATTAAGCAATCTATCATTACTTATCTCGCAGTAAACATCTACCCCGAAGTCATTGCTATTTACAAGTTGATTTATTTCATCTCTCCAATCTTGGTAAGATGCTTGACTATGATAATCATTGTTGATTCTAATTACTGTTTTCATTGTTGTTTATTTTTAACTATCACTTAATCTATAACTTTCCAATATCCAAAGTCCGAGCCATCTCCTTCGTGGCTACCGAAGTAGTAACCATCGGGAGCATAGTCGTTTAATGTATCGAATAAAGATTCGTTAAGGAAGGAAGCACAGTCTTCACTTTCCCACCATTCCGCATCATCATCCTCGTAAGCATAAGCAGGTACAAAATTCATCACCTGCACATACTCTGGGGTATCTTTAATAACATCTAAGAAAGCAGGGATTAAGTCTTGTGGCCTTAGTGTAGCTCTAATTACAGTCTCATTCAAGTCTGCATTAATTACGTTTCCTGTTTGTTTGTCTGTAAACATTGTTGTTTGTTTTAATTGTTACTTAGTAGCGGGGGAAGGAATCGAACCTCCGACTTCTTGGGAATCAGCCAAGCAAGCTAACCACTGCTCTACCCCGCGATGTGGTGGTATTACACCACCTTTTTATTTACTTTTTGATTCAGCAACACCTCCTTTATAATTTAGATAATTCAATGAAACACTTTTCTAAGTCATTACTGATGTACTTAGAGTGTACCCATACATCTCCAACTTTAAAATCAAAGAACCAATGGTATGAATCTCCATCATTAAAGAATAAATGTTGCTCTAACACTTTCTCTCTGATTTCGTTAGTCATTAAAACCTCACTACCTTTTACCGCTTGCACTAACATTACTCTTTTTCTTTTAATGATTGTTGTTGAATGTTGTTAAGGTTATCTAAAAAGATTTCCTTAGCTACTCTTACTTTATCTGCTATTACCTCATTGAAGTGCTTATCAATGTTAGCCCTTGTAAGCTTCTCTTTAGGGAAGTTACATTCTAGCTCTAGCAGTAAGTCGCTAAAGCTGTAGGGGTCTAGCATATTTTGGTCACGTTGGTAACCTGATTCAAGGTCTACATTAGACCAATCAATTCCTGTTATTGAGTTCATTGTGTTTGCTTTTATGATTCGTAAATAGTTTGCCAAGTATGGTTATTCTCTTGACCTGAGTATTCAATGATAATACCTTCACCATTTTCAGGTATTACCTTCCATAGCCTAAAGCGTTGAGGGTTATCCCCGCCTGTATCTACTTTTTCTATAAGCATATCACCAAAATGACATTGCTCAATGTAGTCTAGCTCATCTTCATCAGCGTTAATAAGCTCTTGAAGGTCTGTGTCGAAGTACGTTTGTAGTTCGTCAAGTTCTGCGTGAATTGTAATTTCCATAGTTGTTTGTTTTTATTTGTTTATAATTTTACCCATTGGTTAGAGGGGAATACCCCGTCACCCTTGTACCACACAAAGTTAGATTGATGAATCCCTGCGCCTAATCCATTTAGACGTTCTTTGGTTGTGTTACTCTCCCACCCTGCATTTGATATTTCTACCTGACCAGTAGCGGAATCTTTACGCGCAATCTCATTGCCATGTAATTCCATTACTATAAAATTATCTCCTTTAGGGTATTGACCATCTTTAGTCATTGCCTTGTGCAATACTTCTGTATTACCTTGCTTGAATGGCATACCGCTATTAAATGCGGCTACTGCTTGTGCTGTTATCTTTCTCATAGCTGTTTGTTTTATATTGGCTAAAGTAGTTAACCAATGTTAAGTTAATGTAAAGTTAATGTTGTGTTATTGTTATATACCATGATACATATCTCCTAATATGTCCTCTAGTTCTTTGATTTGTTTTTTCAAGTCCTCAATAACATTAGGGTTTGTACTAGGGTCTTGCTCACAGTCGTCAAGAGCTTCGTAAAGCATCTCAAGGTAGTTTTCTTTTGACTTTATTGCGTTCATAACTCATTAATTTGTTGCTCTGCGACATACAATACTATCGCCAAGCAGGTTATACCTAAAAAGAATAATGCTTCATCTATCCAACCCTTGTAAAGGGAGAATAGAAAGCCAGTGCATAGTAGCACTAACATGAATAGTTTTTCTATTTTGTTTTTCATAGTTTTTTCTGTTTTAGTTAATCACATAGATTGTCAGGGGTTAATGAACCCTTCCTTCCGAAATCTCTGCTGTAAGATGCTGCGCGGTATCCTGAACAAGAAGCTAACAGCCCCAACAGGATTAAAAATACGATTACTTTTTTCATTGTCTTATCTGTTTAATTGTTTAGTAGGCTTGGCGGTATCGCTCCGCATAAACTCTTAAAGTTTCAAGCCTTGTATTATTAGATAGCCTTTTTTGTTTTTCACATCAATAAAGACAAAGTATTTACAAGCTAACATTAACCTATTATCTAGGCCGTTAACATTAACCGAATATCTAATATGTTTTTTGCCTTGCTTTTTTCGTTTAGCAATTCGCAAGCTTCCATCACTTGCGGCCCTGAAATAGGGGCTTTTGTTATATGAATTTTAATTGTATTGCTGCATATAGCCTTGCAGTCATATAGACAATATACCAAAGCACGTACATAGTTAGCTATTACATATATCCGCGAAATAATAACAAGCTACTAGCTAGAGCGGTGCCGCTTCGCAGCGGTAAAGATAGATTTCCCTTGCATTATTAATTTGCTTTGCGTTTCCCTAGTGTGTACCGTCTCAGACCACCACCAACGGGACGTCGCTAGACCTTTTAAAGTCCGTTTTATAGTCCGTTATTTTTTTGGACTTATCAATATTTCAATGAACTGCGTAAAATATAGATTACATTTTCATCATACCTTTCCACCTAAAGTGTACTAAATACCCTACTTGCTCGCGCTCCGCTTATTTCAGTGCACTATGTACCTTACTTGCGGTAATTACGCTACTATATTTTAGTGCTATTTTAAAGGGCAATAGCAAGGCCCTAGACCCCTTATCAATATCCGATATTGCCGACCTGCTAAACAGACCTAATAAAGGGGAAAGAATTATTTAACCTATAAAAGCTTCATTCTCTGGGTTTGTTAATCCTAATTTATATAAGGCTTGCAACACAAAGAAAGGAGAATAGTTACCTTTCTTAGACTTCCTGCACGCTTTCTTTAACTTCTTAAAGTCAACACTTTCCAAAGCTTTTAAAGTCGTTTCATCCTCACTTAAAGCTTTTAATAACTTAATGGCTCCGCCTAGTGTTTTACTTTCTTTTTTCAAGTTTGCGTTAACGTTTAACACGCTGCTACGATAGTTTGAAGTTTTCATAATTGATAATTATTAGTCGTTTGTTTTTATTTGTAATTGATTAAGCCACATGGCTCAATGTTTTTAATTCTTTTAACCCTACATAAAAGGCCGTTCTCGTACGTGTCGACAGCCTCAAGTACATATTCACCTTCATTATATTTGTAAATCTTACCGCCTGTGTTGAATATATGGATGTTAATCTCCTCGGCCTTTCTGTTTACGTTACATGGTACAAACGTTAAGCCGTTTATTTCCCTTTTATAATCACTGTGGTGCGTTTTCATATCATTGTTTTAATTGAACACTACAAACATAGGGCACTAATGTTAAGTCAAGGTTAACCCAATGTTAAGTAATTGTAAACTATTACATATATACCTAAGATACTGAGGTATTAAATTGGATTATTCGGTAAATACAAACGTTTACCCTAGCAATAGATATACTTTGGTAATTTGGTATAGGTATTTAGTAGGGCTGAAATGTAGTGTTTTCGGTGGTGGGTGGTTACCCCTCCCAAACACAAACAATACCCAAACCACACAACAACACTAACAGGATAAGAATATAGTTAGATCACTGGATAGTGTTAACAGCTGAAAACTTTTGGAGGACAACTAGAAAGTCGGTAGGGGTATCAATAACTTTTGCGTTTTCCTAGTGGACGGGGTGGGGTGGTTGGTGGGGGGAGAATCCCACCTCACTAGTAAACTCTCCAACTTTACTCTAACCATAGTGGTATTAGTCAACCGATATAGTCAACTGCAACCGATGTGGTCGTTCAAGATAGTCGTGTTCAACTATCTTTCACTAACATCACAAAACATGCGCAACCGCATAGTAATATATATATACTTAATAATAATAGCATGGATGATTACGCTTTATGATATATATTTTACTAGTATATCACAATATATAAAATATATGATGTATATTTGCATAATGGATATAGATAACTACATAAAGAGAAAAGGTATTGTAACCTATTTAAGGTGGGTAGATAAGTCTTATGCTGAAGAGAATGGTGAGGAGGTTTATTTGGAAGACTTATTAGTTGGTTATTATTTAGAGGATGGTTATCAGGTTATATCTATACCGATGAAAGAAGTTAGAGAGGTAAACGATAGATTTATATGGAGTGTTGTTTTCTCATTGGTAGAGATGAATACAACACATAGCGTTGAGGAGCTAACTGATTTTATGGATTTATATATGAGGAAGTACTGCGGTAAGTCTTTGTATTCTCCTGATAGGATTCGGTTAAACGGTATGATTAGTTTTGCTGTAGAAAACTCTAGTATGGATAAGGTTACTCAGATAAGAAAGTTCTACTTCACTGAGGTTTTATCTAAAGGGGAGGTTCGTAAATGCGTGATGAGCTACTTAAACAGTAGGAATACAACTAAAAGATTGATGAATATAGAAAATGTTATTGAATGGCTTTGTATAGAAGGTGATGTGTTTATTACCGCAAAGACAATACAAGGGCAGTTGGAGGAAGATTTATCTATTAGTACGATAAACAGATATATGTCCGTTGTTAGAGAAAGGATAGATAACCACAATAAGAAGATATTCGGTACTGACAACTTTATGCAGCATAAGAAGGTTTTGTCTATTTACAACATAAAAGAGGCTATAGAAGCTTTACAGAAGGCAGAGGATAGTTTATCTCAAAGAAACATAGCTAGAGTAGCAGGTGTTCATTATAACACCGTAAACAACCTTTGGGATGATGAGGAGGTTCAGGATGCTTTAAATAAATACAACGAATCTAAAATAGCGTAATGAGCAAAACTTGGGAAGCTATATATTTACCTACTACTGACTCTATAGACCCTAGTAGGGGTGGTTTTAAAACAGAGTGGGAGGCTTGGGATTACGCATCAAGGCATTATTGTACTGAGTGTAAAAAGTTATATAATAAAGGAATCTACGACGCTTGTGATGCAGAGTGGATGGTTTGTAAAGAAGAATCAAAAACAGATAAGTGATGTTTGAAGAAAACTGCCCCAACTGTGGCACTTGGTTAGAGTGGGATATTCCAGATGATGTAACCTGCCCTAAGTGCAATACTAAGTATGAAACTGAATTTGAATATGTAACTGAAGACACCCTATCTGGGTGGTTAATTAAAAACGATAAGTGATGAGTATTTTAGTGAAAATTTTAATAGGATTGGGCATTATACTATCTTTTTACTTTATACCCTACTACATTGGTAAGTTGGTTTCAGGTGAAAATGACGATGAAGATAGTTATTGGAAAAATGGGGCTTTATGTATATTTTTCTTGTTACTATTATTTTTTTGTTGCCTTACTTTAGGAGAGGTAGTAAACATTATATTTTTTAAATAGATAAGTGATGGAGTATTTCTTAGGTTTTACTTTAATAGAATTAGCAATAATGTTGTTAATCTGTCGAATGTGGTACGTTAATGGTAAGGAAGATGGGTTTGAAAAAGGATACAAGAAAGCAGTAGACGATATCCAAAGTCAACATAAAACAAATAAGTAATGACAAGCACAGACATTAAAAAGTATGAGATGGCTAAAAGCCTAATACAAGAAATCAACGAGATAAAAAAGAATATGAAGTTACCTCTGGTAGAAACAAGTCAACCTGATAACCCTCAGGTATCTACGAGTCATTGGAGCGATGATATAGCTGCTGCTACACAAAGACTTAATCATAAGGTAGAGCATGATTTTACAACAGCATTAAAAGAACTAGAATCAATAATTAAAAAGATATAAGTGATGATAACATTAGTATTGGCATTAATCATCAGCTTTAATGTGGTGATGCACGTTGTAGATGAAGTTACAGGAATAAATGACCGTAGGTGGTATTAATAAAATAAACAGATAAGTGATGACTACTAAATATTACACCAACCCTCAAAAACAAGCTGAATACTTTGAGGGACTATATAAAGAGGTTTCAAAACAATTAAGGGAAGCTAAGGATGAAATTCAAAAACTAAAGGCCGAGCTTAGAGAAATAGAAAGTGAAGTATTAACTGAAATAGACTTTACCGAGCAGGATATAACAGCTAATATGGACTCTTACATGGGTTTTGATTTAGCTAGAGATGCGGTAAAGGAATATTTTGAAAATAGATAAGTGATGGGGTTAATTAAAAAATTCATATCTTAGCACCATGCAAGCATCCATCACCTATAGGTTAAACAATGAGGTCTCTACTATTACTTGTAGTGCCAACACCTCAGACCTTAGAAGGTTTTTAAAGGAAGTACATGGCCTTAAGGGATGCAGAATAGAAGTAGTACATTGCGAAGGGGATAATGGATTACCCTTTGATTTAAAGAATATCCTTTCATAATTTGTTGTTTGTTTTTCTACTCTTAGTAGGACGAAGGGGTTGGTGTAAAAGCTAACCCCTTTTTCTTTTGTAACTTTGTCTTTATGCTAGAGCTATTTCTACAATCTTTAAAGATATTCCTAACTGGTTTAGCTATTCTAACCTTGTTTACCTTGGCTGTGGTGGCCTTTGGATTTATCACTATGGTATTCTATGTGTTTTATAAAGAGGTAATAGTACCGCAAATCCACAAGGTTTACAGACACTTAAAAAACAAATGATGTATATAACCTGTAAGATACTCTCGGTAGACGAAGAGGAAATAGAGCGTGCTGAAGACTTAGGGATGGAACCTGAAGTAGAATGGATAAACTTTGGGTTTAATATCTCTACCCTACGGATGTTCTACGACTATATGCAAGAAGGGGAAAGGTTAGGTACTATAATCATGCTAGACGACTATAGCGACTTTACCACCGACTTAGATTTTGAGTATCTTGAAAAGAAACTAGAAGAGTACCATCAATCCCCTAGTTGGATTATTAGTTCTAACTAATGCGTCCTATTTCTTGATGGTAGCTTCATGTAGTGTTGACGCATAACCTCCTCATATCTATCATCGTAAATCAAGGCTGCTTGCCAACCACCATTATTAAGCTCATCAATAACCTTACCCGCTAGTACACTAGCTTTCCTTGTTAATCGGTATCTAGGTTTTACTTCTATCTCTTCTACCTCTGTATAGGTCATATCCATAATATCAGAGTATCGTTCAAGCTCTTGCTCTACAAGGAACTTTTTAGAATACACTTCTAACCAACCGTTTCTTATCATCTCATTAAGGTACTTCTTTATATTACGCTTCCCTACCCATAACCTATCAACACAAGCCTTTGAAGAAAAGAATACAGTGGGGTATGCCCACAGTAATATAGAGAGGGTAGTGACATTTAAGTCTTCGTGTTCGTTAAGGATGTTGTAGAATATGTTTCGGTAGGAGGATATAAAGTAAGCGGTTTGCTTGCGCTCCCCTAGCTGAGAATCATTCTTTAATAGAAAATCTCTACGTACTTTTTTATTATGCTTATTGGTTATTGTTCTACCCATCTTAAAAAATCAATTAATTTATAATCACTAAATTTGCAATACGTTAACAAAGATAACAATAACTTAACATAATGTCTGTTTTAAATCCATCTATTGAGGGTATAGGTAACTCCTCACGCTCTGGCACTCGCTACGACTCCCTGTCAATGGGGGAGGCATACACTGTCCGTGTAAACTCCTCTAATAGCTTTTATACCACTAAGGTTTCTAATCTAACTATCTCGGCTACCACTTACACTGAAGGGGTGGGTGATGCCGCAGGGAGTATTGTTTTTACCTTTAGCGGTTCACCTGACCTCTCTGAGGTTATGGTGGATAACTACCTACGGGTAAACGTATGTGATGATATTGAAAATACAGGGGACTTCAGAATTACCGCTATTAATGACGGAGCCGATACTATCACCGTAGAAGCTTTACGCGGTAAAACAAATGCCTCATCAGGGGGTAAAGCTGAAACATTACCTTTTATCGGGGCTTACTCTATAGAGTGTTTAGAGGATACCTCTGGTCTTGCAGTGTCTCAAGATGGTGTTGCGGGAGCAGATATACCCGACCTAGTAGCAGGTACAGGTACACTAGGATTATTTACTGAAGTAACTATTGCTACTAGTGGAGTAGTAGAAGTAAAACTATTGTAATGGCTGACTATAGCGGAGCAGGAATAAATACACTATATGGCACTATCCTTGGATTATCTTCAGGGAACATCACCTCAGCGCTAAAGACCGTTCAAGATGGTGATGGTAATGATACCGCCCTACAAGTAGCTACAGGAAGAGTAAAAAGTACGGGTACTATTGAAAGTGCTGGTAACGCGGTTATTGGGGGTAGTATTTCAGCTACCAACTACACAGGTAGTGCCTCTGGTTTATCGAATATACAAAGTGGTACTTTCAACGTAAGGGCAACAACCACTAACGTTTCCTCTTTTGAGGATAATGACAATGTTATTTTCTTAAACACCACTGGTTTAACTGTAACCCTACCTACTGCGGCAGACGTAGATGGAAGGGCTTATACTCTTATTAACAATGACTCTGCGGGGCAGAATATATCCTTGGGGGGTCAAACTATTATATCAGGTGGTGCGAAGACTACCACCGACAAAACACTAGCCGCCTTTGGTACAGTAACTATTATGTCTGTAGAAAGCTTATGGGTGGTAGTGTCTGGGGCTATAACCTAGAACAAAATATTGATTATGAATAATTCATTTTTAAAAAACCTTGGGGCATCTTACAAGTCCCATGACAGGGTACTTAGGAAGTACACGGGGAAAAACCCCGACCCATCTCGTAACGATGCTTTACAATTTGAGGTTGGTAGATACGCTTCAGCCTCTATCCCTCAATTAGGGGAGATTTCAGCGATTGTATTTGAACAACAAAAGTCTAAAGAATACGGGGACTGCATACACTCTATTTACATCACAAAGCCTAATGGTGAGGAGTTTCTTTGGAAAGAAATTTGGAGGGATAGAGTTATTGAGATGGACGTAGATTTTTAGATTTTAATTTTTAATTATGGATATTAAAGGGGTTGGGCATATTATTGTCCAAGTAGATAACCCGTACAATGAAGAGTACGAGGTTAAAGGTCACGATGGTAGTCAATTAGTTCGTGACCATCGTTTCAATGATTTCGATAATGTTAATAAGCATGGGGTAGTAATATCCACCATTGAGGGTAGTGGTATTCCTGTGGGAGCCACCCTTTATTTTCACCACGCCATTGTAGAGTGGAGGGAAAAGAATGTATCCGAAAGCTATTGTATTGATAGAGAGAAAGGTATTTACAGGGTTCCTTACGGTGACCTAGACCACCCCGACCCATTACACTGCAAAGCTTACGCTTGGGAGAAAGACGGGGAGGTTCATTCCATAAATCAATGGATATTCTTAGAGCAAGAAAAAGAAGAGCTTGAGCAAACCGAATCAGGATTAGTTATAGTTAAAAAGATAGAGGATGTAAACTACACCTCTGGTGAAGCAGCCCCTAAACAAGGTTATGCTCGTGTACGTTTTTTAAACGATTACTTTAGAGGTATGGGTTTAGAAGAAGGGGATTTGGTTATAATGAAGAAAGATGCTGAGTACCCCGTTGATATTCAGGGTAAAACCTATTGGAGGGTGTGGGAGCAGTTCTTATTAGCAAAGATAGATGAGTAACAAAGGGCTTTCTAGTGATATAGAATTAGCTATTAAAGACTCTATTGAGGGGCTTCAGTTTGACCTTGGCGTTACCGACATTGAGGACAATAAAATGAAGGCTGCGGTAAAGAGTAAGATTAGCTCATTCTCCTCCGCTAAAGAGTTGCTTGATAAATGGATAAACAGCTCATCATCTCCATCCAAATCAAAGATACAGAAGTATTGTGCCGAGCTGGTAGATGCGGGTGAAAACGCAAAAGAGCAGATGCGTAAAGCTTTGCGTAAAAAAATTAATTGGGGTGAGTTAGACGCTGATAAGCGTGCAGCAGCGCAGGAGGCTAAACCATTTATTCTTAACAGTATTAATGAACTTCATTCTGGTATAGTTAAGCTTAGGCTTCAATTAGACAATGAGGACATAAACCTGAAAGATAAAGAATTTGAAACAGGTTTCCCTGAAAAGATGGCTAGGGGTGAGCTCATTGATATATCATCTATTCACAAGGATTGGTATAATGAAAAAGAAGACTCGGTAAAAATATGCCCTAGAGGAACTGAAGGGGAGATAATAGATATAGACGGATTAAAGGTTCAACTACCTGAAACGCCTGCTTCTAAAAATAATATACTCTTCTCAGATAAACCTAAAACAGAACAGTATTGGAAAAGAATCGAGCCACCCGCTGGATTAATCAAAGAAACCGAAGATGAGTATATTGATTATATTGTAGAAGAGTTTAGACGAAGGGTTCACGGGGTATGGTTTATGAATAATGGTAAACCAACATACCTTACGGGACATTTGTATTTTATGCTACAATGGCATACAAACGATAGGGGTGAATATTCAAATTTCAGACAAGCTCAAGCAAAATTGGCTTATCACGCAAAAGCTTGTGAAGTAGACCCTAGATGTGTGGGGCAAATATTTGTTAAGTCAAGACGTATCGGTTTTACAACATACCAAACTGCGCACAAGCTTAACTTGATGACGATGCAAAAAAATCATAGGAGTGGTATTACTTCTATGAATGAGGATATGGCTCAGGTTGCATTTACTAAATTAATGGACTCTTACCGAGCATTACCTTACTTTTTTAAACCCGTCTTAAAAACATCAGAGTCTTCAGATAAAATATGGGAGGCTAAAGAGCCTTCAAATAACACGAAGGCGGCTAAGAAAAATAAAAGAAGCAACTCTAGTGCATATCTAAATTCTAGATGTACTTTCTTAGCTAGTACTGAAAAAGCGTATGATTCTGATTTCCTAACTCACTATCTATCAGACGAATACGGAAAATGGTGGCCCAGTAATTACCTTTCACATTGGACTAGGATTAAACCCACAATGTACCAAAATGGTGTTGTGAAAGGGAAAGCGTTTTTAGGCTCTACAATAGAAGAGTACGACAAGGGCGGTAAGGCTGCTATGGAGTTGTGGAAAGAATCAGACCCTAAAGAGAGGAATGTTAGTTCAGGTATGACTATTAGTGGTCTTTACAGGTGTTTTATACCTGTTCAGGAAAATCACGATATGCATATAGATAAGTATGGTATATGTCATCAAACAAAACCATCTGGACACCCCTTAAATCAAGATGGAAAATTAATAACTAGTGGTGCTTTAGAGTTTTTAGCAGAGGAGGCAAAACAGCAGAGAAAGAGAGGGTCTATAGAATATAATGACTACTTAAGAAACCTACCTCGTTCTATTGATGATGCCTTTAGGATGAAGGTTCAAGATAGTTCGTTTAACGTACTAAATATACAAAATCAACTTTCCTACATCCAGTCTATAGACGTGGGTGGTGGCTCTATGGTTTTAGAGGGTGATTTTAGCTGGAAAAACGGTCAGCAAGACACAGAAGTAATCTGGACACCGAGAAAGGGTGGTAGATTTAAAATATCTTGGATACCCCCTGCTTCTCTCCGTAATCAGATGGACTGGAAAAATGGTCACAGAGCACCCAAAAATACTTGGCTTGGAGCAGGAGGTCTTGACCCCTTTGGTAAAAACCAAACTCAAGATGGTAGGGGCTCTAAAGGCTCTATACACTTCATTAATAGACCTAACGCCAACTACCCTGAAACTTCTAGGCAGTTTGTTTTAGAATATATCCACCGACCACCGACTTTAACTCAGTTTTATGAAGATGCTCTTATGGCTTCGGTGTTCTACGGATACCCTATATTCTATGAGAACGATAAGAGTGGAATTGAAACCTACTTTGAACAGCGAGGGTATTTAGAGTACTTAATGTTGCGCCCTGAGCGATATGACTCCCGTAAGAATAAAAAGATTGCAGAACGCGGTGCTCCTTCTAGGGGGATTATGATTGATGCTATCTACTACGCTCTTCATGATTACATCAGTGATTACATTGGTGAACTAAAGAGTGGTGACATGGGTAATATGTATTTCGAGGACACCCTTAGAGACTGGATGAAGTTTGAACCCAATAACCGTACTGCTTATGATGCCTCTATATCTTCAGGATACGCCCTATGTGCTATACAGGTAGACCCACCTAAGAAGCAAAAGCAAGAAAAAACGACTATAGATGTTGCTCCGTTTAGGATGTATAACAACAGAGGTAACACTAGCAAAACCATTTGATAAACATTCCTTAACTTTGCAACAATATTCGCCTAAGTAAAAAATGAGTGATAGTTCTAGTTTCAAACCCAATCCGTTAGCATCCAGAGAGGAAAAGCTAAAGGACGAGTACGGAGTACGGTACGGTAGATACATCCAAAGTAAAACTATAGGTAGTGACTTTGAGTATTACCGTAAAAGACGCGACCGTATTCGTGAGGCCCGTGCCTACGCTCAAGGCGACCAATCTAATCAACGATACAAACAGATATATAATTCAACGGGGGACTCCTCCCCAATGAACTTAGATTGGACTCCATTAGGGGTTGGCTCTAAATTTGTGTCTTCTTTGGTAGCGGATATTTTAGGGGAGTTTAACTTTGAGGTTAAGGCTATCGACCCTGCCTCAATGTCTAAGCGAAAAGATGAGAAAGAGAAGGTTCTAGCTAACTTTTACGATAAAGACTTTATAGTTGAGATGAAAGATGAAACAGGTATTGATTTATCTGAAATGTCTTTTATTCCCGACTCATTAGAAGAGGTAGAGCTTCACATGGGTATAAACTACAAGCAGTCTGTAGAGATTGCTATGAAGCAGATTATAACCTACAACCTTGAGCTTAGCGACTACCCCGACGACATAAGGGAAAGCGTGTTAACCGACCTTGTGGTTGCGGGTATTGGAGCCGCTAAGGTTTACTTTGACCCCTCTTATGGCATTAAGGTGCGTTGGGTGGATGTAGAGAATTTTGTTTTCTCAGAGTCTTCTAAAAATAATATGCAAGACCCTCAATGGGCAGGTGAAATGCGATGGATGTCTATTGGCGACATTCGTAGGATGAGTGGTGATAAGTTCTCAGAGGAGCAGTTAAAGAAGATTTACGAAACTCATAAAGGACGTTGGGGTAACGATACCTTTTACAACGACTATTACTCTAACTACAACAACTCCAACAACCCTCAGATTGATGGATATTTTTACGACACATTGGTTGTCCCTGTACTCGACTTCTGTTTTAAGACTCAAGATAAAGACAAGATTAAAATCACAAAGTCTAAAGCAGGGGAAAGACGATATTTAAAAAAAGACACCTACCAACCTAAAGAAGGGAGTAAGAATGTTAAGGTTGAAGAAGATGTGTATGAGGTAGTGTATGAGGGTATGTATATTCTTGGTACTGACCACATCTTTAACTACGGGTTAATGAAGAATATGGTGCGCCCTGAAGGCTCTATAACGGAGGTTGAGTTACCTTATAAGGTGTATGCCCCTAAGTTCTATAATATGACCAACAAGAGTCTTATAGAGCTAATTAGACCCAATATTGATGCCATAAACATAGCGCATCTAAAACTACAGAATACTATTGCTCGTTCTCACCCTGAGACAACTGTTATTGATATTGAAGGGTGGTTGAACTTTTCACTAGGCGGTAAAGAGTGGAATCCATTACAGCTTCAAGATATATATGACGCTACAGGTATTGTTTATACCAAAAGTAGAGGGCCCAATGGGGAGTTTATACCTGAACCTGTAAGGAGTTATGCTAACCGTCTAAACATAGAGCCATTTATTGCTGTAATCAATTATGAGATGCAGTTAATTAGGGAGCTTCTAGGATTTACACCAGAAAGAGAGGGTGTAACTCAGAATAAACAGTTAGTAGGGACTATGGAGCTATCTATTGGTGCTTCACGTAACGCTACAAGGTTTATTGAAAACGCTTTAAACAGCATTACTAAAAGAGTTTGTAAAGACATAGCTTGGCGTGTTCAGGATATGCCTAAAACCTCTAAATTCTACAAGACTTATGAAGAGGCTATTGGTGCTGCTGATATGGCTATTATTGATAGCATGGATGATATACCAATGGCTAACTTTGGTATTTTCATTTCTACTCTTCCCTCTCAAGAAGAGCGTGTTGCTTTGGAACAAGATATTCAAAGGGAGATAACTCAAGGGAATCTGCGTACTGAAGATAGTATGATGATTCGTAAGCTTGCTAAAACCGCTGGCGTTGATACCGCCTATCAATATATGACCGTAAGGCGCAAAAAGTATCAAGAGGAGAAGATGCAGATGGAGCAAATGATAAAACAACAAGAGCAACAACGTCAAATCGCTATGCAACAAATGTCGGCACAAGCTAAACAGATGGAGCAGGAGGGTCAGGCGCAACTTGTTCAGATTGAAAATCAAGCAGAGCTACAAAAAGAATTAGCTATCCTTCAAGAAAAACATCGTTTAGAACGTGAGGCCGCAAGACAGGAGTTTCAGTATGATGCTATTTTAAAAGGTGTGGAAGACGAAGGGCAAATGGCTAAAGAGTCTTTCAAGGAAGACAGAAAAGATGATAGGGTAAAGATGCAGGCTAAGCTAACCGCTAAGCAACAGCAAGAGGTTTCTAAGGTACGTAGTGGTGATAAACCACAGGTAGATACTGAAGAAATAGAGACAGGTGAAACTCAACTTGAAGAATTACTATAATGGGTTTAGCACTAGGATATGGTAATGGTTTGCAATTTAGACGTAGGTTAGTTAATGACGTAGCTACAGAATTTGCTCGTGAAGCTATTGCTAATGGGTATACCGTAGAGAACAGAAATTGTTTGCGACAGACATACAAAGCACTAGAGCTTACGGCTACCCCATTATACGATGAGCTATCGGATTTTTATGATGCAGCTATTGCGAGTGGCTATACCTTTGAATCTCCTTTATGCACTAGAGAGGGGTGGATTGTATTACAAAACATAGATACCCCATTATGGGACGAGACAGAGGAGTTTGTTAACTCAGCGACATCAGAAAGCTACACTGCTGAAGGATTCTTCTGTTTACGTCAAACCTATATTTCTTTACAAAATATAACATTAAGTTAATTATGGCAAATAATGCTTTTACATCAAGTAGTTTTATCCTTGGGAAGAATCCCCCTTACAAGGCAGGGAATGTTGCCGCTAGACAAAGTGATGGTAGTCTTGTGGAGTTCGATGTAGTTCGCGCTACTACGGCAACAAGGGTAAACGAAAACGGATTAATAGAATCAGTAGCCGCCAACGTTCCGAGAATTGATTATACAAACGGGGGCTGCGGTGAGCTATTAGTAGAGCCTCAGAGGACTAATTTACAAACTTATAGTGAAGATTTTACAAATGGAACTTATGTAAAAACAGGCGCATTAATCACAGCAAACAATACTGTTGCGCCTAATGGAGAAACAACAGCAGACAAGATAACTATAAACAACGGCACATCAGAACACATTTTTTTTGAAAACACAATATCTTTAACAGCGGGGACATATGCTACAAGTGTGTTTTTAAAAGAAGGAAATGGCGCGCAATATATTCAAGTCAGAGTAAACGGTTCATCTTCCGACAATTGGGCGGGTGTTATTTTTGACATTACTAGCGGCACATTTTCCGACCCTCAAAGCAACGGGTCTTATACATTGAATGCATATAATTCTGAAACATTAACAAACGGATGGTATAGAGTTAGCATTGTGACTACTAATAGCTCAGACACATACAGAGGAATAAGAGTTTCATTTTCTAACAGCGCAACACCAACTTATGCAGGTTTTGGCTCAATTATTTTTACGGGGAACAACACAGACAACTTCTTTGCTTGGGGCGCACAACTAGAACAAGGCAGCTACGCGACTTCCTACATTCCTACAACAGCTTCAACCGTTACGAGAAATCAAGATGTTATTAGTTTAACGGGTGCTAGTGCATTGCTAGGAGATAGTGAGGGGGGTTTGTTTGTTGAGGCAAGTTGGTTTGACGTTCAACCTTTAAGTTTATTGGGGCTGAATGGTGGCATCGATGCTAATAGGGTTGTTTTTGGGACGAATACGGGTAAAATACGCCACGTAGTAGACGTTTCTAGCTCTAACCAAGTAGCGGGCAATGGAAGCTTAACAATTACACCTAATACCTTTTATAAAATTGCCGCGAGATACGCGGTTAATAATTATGCCGCTTATATTGATGGGGTTAGTGATTTTACCGACACTACTTTAAATACATTCCCAGACTCAACTTTAACGGATGTGGACTTTAGTTTGGCAGGAGGAGGTTCGCCTTTCTACGGCCGTATTCGCCAGCTAGTAGTATTTGACCAAGCGTTAGAAGACGATGAATTAGCCGCAATAACTTCTTAATCATGAATGTATATAAACTAGCATACGCAAGCAAAACAAGCCTTATTAACGCTCTTAAAACACGCGGAATCCTTATCGAAAACGAGGAAGGCCAAGACGTTTACGCGCAAGGCACACACGCAGTAGTTCACTTGGGTAATATCGTTTTAACCCCTGCTCAATTTGATGCGGAAGGAAACGAAACTACACCCGCCGTACTATCTGACAAATGGCACGCGGATATAATGGTAGAAGGTACTTTCGATTTCGGAAGCAACGAAGTAGTAATTGCGGAAGGAGAAAGCGCAGCACATAAATTCGGGTGATGAAAGAAGTTAGCCAAACCTTAAAAAACAATGTCAGCACTTTATTAG
>CBFHZN010000017.1:0-4697 GCA_965660355.1 Microbacteriaceae bacterium
TATCGACGCATGGCTCAGGGGTATTGGTGCCGCAGCATTGGATAACTTGATGGAGGATGCTGCAACCGCAGAGATCAGCCGCAGTCAGATTTGGCAGTGGATGCACCAAGGAGCGAAGACCACCGAGGGCACCACCATCACCAAGGAATGGGTTGAGGAGCAAATCCAGACTGTTGTTCAGGGTCTGACAAGAACCGATGGCGACAGAATCGACTGCGCAACCAACATCTTCCGTGATGTTGCAATGCAGGAGGATTACCCAACGTTTTTGACACTTCCTGCCTATTCTCACTACCTGGTTGAAGAGACCAGCGAGACTGATTTGATTCAGGCCTAAGAGGAATATTTCAATGCCGCCCCCGCAAGGGGCGGCGTTGTTGTTTCAGCTAGACTTCTTATCGCGCCACCTTAGCTCAGTTGGTAGAGCAGCTCCCTCGTAAAGAGCAGGTCAGCGGTTCAAATCCGCTAGGTGGCTCTGCTTTATACTCCTCTGCTTTAGCTAGGTGAGGAATAGGATGAACAGCGGTTTTCCCAATTGATTCTCGACTGGTATGAGAGAATTTCGTGAGAAGTGAATCACGTCTAAAGTTTTGAAAGACAAAAACAAGCTTTGTATATGGTTCGGGGGGACTAAATGGGAAAAATAGCGGCGTCCATTCTTATTTCTACTTTGATGTTGATCAGTGGAATGACGGCCAGTGCTAATCCAAACGTTGCCCATCTGTCGGGACAGGGTCCAACCGATGGTGAGTTTAGTGCTTGGACAAAACAGATGACAAACGGCAATCAGATCAAGTTTTATGCCAAATACATGCAGCCCGGTCAAAAGGTTCAGTTCATGGTGCAAAACGCAAGCGGTAGATATGAGCAGTTCGCTTGGAAAAGGGTTGAAGCGGAGGAGTTGAATCCGGACGGTTCATACGCAGACATGCAAAATCATATTTATTTCATACGAACTTTAGATCTTAAGCCAGGTAAGAACCGGGTAAGGATATTGGTAGATGGCGAACTGTATTGGGGCACGAAAACCTATCTCATCAAAGAACTACCATCAACATCTGAGACACCCTTGTCTGAATTGTCGGCCGTAGAAAAATGCAAGATTGATCAAGCAGATGCAAGCGCAGGTCTCACTGTAAGGTCGGGTTTTCCAGCGCACCCCGATTATGAGCTTGCTTCCGACAAAAAAATTGTAGTTCAGATGCTCTTTGTCGATTTTACAGACTTGCCGTCAACTGAGAAGCCAGAGGATGATGCAGACTTCTTCACTGAAGGAGCGGGTGATTTTCTCCGAGACGTGACCGAGGAGGCAATCGATTTCGATTTTCGTTATCACTCTGACTTCGTCCGACTCCCTACGCCGATCAAAGATTACGGACTTTTGCGTGGAGCAGGAGGCGACCCCTTCGTCTTTGTACAGGATGCCATAACCGAGTCTGACAGCTATGTTGACTTCTCTGAAGTGGATATAGTCGTTGCCATCCCACCAGCTGAGGTGAGTGATTCACAAATGAACTTTTCACCCGCCATCCCCAGAACTAAAACATCTGCGTTCACAACAGATGAGGGTCTTGTTTACCGTGGAACTATGGTCGGGTCAGATATGAGATGGGACAAAGGTTATTCTCTCCTTGCACATGAAATTGGTCACCTTTTGGGGCTTCAGGATTACTACTCATTCGAATGGAAGCCCGGAGATACATACGAAAATCAATTTAAGTTTTTTGGAGGGTTTGACAACATGAATTTTGCCCCGCCAAAAGTTTCCGAGTGGTCGGCTTGGAGCAGGTTCCTCTTGGGTGTTTTGGAAGATGAACAAATAAGGTGTGTAACAGATGAACCTGAAACCACACACAGGCTTACCGCAATTGGCTCATCAGCCGATGGATCTAAGGCGGTGGTAATTCCAACCGATGACCACACTGGAATTGTCGTGGAGTCAAGAAAATCAATTCGTCACGACAAGGGTTTACCAAAAGAATACGAAGGACTTCTGGTGTACAGAGTTGACACCACGAAGCCAAATGGATTTGGTCCTCTTGAGATAGTCAGGAAACCAAACTTGAGCGATCCCTTTCTATTAGACGCCCCTCTTCGTCCGGGTGAGGAAATTGTGGTGGACGGAATAAAAGTGGAAAACCTGGAATCTGGCAGCGATTGGGACATGGCACGAATATCTCAGAGTGTGAGCGGAAACTGAGGGTCGTACTCGCTAGATTCTAAGCCTGAGGAGACCTTATGGTTTCTTGCCTCCGCCAGCAGTTCAAATCCGCTAGGTGGCTCGGTGTTGTTTGTTGACTAAATGACTTAGGCTGAAACTCAAGTCATGAAAGGGCTGATAATGAAGCCAGAAACCAAACTCGGTAAGCAATTACAAAACTTCAACAGAATTGCAGGTGTTGCACACCTGCTCCAAGCGGTGGTTTTGTTTTTTATCCTCAATCAGGAAACAAAGATT
Organism: Microbacteriaceae bacterium; assembly: GCA_965660355.1. Classification (GTDB taxonomy): domain Bacteria; phylum Actinomycetota; class Actinomycetes; order Actinomycetales; family Microbacteriaceae; genus CAJXVY01. The sequence continues at coordinate 2,459 of CBFHZN010000017.1, forward strand.
CCGGTCATCACAAGATTCTTTGACGAGACACCTCAGGGCATTGGTCCTGTTAGCGAGACCCTGTTTGAATTCCCAATTGCATTCATTGCGCCGATATTTTTATTGCTTTCAGCAATTGCACACCTTTTTGTTTCCTCGCCTATGTACATTCAGCGCTATGAGCAAAACATTGCCAATGGCATAAACCCCGCCCGTTGGTGGGAATACTCAATCAGCTCTTCTTTGATGCTGGTTGTTTTGTTGATGCTTGGTGGCCTAATTGAGATCTCAGCGATTGTGTTTATCTTCACACTGAATTTCTTGATGAATATGTTTGGGCTGATCATGGAGAGATACAACCAGTTGACAGAAAAAACAAACTGGTTCCCATTCAACATGGGTGTGGTTGCAGGAATCGTTCCCTGGATCATGGGTGCGATTTACTTCGTTGTCTCAACCGGCAACATCGCTGATTCGATTCCTGTTTATGCGCAGTTCGGATTCTTATTGACCTTTATCTTTTTCAACACCTTTGCCATCAACATGTTTTTGCAATACAAAAAGGTTGGCCCATGGAAAAGCTATCCCTACGGTGAGAAGGCCTACATTGTTCTTAGCCTGACAGCAAAGACAGCCCTTGGCTGGATCATTGTTTTGGGAACAATGAACGGCGCAGGTTAGAGATGCTGACTGGCTGGGCCCAAAAGGGCCTAGCCGAGGTTTGTTACCCTGACGTAGTCAAGGGTTTCAGCTGAATGAACCAGTTCAATTTCAATCGATTGAAATGTTAGTTTTTCTCCCTGCCGAATAAAAGCATTTGAAAACTCCCTGCAGTCGCCCGAGAAATCGTCTTTGAATAGGTGGTAGGCCCACTTAGGTCGGTTAGGGTCGTTCCCACATCCCCCTTGGGTGAAAGAATCAACTCTGTCTATCTCGAGCTTAGTGTCAACGAAATAGGCCAGCAGCCCGGATTTTTCATCACTCCAAGTTTCGGACCAGCCAATTGGTCTTCTGGATTCGATCACCACTGCACCTTGATCTTCAAAGGGAACTATGGCGATTCTTCTCTCGCCGCCTTGGAATTCTCTTGCGCTCAGCATGAATTCATGAACGCCCTGAACTGATGAAGGTTCTAAACAATGAACTTGTGAATCATTAGTCCATCCAAGTCTGAACTCATCCCAGCCAAGGATGGCGCCACTAAATTCCCCTTGATTGGGCATTTGGTTTTGCTGTAGTCCATTCGACCAACCATTCCCGGGACCGTGGTTATGAAGCCCCATCGAGTCGAGCAGAAAATACAGCCAGGAGCTCCATGTTTGTTGGGCTTTGATTTCTGGGGTCAGTCCACCTTCATCCTCGTAATACCAGGTGTTCCCTGACCAAAAGAAAGCCTCTTTTGACCCTCCAGGAAATGGCAGCATTACACCTTCAAAACCTTGCAGTCCAAGGTCACTCTCAAAATATTCGATATTGGGAGACCAGTAGACCAAAACACCATCCACTTCTGAATAGTCCAGTTCTTCTGGAAGTGCAGCAGCAATCAGCTTGATTACCTCATTTGAATTCCCCTGTCTCTCAGCAAAAGGCAGACTGTTATTCACCGGATAGTCTTCGTGATTTATGTCAACATTGACCCATTCATTAGGCATTATGAAATTGAAATCGAGTTTTCCTTGGGACCAGAAATCCCCCCACTGTTCCATTTTGTCCAGTTGGGGGCGCAGGAATTCCTCGGGAGTTAGCTCAGTCGGCGGAGCATCATCAAAGCTGACCATGGCTGCAACAATGTTTGACTCACCACTGACCGGCAGGGTATTGGGGGAGAGTGGGAATCCAATGTTGCCTCGGACTCGTTTGCCCTCGACCATTTTTCCCTCTATCGCAGCTCGGGCAGCAGGCGATTGCCCATCTATAACCTTGCAGGCCTCTGCGTCAGCTGGTGATGCAGGCTGCTTCCAATCTGGCGCCTGCGCAACTGTTTCAATCTCTGGCTCCGGTTGGCTCTCAGATGAACTGGTTGAGTCATTGGATAAAGATTCCGATAGCTCAGTGCTTTCATCTAACTCTGGCTGTTGTTGAGGATCCGCCGCACACCCAGTTAGCACAAGCGACAGCGCTAAGGAAAACGTCAAAAGAGATTTATTCACACTTGCTCCCATGATTAGTTTGCCGCCAGGGCATTGCATCCACAGCATGAGCAATGATTGTTTTGGTAGGTCTTCCTTGACCCAAGGAGTGTGGCTTGGAAAGCTTGATC
>CBFHZN010000017.1:4796-22832 GCA_965660355.1 Microbacteriaceae bacterium
AGAACCCAGATTGTTAGAGCGGGCATTGCCCGAAGGGGCAAGCTCGTCTTGGTCAGTAGGGATAACCCTCACGTAATCAACCTCATCACCTGCATGAACCATCTCGATCACCACTCCTGAATGTGTCAGTGTTTCTCCCGGTTGCAGGAAATACGGTTCAGGGTTGTTGCATTCATAGTTTTCTTTGGCTCCATCAGGAAGCAGGTAATAAGACCACTTCGGGTTTTCACGACTGTTTGAGCATTCATTCGGTCCGTGGTCAAGGTGATCTGTGTCAGTATCCACCTCATAAACAAGCAATCCAGAGTGTTCCGCTGGCCAGGTTTCTGAATAACCGACCGGCCTTCTGGATTCGACCACAAGAGCTTTGTAGTCAGCGGTTGGAATGATTATGGTTTTTCGCTCACCACCAAATGTCTCCAGCGGGGTGAGCATTACTTCCTGAGGCTCGGTAATTTCACCTGCTCGGATGCAGTGAATCTGAGATTCATCAAACCAATTGAGAAGAAACGTTTCCCACGAATTCATTATGGCTGACCACCCGAATTCACTTGGCCTATGCATACTTCCGATGTGTGTTGCAAACGTTGCGCCAGGAGCGTGCTCGTTTAAGCCCTGCAGATGAAGAAAATCGTGAGCAATCACAGACCAGGTGTATTCCAAACTGTCGTGCATGTAGGTGCTGTTACCCATGAAGAGTAAATCTGTTCTTTGGCCATTTGGATCCCTTAGGCCTCCTCCGCGCCAAGTTACCGGCATGGTGAACTCGGTTATGTTCGTGCTCCACACCGGAACCACTATGTCCGCAGCCTCAAAATCCAAATTAGCTGGAAGGTTTTCAACAATCAGTTGAGAAACCTTTTCGATGTTTTTCTCGGCGAGAGCATAGGCTTCGGCGCTGTGGTCAACATCGTCTCCTGCGCTAATGGGGTAATCGGCATGATTGGCAGGCACCTCCACCCAGTCCTCGACAATTTGAAATTTGTACGTGAAGGTGCCCTGTGACCAATGGTGCCCAAGATCAGTCATTTTCTTTGCCTGGTCCTCTAGGTATTGATCGCTTATTGAGCTGGATGGGGGAGCGTCGTCGAAAGCGATTTTCGCAAAGATGATGTTCAGTTCTTCGGTGATTGGCAACAGTCCGTTTCGTCTCCAGTCAGTGAATCCGACTGGGTCTCTTCCCAGAACACCGTTTACTCGCTGACCTCTAAAAAGTAATTGCTCTGATCTAGGCCTGGGGTCAGGAACCCTGCACTCCTCGACAGCAAAAGGGGATTCAGATTGGTTCCAGGCTGGAGCTTGAATTTCAATCTCTGGTTTTTCCTCAGCGGGCTGCTGCTTGATCGAGGAGTCGTCTTCCTCGGTCGCCACAACATTTTCATCGGGGATTGCTGTGTCTAGTTGCTCAGCCTCTTCGGTGCTGGCGCAACCAGAAATAAGGAGCGAAAGGCTTAGTGAAAAAGCGAGAACAACTCTGTTCAAATTTACCCCCAGCTGAACTTCACCTATGACTTTAGCCCTATATACAGACCCTTGCAATTACCAGCTCAAAGATGGTCAGCGGGCAGTTTTCTCTCAAGCAAGTGGTTCACAACCGCAGCAAGAGCAGCTGGATTTCCCTCGAAAGTTTCTAGCTGAGCCAAAAGCTGGTAGGTATTGGGTGATTTCATCTCCTGAGGGATAGAAGTTAGAAACTAGTCCCTCCCTTTGCCAATACTGCCAATCAGCCCCCGGGCCATAAACGCAATCATTCTCTATCGTGTTCACGCTTGTCTCGGTTGATCCGGCAGCGGGGGTGTTGGGATCAACATAGGTGTCGGTTTTTGTTATGCGCACGTGATCGATCTCTTCACCGATGTGCTCGGCGGTGATTCGGATGTTTGCGATATCCACTGAGTCCCCCTGGCAGAAGTTGCCATCCATCTCCTCTGAGTGACGCCAGTGCATAACTTCTAAAAACTTGGTTATATCCCTTGGGCTCAGAAGCGCTTGATTTCCTTCCCCTGAGTTCATTGTGGAATCCACCGTGTAGGCGATGATTCCGTCTCTTGAGTGAACGATAGGCCTATCAAATCGCTCATCCCACCTTCTGGATTCAATCACCACCACCTTTGTGTCACTCAGTCTGACGATCACTGCTTCTGTGTCACCACCGACTTCATTGATTGGGGTCAGAGCAAATATCTCATCTTCGATTGAATCTTCAGTGAGGCAAACCACCTGATCGTCATCAAGCCACCCCGGTAGCCACCTGAGCCATGCGGTGAGGGTTTTTACGGCACCGTCCTGGTTGGCCATGATTTCAAATCCATTGATTGGGTTTTCCTTCCACCAGCTCTCTTGGCGCGTAAAAGTTCCGTCTCTGTAAAGTTGGCCGGTGTGGGTTTGGTGAGGGATTCCCAGCATGTGGCCCATTTCATGAACGTAATAAACCCAGGGGCCTTCAGAGAACTCCGTGTGGTTTAGGTGCCAATTACCTGCCCCCGCAATGTCGTAAATGTCACGTTCGTCTGTGTACATTGCGGCATTCCAATCAAAATTGAACTCGTGAGGACCACGTTCTGAGATTGTTTTACCTCTGGGCCAGGCTGGAAAAACGATTTGAATATCGGTGTAGTCAATCAGTGGGTCGCTCACCTCAACTATTGCGTCATATAGCTGCTGCTTTTTTGGTCTGGTTTGATAGCGCTGACCCTCCTCTTCTTGGGTCATAGCAAAATCAGAATAAGAACCGGGAATTCTTAGAAACTCATCTGTGAGCTCTATTTCTAATTCGAGCTTTCCCTCACTGGCCATCAACCAAAACTGTTCAGTTAGCTCAGCGTTTTTCTTATAAAACTCATACTCTTGCTCATCGCCCTGCAGGTCTTCCCAATCAACCATCACCATCACTGCCTTTAGCTTCCCTTCGGTTGGAAGCACCGTTGGTCCAAAAGGGAAGGCAGTTGCATTGCCGTTATAGCGACCGCGAATTTCTTCATCTCCAATAAAGTCGGGGTTCTGCATACCAATGCTTCTATTTCTGCTGTCCTCTTTGATTTTGCACACCTCAGGATCTTCGCCAAGTGCTGAAAGCTCGAACTCGGGGATTTCGGATTTTGACTCCTGCTGGATCTCCTCTGGTTCCGTATCTGGTTGGTCTGATTCAGTTTGAGGTTTTGGGGTTTCAGTTTCTGTGTCCAGTGTCGCTGGCTCATCCGCAGGTGTTGAGCAGCTCGTGAGCAAAAGAGCTGAGCTTAGGGCGATTGCTAAAAAGATTTTGTTCATTGTTCCCCCGAGCTAAAAACACTAGTCAATACTGCCTCGGGAGGCAATATGGGTTAGCCAAGATTCATAAAGAAAAACATTGCTCCAACAACCGCGCCTCCTGAAAAGGACAGGAAGGTGTGGGTTTTGGATTTCCAAAGAAGCTCTGCTCTTTTATAAAGCCAGTAGTAGGGCTTCTTGTCGGTTTTTACCGTTGCACCCCAGATCATATAGGCGCCGATTGCCATGCCGAGGTAATAAGGAAGGTTCTCCATTTGGTTTCCTATCTCCAGCCCAATAGGTCAAGTATTTGCGGACCGGCAACGATGATGATTGAAACAACCAGCAAAGCGATTCCGATTCGCTTCCAAAGTTTCTCGAGCTTTTGGTTGTTATCCATCACATAAGTCTCCCACTTTTTTGGCTAAATCCCCTTCAGGGAAGGCTTTTTGTCAATTCTCGGTTTTGATTTCTATGAGTAAATGCGCGAAGTGTGGTTTGGACTTACACCCAGACCAAATTCGCTGCGAGCTTTGCGGGGAATACGCCAAAAAGGAAAAACGAAATCGCAAAGGTTGGATTCGATCGAGCATTCAGTTCAGTCTGATTTTTGTTCTGGTTTTGGCATTTGGCAGAGTTGCCACCGGTGATGTTCAAATCGGGCTTTCAGATTTGGAATGCTCTGAGATAAAAGCCTTGGCAGCTGAAACCAGACAGGTTTTGGCAGAGATCGAATACGGAAACGAAGAGTCTCAATTCAAAATGCAAGAGATTTCGCTTGCCTGGCAGTCAAGAGCCGATGATCAAGTTGCGGGAAAATTCTCTTGGTCGGATGCGGGACGGGAACATGACTGGTTGCAAAGGCTTGCGGATGCAACAAATGCTGTTGGCTCCAGAGAAATTGGTGATATTGACACAGAGGGCTTAGAACTCGACGACTACCTTTTGGAGCTTACGAAACTCAGCCCCAGATACTGCCCCGCAAACTAGCGTTCAGCAAAGGCTTTCTTGGCAGCCTCACGGGCAAAAGTTGCTCTGTTTTGATTCACTGCAGCCGAAGCTATGGCTTTTGCCTGAGGGGCATCAACTGTTTTCAAAGCATTGCTAACTGCTTCTACCTGGCTTGGGGATGCACTTACCGTATCAACACCTAGACCTGCCAGCACGATTGCAAGCATTGGATCACTGCCCGCCTCACCACAAACTCCAACCTTGATTCCCTGAGCGTGAGCCTCATCAACGGTTGTCTTTATTGCCTCCAGCAATGCTGGTTGCCAAACATCCAAAAGTGTTCCTAATTTGGGGTGCAATCTATCGGCTGCAAATAAATACTGCGACAGGTCATTGGTGCCGATACTCACAAAATCAATGACCCCTTTGAGGTGTTTGAGCTGAAAGATTATCGATGGGGTCTCAACCATGATTCCAACATGTTTGAACCCGTGATCTTTTGCCAACTCAGCAAACTTCTTTGCCTCAGACACTCTTGCAATCATTGGCGCCATCACCGAAACTACTTTGCCTGATTTTTCCTCAGCTAATTTCAACGCATTCAGCTGATCATTCATAAACTCCGGATCAGTGTCATTGATTCTGAACCCACGAACCCCTAAAGCGGGATTTTCCTCGTCTTCGATTCCCAAAAACGGCAATGGTTTATCACTTCCTGCATCAAGGGTTCTAGCTATGAATTCGCCGGTTGGGCTTGCGTTTAGAACGTTTAGGTAATCATTGAGCTGCTGTTCAACAGAGGGTCTTTGTTCTTGGTTTAGAAATGCAAACTCTGTTCGGAAAAGACCCACCCCTTGACCGTCAGCGGCTGTTGTTTTTTCAGCATCGGTTTGGTTTCCAACGTTTCCAAACACTGGGATGAGTGTTTTTTCATGTTCAGGCGCAAATGCGAGTGACACCGTTGCATCACTTATCAATCCGTCAATTAAGACTCTGTCCCCGGCAGGATCAATCAATAGTTTTTGACCCTGGTGAAGCTTGTCTATTTCAGCTACTCCAACAACTGCGGGTATTCCCTTGGAACGGCAAAGGATTGCCACATGGCTTGTTGGGCCACCATTTCGGGTGATCACCCCCTTGACTGAAGAATTGAATTTGGCGGTGTCAGCGGGAGCGAAATCATCAGCAACTAGCAGTAATGCTTCTCCCTCTGGGATTTCTAAGCCGAGTTCTATGCCTTCGGTGTGGGCCCAGACACGCATCGCTAAATCAACAACGTCATTGGCGCGTTCTGCAAAGTCAGGATCTTCTTTGAGCATTTCTGTGAGCTCAAGGGTGGCTGCATGAAAGGCGGAGCCCGCATCCAATCCATCTTTGATTTTTTCGATTGCCATTTCTAACAGGGCCTCGTCTGAGACCAGCATTGCTAGGGCTTCAAAGATTTCGCCGTCATGTTCTGAGGTTGCAAGTTCATTCATCTCGGCCGTGACTTTGTTGATTGCAGGCGTTAGCTTTTCTAATTCTTCTTGGACTGAACCTGTGTGGTTTTTGGGTTCTGGATTGAATGATGCGGAAACCTTGAAGACTGTTGCCTCGGCGGCGACCTCACCAATGCCGATACCTTTGAGTTCTATCAATCAGTTCCCCAGATATCCGCTAATTTCATCCAGCAGCTGGTTTGCTTGGCTCTCATCCGCATCAATTCTGAAAATTAGATCCTCACCGTTTTTAAACTTTTTACCCAGAAGCAGAATTGGCGATTTGGCCTCAATCAGGTTTTCTAGATCTCTTCCCATGAAAATGCTTACGCTATTGTCTTTGGCAAGTTTCACGATTTGACCCGCTGGCCTTGCGTGCATGCCAATTGGATCTGCAATTTTGATGGTTCTTTCAATCATTTGGCTTCCTTCTTATTGAGCGGACCTGGTTTTACTTTGAACCACATCAACCACTCCTACAAGATAATCAAACAGTGGGTGATCTGGCTGAACGTTGGAAATTTCTCTCACAACTTCACCGGGGCTTTTGCTGAGCAGTAACTCGTGCATTTTGACCGCTGATGGATCGTTCTCATTTTCAAACCTCAATGCGCAACCATAAATCAATAGCAGTGCAGTGGGGGCGATGCCGTTCTCGGCAAGTGTGGCGGCAGGGGAGACAATCCTCTCGGTCATTGAAAGTTTCCGCATTGGGTCTCGCCCCACTCTTTCAATTGAATCGTTTAGCAAGGGGTTTTCTAATCTGGCGACAGTTGTTTCTATATATTTTTCCTGCTCGGCAAGATCTAGCTTGTGCCGAATTTCTAATGCTTTAGAAGTTTCTGCCAATACTGCTAATAGCTGTTTTTTAATCTCTGGGTCCTTCAGGGCATCACCTGTGTTTATAAACCCCTTTCGGAAACCCAGGTAGGCAACTGAGCAGTGAGCAGTGTTTACAGTAAACAGCTTTCGTTCAATATAGGGCTGAAGTTTTTTGACAAACTTCGCCCCTGTTATATCAAGCTTGCTTTTGAGATTTTTAGTCTCGATAACCCACTCTGAAAACTGCTCGACCATCACATCTGGTTCAGATCCCTCTGGTTGCTGCGGAACAATTCTGTCAACAGCTGTATTGCAAAAACTTAGCTGGTCAGTCATCGAGGAATGCTTGGCTATTTCTTCGGCCAACTGGTCAGTTGCGTTCACCGCATTCTCGCAAGCCATTACAATCAGCTTTTCTTTTCGTTCCCTAGCCTCCGCTCCTAAGGCAATCGCTGGAGCGATGTAAGGGAGCACCGAGGCGCCTACGGAGGTTGTTACCAAATCCGCTTCGGCGATTGCTTTGGTGAGCTGATTGCGATCAATTTGGCTATTCAGAACTTGATAGTTTTCATAAAATTCTGTTTCATCTGGGTGACCTGCGATAAATACCTTGTAACCACCTTGGTTATGCATCTTTTCCAAGAGATCTTGATTGACATCAGCAAAAATCACACGATAGCCAGCGTGCTGCAGGCTGGCTCCGATGAAGCCCCGCCCGATATTGCCAGCACCAAAGTGAACGGCTGTCTTGGTGGTGTTTTTCATTACTCACTCTCAGTTGCTAGTAGCAAGTTCAAAATTTCTTGTGGGTCATTTGATTCCAGAAGTGTTTTTTCACTTTCTGGGTCTTGAATCAGTTCTGCAAGGTTTCCCAGGATGTCCATGTGGTTATCCCCTTGAGCGGCAATGCCAACACACATTTTCACCTCTTCACCCTGCCAATCAACTGGATCTTCGAATCTTAGAAAGACCAGTTGATCAAATTTCACCCAGGCTCTTGCCTGGTCAGTTCCGTGCGGGATTGCTAGACCAAAACCGATGGCAGATGAGAATGCTTGCTCCCGCTCCCACATTGCATCGACGTATTTTTGGTCAACCGCTCCCAGTTTCAAAAGCTTTTCTCCACAGAGGCGAACAGCCTCCTCCGGAGAGGAGGCTGTCGCGTTCAGGTGGACACCTGCGGATTGAATCAAGTTACTCATCGCTGATAACTTCGCCCGCCTTGATTGCCCCGACAACCTTGGCGATGTTCATATCGCCTAGGAACATGTCAAAGGGAATCACCAGACTGTTTGGCACCGCTGCCTTAGCGCCTGAAAACAGCCCTCTGTGGCAAAGCACCAAATCGTGCTCGGATGAACTGAGCTGACCAACAGGAGAGTGAGTGACGGTTACGCCCTCATTTTTCAACTGCTTGGCCAACTGCTTGGCAACCATCACACTTGATCCCATGCCTGCCTCGCAGGCAACGATGATGTTTTTGATTTCAGAACCGCTTTTAGATGCCATTTTTACTCTGTGTTTCCTGTCTTCATTGCTTTGCTCTTGGCTTGTGCATCTGCCAAGTCTTCAGCTGTTGAGTCCTTGCTTGCCTTGAGTAGCACCCAAGCGACTAGGAAGGAGACGGTTGCTGAGAGCAAGATACCCAGTAGCACACCCAGGTGGTTACCTGGAGGGGTTACCGCTAGGTAGGCAAAGATGGAACCTGGGGATGGGGTTGCTGCCAAACCAACGTTAGTTAGCGCGAAGGTTGCAACACCGGTTGCACCACCCAGGATTACAGCTGCAAGCAACTGTGGCTTCATCAATACGTATGGGAAGTAGATCTCGTGGATTCCACCAAGGAAGTGAATCACGATTGCACCTGGAGCTGATCCGCGCAAAAGCTTTGGACCTGCAAGCCAGAAGGCAACCAAGATACCCAAACCAGGACCAGGGTTGGTCTCTAGCATGAACAGGATTGACTTTCCGGTTTCTTCAGCCTGGATAACACCAAGTGGTGCCAAAACACCGTGGTTGATGGCGTTATTTAGGAACAAGATCTTTGCTGGCTCAACAATCAAGCTGGCAAGAGGTAGTAGACCTGTGTCAATCAGCACCTGCACTCCAGCACCCAGTGTGTCACTGATGGCCTTCACTGCTGGTCCGATTCCTACATATCCGCCCATGGCGATAAGCATTCCTGCAATACCGAGTGAGAAGTTACCAATCAACATCTCAAATCCAGTTGGGGTGATTGGGTCCAAAACGTCATCAATCTTCTTTAGGATCCATGCAGCTAGTGGTCCGATAATCATCGCACCGAGGAACATTGGAATGTCAGCACCGACAATAACTCCAACTGTTGCAACGGCACCGATTACGGCTCCACGCTGACCGTGAATCAAACGACCACCGGTGTAACCGATAAGAATCGGCAACAGGTTGATGATCATTGGGCCGACCATGGTGGCGAAGTCTTCATTTGGAAGCCAGCCGGTCGGGATAAACAGAGCGGTTAGCAGACCCCAAGCGATGAAGGCTCCAATATTTGGAATCACCATTCCCGCTAGGAATCCACCAAACTTCTGAATGGATGCTCTAAAGCCTGTGTGGCCTTCAGCACCTGATGGAATAAAATTACTCATTGGGTACATCCTTCTTTCAACAGGTTGTATTCGGTGTGGGGGGATTGAGAAGACTGAGAAAGGCATTCAACAGGCCTTCTTTTTCCCTCCACATTTTTTATTCTCAAAACGACTTCGTTTTGAGAATTCTCTGTTTTTATCATGCGAGCACCACCTCTACTCCGGCGGCGGTCATTCGATCGACCTCTCGCTGCGGAGCATTTACGGTGGTGACCAGTCGGTCAAAATCTTTTGGTCTGGCAAAACTTGCGGGGTAGGTGGATTCAAACTTGGTTTGGTCAGCCATGGCGATTTTTTCAACTGAGTTTCGCATCATTGCTTTTTTGACTAATGCCTCGTCGGTGTCGTAGGCGGTGAAGGTTCCATCGTTTGAAATACCGTTTGTGCCAATAAACGCAACCAGAGCGTTTAGGTCTTGAAGATCCTCAACAGTTCTTGCGCCAACTGAACTAAGCGAAGTGGAGCGAACACGGCCGGCCAACATGTAAAGCTTGGTTGAGGATTCGGCAATGGTGTTAGCCAAGCGAACACTGTTGGTAATCACCAGCAGTTGCGGTTTGTCCAGAAGATAAGGTCCGAGAGCTGCACAGGTGGTTCCGCCATCAACAATGATTGCGCCCTCTTCAGGGATGTATTTCGATGCAACATCAGCAATTTGTTGTTTTTCCTGCGGGCTGCGGTTTTCTCTCTCGGGGATTGTGAATTCATGAGCGAATTTCTCTGTGGCAATTGCTCCACCGTGAACTCTTCTAAGAAGACCTCTTCTTTGCAACACATCCAAGTCTCGCCTGACAGTTTCAACGGCCACCGCAAGTTTGTCTGCTGCCTCACTGGCATCAATCAGTCCAGCACTTCTAGTCCACTCGACTAGGTGCATCCTGCGCTCTTCGGCTAACATCCCCATTGATGCCTGAACCCTTCTTTTCTTGCCCGTTATCAGCTGTTTGTCAGAAACTAGCACGTATTTTTGGGTTAAATCAAATCAAAACGGGCAAAAAACCAAATAAATTTACTTTATTTCCACTATTTGGATAGAAATCTGACCTAAGCTCCCCGCATGAGGAATTTCTTTGACAACGTGACCGAGGCTTTCCGAAGCTATTTTTCTTTCCGGGGAGTGGCCAATAGGTCACAGTTTTGGCAGTGGCAGCTGTTTGTGATTCTGGCTGGCATTGTCGTTGTTACCTTTTTCTCGGTTGATGCTTTATGGATTTGGGGAGCAATCACCATCATCCCGAGCATCACAATTGCTGTTCGGAGATTACGTGATGCTGGAATCCCAGTTTGGCTGACGCTGTTTATCTTTTTCCCTTTTGGTCAACTGGCCATCTTTGCAATGGCGCTAGCGCCCACCAAGCGATAGCCCCCAGCTACCGATGAAACTCTTGCCTGGCTTTAGTAGTGGCGGGTTTGTGTTGAAAGCGTTCGCGATGCATGACTGAGCCTCTATTGCGAGAGCTTGTTTGTGGCCATGAAGATCATCAAATTCATTTGTTGTATAGACCATCACAAAATCAAATGCCTCATTTTGCCACAGCGTGATCAGCTGTTCACTGGATTCGATTGTCATCTCAGCAATGCCGTTATCTCTATCAAGTTCTGAAAAGCAGTCATCAAAATCAACATCGGCAAATCTAAAGGTTTTATGCGGGTTTGGCTCTGAGCCAATTGGAATCATTTGCTGATCGGTCAGGATGTGGGTTTTTGCAGGTATTGATATTTGCGTTTGCTTATCCACTGGGTAATAAGGGTGAAAGGCAATTCCGAATGGGGCATCGGTAGCCGACTGATTGGTGGCATTCACATGGCAAGAGAAAGCATTTGAATCCAGCTTGTATTCGAGCCGCAACAAAATTTCAAATGGGTAACCAACTTTGTTTGTCAAAACGGTGGATAAATTGATCTGGTTGTCAGTTTGGTTGGTGACCTCAAACTCAGTTTGAAATGCAAATCCATGCAGGGCGTTGTTTCGATCAATTTCGTTTATCTCTAATTGATAATCCTGGCCTCGATGACTAAATTTCCCGTCTGCGATTCTGTTTGGCCAGGGGGCTAAAACCATTCCGTTATATCCCTGCAGTTCATCCTTGGCGGTTTTCATGACCTCTTGGCCTTTATTGGTGAAGCTTATAATCCTTGCACCCAATGTTTCGATTTCTAATTCAAGTTCACCGTGGTGAATAATTTTCCTAGTCATTGATTTCTAGTCTCTTTGCTCCAGCGGATGGCTTCACCGTGAAAATATCCGGAGTTTGAAACCCTCTCGTCTCAAAGGCCAGGGTGACACCAAAACGAAGAGCCTCTAAAAACTCCGAGCTAACCAGCGCTATCGCTGAGCCCCCGAAACCACCACCGGTCATTCTTGCCCCCAGAGCACCAGAGGTGATTGCTGCCTCAACGGCCAAATCCAATTCTTTTGTGGAGATTTCAAAATCATCGCGCATCGATACATGGCTTTCATTCATGAGCCTGCCGAAATTATTGAAATCAGCATCCTTGATCGCCTGCACCGCCTCCATTACTCTTTGGTTTTCAGTGACGATATGCCGAACCCGTTGGTGCTCGGTGGTTGACAGCAATTCATCTATGCCGGATAGCTGAGTAGCACTTAGTTGCCGCAGTGAACTGATTCTCAATTTGCTGGCAGCTGAATAGCACTCAGCTCTTCTGTTGCCATAATCCCCATCGCTTAGGTCATGAGATGACTTAGTGTCAATTACCACTAGCTCAAGACCGGCATCATTAAAGCCGAGATTGATTGGTTCAATGTCTTCTGTTTGGCAATCTATAAACACAGCAGAATCTGTCTCTCCAAAAAGTGAGGCAATCTGGTCCATGTTTCCAGTTGGAGCACCGACAACTTCGTTCTCCGCTCGCTGGCAGATTTTTGCCAATTGCAGTTTTGAGTGCCCAAGTTCTAAAAGTTCATTAATTGAAGACGCCACAGAGCATTCCAAGGCAGCTGATGAGCTAAGGCCTGCACCAATGGGAACATCGGAGGTTATCGCAATATCCAGACCTTGATCGGCAATATCTAAAAGCTTTATTACTCCCAGTGGGTATTTGGCCCAACCCTGAATAGATTCAGTTTCGATTTCTGCTGAATGAGTTATTAATTCATCTGTGTTCGCGGAATAGATGCGATGAGTGTTGAGATGGTTTTTTGCAATTGCCACCTGAGTGGTTTTTTCAATTGCCATTGGCAAGACGAAGCCGTTGTTGTAATCGGTGTGCTCGCCAATTAGGTTCACTCGGCCCGGAGCCTGCCAGCTAGTTTCTGGAAGGCTCTCAAATTTTTCTCTGAAGAGTTTTCCAATCAATCCAAAACCTCTTTGAGCATCTGAGCTATTGCCTCTGGGGTTGTGTCGGTGATGAATGCCCCCATCGCTGATTCTGACCCGGCGAGGTATTTGAGCTTATTTGGGGCTCTTCTGGGGGAGGTTATTTTCACCATCATTCTGATTCTGGAATCTTCTTTCGGTGCTTGATCAATGGAGGCAATGTAGGGAGTGGGTGTGTCATAGAGTCCATCCAGAGAGCCAAGTAGTTTTTGATAGACCTTTGAGAATTCCGCTATTTCATCCTTGGTCATTTCAGTGAGGTTTTGAATGTGACGTTTTGGAAGGATTTGAATTTCAATTGGCCAACGGGCCGCGAAGGGAACATAACTTAGAAAGTGATTTGTTTCTATCAAGACTCTTTCGGTGTTGGATTCTGAATCCAATAACTTTTCAAAAAAGTCATCCCCCAAAGAATCAATCTGAGCTTGCAACTTTTTGGTTGTCGGGGTAATAAACGGATAGCTATAAATCTGTCCGTGCGGGTGATGCAGTGTCACACCTATTTCTTCACCGCGGTTTTCAAAGATAAAAACCTGCCTCACACCATCAATTGCCAACAGTTCCTTTGTTCTATGAATCCAAGCATCAACCACTGTTCTAAATCTCTCGGGAGTTTGCCCCGCAAGAGAGCCTGAGTGTTCGGGACTAAAAACAACCACTTCGCATCGCCCGGTTGCTGAGGCGGTTTCCGCGAAAGGATTGCCTGCAGGGCTAATAGGTGCAGTTTCGGGACCAAAAGAGGGGTTTTTGTTTTCAAACACCGCAACGTCAAAATCCCCCGGAATCTCGCTCAGATAGTCATCTGTTGATGGACAAAGCGGACAAGCTTCTTTGGGAGGGAGAAAGGCTCTGGATCCTCGGTGAGGACTAACTGAAATCCAGTCTCCCGTCAGCGCATCTTTCCTGAGCTGATTAGTTTCTGGGCGTGGTTCGCTTTGCCTTTTGTCATCTATTGGAGTTATCGGGGTTTTATTGTCATCGGTGAAATAAATCAACTCTCGACCATCAGCCATGAGGGTCTTGATTGGTGAGTTCAAAATCGCTCCCTAACTGATTAGCCGAGTTTGAATCTCAGCAGCGTCCAAGAGACTTTTGGCAGATTGATAGTCAAGCTATCGTCATCAAATGTCTCAGGGCTAATGCTACTCGGAGCGTAGGCCTCGGGGTTCTCGCTGGTGTTCTGAAGATCCAGGTCCCCACCACCAATCAGATGCCCCTCGATAAATTCTTTTATTTTCAACCCCTGCAGGTCAATGCTGATCTCGGTGGAGTCTGTAAGCTCGCGGTTTAGTAAAAATACATTGAGTTCTTCATCGTTTTTGGTGGCGACCGCATCCACCATTGGCAGGTTTTCAAATAATTTGGCGTTTTCGGTTCTTGTGTCGATATCTAAATCAATTACCTCTCCACGACCAAATTCAGAACTGAGGGAAAAGGGATAAAAAATAGTCTGTCGCCACGCTTTTTGGTCTGACTCTGTCCTGATTGGACCAATCACGTTTGCCAACTGAGCCTGGCATGCCATATCAACTCGGTCTGAGTTTTTTATCAGCGTCATCAACAGTGACCCAACGACAACCGCATCTTCGACCGTGTAGTCATCTTCGATAATTCTTGGCGCCTCAGCGAATTCCAATTTATCCACGCCTGGGAACTTCTCTTGATACCAAACATTCCATTCATCAAAAGAGATCATTATCTTTTTATCCGATTTTTTCTCAGCGGCAATTTTGTCTGCACGAGTGATCACACCTTGAATAAATCTGTTCATTCGCGCTGAAGATGCCAAAAACGAAAGACTGTCATTTTCATATTTTTCGTAATAGGCGTGCATTGAGATGTTTTCAACCTCATCGAAGGTGTGACGGAGGACTGTTTCCTCCCAGTCTCCAAATGTTGGCATTTCTTCAAAGCTGCTTCCACAGGCGACCAGCTTCACCTCTGGATCAACTAGCTTCATGGCCTTGGCTGTTTCTTTGGCAAGTTTCCCGTAATCCTCAGCTGATTTGTGTCCGATCTGCCAGGGCCCATCTAGCTCATTTCCCAAACACCAGGTCTTGATTTGGTGGGGTGATTCAACACCGTGCTGTTTTCTCCACTCGGAAAAATCTGTCCCTCCTGGGTAGTTCGCGTATTCAACCAGTTGAGCTGCTTCTAAAACACCCCGGGTTCCCAAGTTGATTGCCATAATCGGTTCAGCACCCAGCTGTTCAGCCCACTTGATAAATTCATTCAATCCAAATTGATTTGTCTCAATGCTTCGCCAGGCGAGATCTAGCCTGGTTGGCCTAAGTTGTTTTGGTCCAACGCCGTCTTCCCATTGGTAGCCAGAAACAAAGTTTCCCCCTGGGTAACGAACAGTTGTTACTCCCATTTGTTTTGCCAATTCCAATACATCCATTCGAAATCCATCTTCGTTGGCAAATTCGCTGTCTGGTTCGAATATGCCTCCATAAACACAGCGCCCCATGTGCTCAACGAAGGAGCCGTAGATTTTTGGGTTTACCTGAGCTTTTGTTTTGTTGGATATCTTGATGTTGGCTTTTGGCAATTGTCTTCCTAATTCTTTTTTATGACCGGTGGGCGCCCTTGTTGGGGCACCCACCGGTGGTTGTGTGGTTTTTAGTCGTTTAGAGCTTCATTCATTCGGGCTTCAGCATCGGCCAGTGCTTGTGCCTGGTCCTTGCCCGCAACCCAAGTTGCATTCAACTCTTCACTCAGTGCATCCCACGCACCTGCCCAGCCTGCAACTGCTGGAACCATGCGTGCCTTATCGGCGGTTCCCGCATAGTTGTCACGTTGCGGAGCGTTTGAGTAATCAGCGGAAGCGATGATTGACTCTCTTGGAGCGATGTGTCCGGTGCCTACAGCCCAGTCACCAACACGCTCGTATAGATAGGTCATGAATGCAAGCGCTGCCTCTTCCTCAGCTGCGGAACGGTTTGAATCAGTTGGCATTACCCACATGTGTGAGTCACCCCATGATCCAAAGTCACCGTAGATGCTTGGGATGTCCATGGCCATGTATTCAAAGCCAGCTTCACGGTTGTATTGGTCTACCACCCATGTTCCGTTGTGCAAAACAGCTGCCTCTCCAGCAAGGAATGAACCCTGTGAGTCGGTGTAGCCCTGCTCAGGGTTTGAGCAGTCTGCGGCCAGATCGTTCAGCAAGCTAAGAGCTTCTGCACCCTCTGCGCTGTCTGGGTTGGCAGTTGAGCCATCGTAGAGCTCACCACCTTGCTGCCAGACAAGTCCCAGGAACAGGCGCGCACCAATTCCAAACTCGAACCAGTCGTGAGCGAAGTACTGCTGACCAGTTGCATCCTGAACTGCTTGGCACTGTTCCAAAAGTTCATCCGCATTGGATGGCATGATTGGATTTCCGTCTGCATCGGTTAGACCAGCTTCTTCATAAAGGTCAACGTTTACGTGCCAGAGGCTTCCGTGAATATCAAACGGAACACCGTAGTACTCGTCCTCGTAGGTAACGGCTCCCAGAGCCGGTGCAGTGTAATCGTCAAAGTCAACACCGTTAGCGGTGAGGCTTTCAGACACAGGAGTCAGCAATCCGCGACCAACATAGTCGGGTAGGCGGTGCTGGTGCATCACTGCAACATCTGGAGGGGTTCCACCACTGAAGGTTGTTCCCAACTGGGTGTAGTAATCACCCCATGCCTGTCCACCTAGTTTCTCGACGGTGTAACCGTTGTCTTCTGCGTTGAAGGCGTTGGTGATGATCTGAATAACTTCACACTCGCTGGTGGCTTGCGAAACATCTGTGACACCTTCTGTGGTGTCATCGCAGTCACCGAAGAATCTTGCGAGTTCAATTGTCACTTCTTCCTGAGAAGCGCTGTCGCCTGAATCACTGGAGCCTGTGTCTCCGTTATCGGCGGATGTGTCCTCTTCGGCTGCAGTTGCGCAACCGGTTAGAACTAGAGCTGAGACTGCACCAACTGCGAGCAGTTTCAACATATCTTTCTTAGTTTTTAACATTTATTACTCCTAATGAGATTTTTCGATAATGAATGACCAATTGGTCGGTCAGTTGTTTGATTTCACCTCCTTATTTCCCTCCGCTTCCGATGGATATGCCGCGAACAAGCTGTTTTTGGAAAATGAAAAACAGGATTAGTAGCGGCAAGCTCGCAATCACACCGCGGGCCATCAGTGACCCAAGCTCAGTTGCCTGAGCAAAGTTGCCTTGCAAAGAAGCAAGACCGGTGGTGATTGTGAACATCTCCCTCTGGGTCGCTGATACCAGTGGCCAGAGGAAATCGTTCCAGGTGAGGATGTAGGTGAAGATACCCAGAGCAGTCATCGCTGGAACACTCATTGGCATCATCACCGACCAGAATGTTCGCCACCTGCTGGCGCCATCCATACGTGCCGCTTCCTCAACTTCTTCTGGGATTGCAGCCATGAACTGGGTCATGATGAACACTCCCAGCGGGGCTGCAATCCTTGGAAGCATGAGGGCCTCGTAGGTGTTGTGGTAATCGGCTTCAGCGAACATCAAAAACAGCGGGATGAACATTGCCTCACGAGGAACCATTAGCCCTGCAAGCACTAATGGGTAAATGATCTTTTTACCTCTGAATGGAATCCTTGCGAATGCATAACCTGCCATCGCGGAGAGAACCAGTGTGAAAACTGTGGTGAAGCCGGTAACAATTACGCTGTTGAGCATCCACCTGGGAGTCAGCCCTCCCTGAATTACCCCAATGACATTATCCGCGGTTGGATCAATTGGAAAAAGCGAATTTGAGTCCACCTGCAAGGCTTCGTTTGAACTGAAGGCAAGTGAGAACATCCAAATCAGAGGCAGAATCCAGATGGCTGCAAACAGAGACATCATGGACAGGAAAAGCGTTTGCTTGAACTTGGGCTTTGTTAGAAAGCTGGAGGTCTTAGCGGGAGCGGTTGTGGTCATGATTCCTCCCTTGAAAACCTGAATTGCAAGACACTGAAAGCGATCATCACCAGAAACAAAAACACGCTCATCGCTGAGGCGTAGCCGAGATTGAAATCCCTGAAGGCACTCTCATATATGTGTTGGATTGAAACCCTGGTAGCTCCATTGGGACCACCGCGGGTCATAATGAACACCTGTCCAAAGATTTGAAAACTAGCAATTATTTGCAACACCATCACCAGCAGTGTTGTTCTTCTAAGACCTGGCCAAGTAATATCCCGAAACCTCTGCAGATAACCCGCCCCATCAATTGAGGCTGCCTCGTAGAGATTTTTGTCTATGTCTTGCAAGCCAGCCAGATACAGCACTACGTTGAATCCGACTGTCCACCAGAGTGTTGCCACAACGATGGCCGGCATTGCGAGTGTTGGACTGGTGAGCCAGCTGATTGGATCAATACCCAGGTTTCTGAACAGCTCACCAATCAGGCCCAGTTGTGGGTTTAGTAAAAACGCCCAAATCAAGGTAAGCACCGAGACCGAGAGGACATAAGGAGCAAAAAATATTGTCCTCAAAACACCAGTCCATCTTCCGGGGCGATTGAGGGCCATTGCAAGTAATAGGCCAACGCCGACAATCAGTGGCGTGGACAGAAC
>CBFHZN010000018.1:0-22230 GCA_965660355.1 Microbacteriaceae bacterium
ATGACCAAGGACTTAGCTCTGCTGGTCGGTGAATCCCAGGATTACCAAACAACGGACGAATTCATGAACAGTTTGGCTGAGAACCTTCAAAAAAAGCTCGCTTAGTTTTTGCTGTGGATAACTCCTGAGCCGATTGGCTCAGGAGTTTTATCTTTTCTGCATGAAAAAAATATTAATTCTTGCCCTGAGTTCTTCATTTTCACTTCTCGGATTTCTGTTTCCGCTCTCTCCGGCCAATGCGGATCTGGTCTGCGTGGCTGGGGAATGTGAGTTTATTTTCAACAAAACCGAGAGCCTGGAAACTTGGCCGGTGCCCCCGGGGGTTAATGAGCTGGACTTCGAAGTGTATGGGGCGCAGGGTGGAGCAGGCGGCGGTCTTGGTGGTTTTGTCAGTGGAACACTCACTGACCTTCCCGAGGTGTTGACCGTTGCAGTTGGCGGCGTGGGTCTTAGAGGTGATTACAGCCCAGGCGGTTTTAACGGTGGAGGTGATAGTGGCGGTAGGCACGCCAATCCGGGAAGCGGCGGTGGAGCCAGTGACATACGAATTGGAACACAACTTGCAGACCGCATAGTAGTGGCAGGGGGCGGTGGGGGTTATGGAGGTCCAACTGGCGGAGACGGAGGCGATGGCGGCGGACTGAGCGCATCTGATGGTTCCGCGGGACAAGGTGGCGCTGGTGCTGGCGGATCTCAAATAAGCGGTGGCGCTGGTGGAAAAAGTAATTCTGGAGACGTTGACGGTGAGCAAGGAACCTTTGGTTTTGGTGGCGCTGGAGGTGAGGATCCAATTGCGGCTGGAGGAGCTGGCGGTGGGGGAGGATATTTTGGTGGCGGCGGAGGCGGTGCCGACATTGATCCCTGCTGCTTGGACGCTGGCGGCGGTGGAGGAGGATCTTCTTTTGCAGATCCTCTGCATACCAAAGACGTCAGTTTCCAGCCCGGAACAAATGTTGGTAGCGGAAAAATAGTGTTTCGATACAAGCTACCCGCAGAGATAGAAAAATTCACATACCAACCCCTGACTAGATCAAGTTTGGAAGTTGTCCTGGAATTCGATCAGCAGGTTGTTGGGGTTGAGCTATCTGATTTTGTTATAAACGGATGTCAGTCGGTGGAGTTAGAGGGGGCAATGAAGAACTACACATTAGCCCTGGGTGAGTGCATGCAAAGTGGCTCTGTAACCATGTCGGCAAACAGCGTAGGGGCCTCTTCGAATGCTCCAACATCAGCGACCACCCTTGAATTCGAATTGGATCAAAATAGTCCATTTATTAGCTTTGACTACCCTCGTGTCACTAGTTCTGATTCTTTTGAGATAACCGTTGAGACAGACGATTCAGGAATATTCGACACAAACTGGATATCATCCGCAGACTGCTTATTCCAGAGCATTATCAATGACAACTTGCTCTCCATGGAGGTAAGTGATTGCTCGGATGGAGAGTCGCAATTTCAGTTTGATGTTGATTTTCTGACCGACTCCATGGGTAATAAATCTCTTGAGCAAGCTAAAAATATTTCGGTATTAGTGGACACTGTTGCGCCCTTTGTTGAATCCCATGAGAGTCAACTGGCAGAGGTTTCAATTGATGGCCTGTTGCAAAGTGAATCAAACACTCGAATCATATTTTCGGAACCTACGGTGTTAGAGCCAAGTTTCATCTTTAGTGGTCCGCAACAGTGCAGCACTGCAGTCGAGGTTGATGGACTGGAGGCAAATTTGCAAACGATTGGCTGTTCTGAGGGTGTGGTGAGTTGGTCTGTCACCGAATTGACACTCAAGGATGCGGCTGGAAACTTTGGACCAGCAGAGAAATACCAGATTGAAATTGAAATACCCGAGGTTTTGCAACCAGTGGTTGAGCAATTACCCGATGCTCCAACCCCGAGATTAGACCTGCCGCCTGTGTTGCAAGTTCCTCTACCAGATATTGAGTCCGAATCAGATATCGATGAGAAGCCCTTGGATATTGATGGCACGGGGATTGAATCAGACACAGTCACTCCCGAACAAAACAAGCCCTTGGTGCAAATAGAGAGCCCTGAAAGGCAAGCAGACAAAGATAGCGGAGCTTTAGATCCGGAGCCAAATATGCCAAAGACTGATGGGGATGATTTAGGTGGTCGGGATAATCAAAGAAGCGATTTGTCAATACCTGTTTCGATGGCTGAAAAAGCAAGTAGCGAAGATGAAAGCGTTAATCCCTGGGCGATCTTCTTTGCCAGCAGCCTCATCCTGCTTCTAGTAATCGGCGTTGTGTTGCTAACTAAAAATAACCGTTCGAGAGCCATCGAGTAAAACTCGATGCTCGGCGAACCAGCTAACAGCCTGTGCCAAAGTTCTGGATTCAATGTCCTGACCTATGCGAACTAGCTTTTGCTTGGAATCCTCATGCGAGACTCGATCAACATTCTGTTCAATAATCGGGCCTTCATCTAAGTCAGCGGTCACAAAGTGTGCGGTTGCACCGATTAGCTTCACCCCACGCTGGTGGGCTTGAGCATAGGGGTTAGCACCTTTAAAGCCAGGTAGGAAGGAATGATGGATGTTGATTATTTTTCCGGGGTAACGGTTACAGAACTCTGGAGAGAGTATTTGCATGTAACGAGCCAGGACAATCAGTTCAATGTTTTGTTCCTGCACGAAGCTGTCTATGCGTTGTTCAAACTCCTTTTTGTCTTCATCTGTCTGTATTTCGTGGAGCTCAAATGGGGTTTTATAAAAATCAGCAAGCCCCTGCAGGTCTGAGTGATTTGCCATTACCGCTGACACGTCAATAGGGAGTAGTCCAGATAATTGTCGAAAGAGCATATCGTTCACACAGTGTTTTGCCTTTGATCCCAGGATAAGAGTTTTCATGGGTCTGCCAACCACATCCAGCTGCCACTGCATCTGGTAGGTGTTTGCAACCTTTGTGATGATTCCTTCAAATTCCGCACGGCTAATTGTGGATTCAATCTGAAGCCGCATAAAAAAACTTTGGCTTTCGCTGGTGAACTGTTTTGACTCTGTGATGTTCCCCTTGGCCTCGACTACTGCGCCCGAGATTGCGTGCACAATTCCAGGCTTATCGGGACATACAAAAGTGAGAACCCAGTGTTCAGTGTTAGGCATGACCAATATTCTAGGGCTTGCCAAGACAAGCTTTCACGCCTCACGCTGTTAGACTTTGCCTCATGTCAAACACTCCAACCGGATTTGGTCTTCCTCTAAGCGAAGTGGACCCAGAAATTGCTGCAGTTGTTGATCAGGAGCTTGCCCGCCAACAGGGGACCCTAGAGATGATTGCAAGTGAGAATTTTGTTTCTCGTGCCATTTTGGAAACCCAAGGCTCAGTGCTAACCAATAAGTACGCTGAGGGGTACCCAGGCAAGCGCTATTACGGTGGCTGCGAAGTGGTTGATATTGCCGAAAATTTAGCCCGTGATCGTGCAAAAGAGCTATTTGGAGCAGAACACGCAAATGTTCAGCCTCACTCGGGAGCGTCAGCCTCAGCTGCAGTGCTGATGGCACTGGCAAAACCAGGGGACAAGATTCTAGGTTTGGATCTGGCTCATGGTGGCCACCTGACACACGGTATGCACCTGAACTTCAGTGGCAAGATGTATGAGGCACATTCTTACCAGGTCAACGATGAAGGCCTTATTGACATGGAGCACGTCCGAGAGCGCGCCAACGAGGTGCAGCCCGCCGTGATAATTGCTGGTTGGAGCGCATATCCAAGACATTTAGATTTTGCCAAATTCAGAGAAATTGCTGATGAGGTGGGAGCAAAGTTATGGGTTGATATGGCTCATTTTGCGGGCTTGGTGGCTGGTGGGGTCCACCCATCACCAGTTCCTCATGCAGATGTTGTCTCTACGACCGTTCACAAAACTCTTGCTGGGCCAAGATCCGGTTTGATTCTGTGCAAAGAGGAATTTGCTAAAAAAATTGATAGTGCTGTTTTCCCGGGTCAGCAGGGTGGTCCTCTTATGCATGTCATTGCCGCCAAAGCAGTCGCTTTCAAAGCGGCTATGGCTGATGATTTCAAAGACCGTCAGTCTCGAACGGTTCAAGGAGCAAACATTATTGCCCAAAGACTGGTGCAGCCCGATGTCAAAGAGGCAGGCATTGGTGTTTTGACTGGTGGAACCGAGGTTCACTTGGTGTTGGTTGACTTACGAGATGCAGAAATTGATGGAAAGACCGCAGAAGATCTGCTTCATGATGTTGGAATCACAATCAACAGAAACTCAGTCCCCAACGACCCAAGGCCACCGATGATTACAAGTGGCATCCGAATAGGCACACCAGCTTTGGCAACTCGAGGATTTGCGGATGAGGAATTTGCCGAGGTGGCTGACATAATCGCTAACTCAATAAAGCCAAATCCAGACATAGCGTCTTTGCAGGCAAGGGTGAAAAAACTCACCGATGCCTTTCCACTTTATGAGGGACATGAGAGCTGGTAAGTCTTGGCCGCAGAACTAATCGATGGCAAGGCAGTAGCTGGCGAAATCAGAAATGAGATAGCCAAAGAAGTTTCTGAGCTGAAAGCAAAAGGAGTGACCCCTGGATTGGGCACCTTGCTTGTTGGCGAAGACCCGGGGAGTAAATCCTATGTTGCCGGCAAGCACAGAGATTGTGCGGAGGTTGGAATTGAATCAATAAAAATTGAACTTCCAGACAGCGCAACAGAGAATGACATAGCAGGGGCAATTGAAGAGTTGAATTCCGCAAGCGAGGTCTCTGGATTCATCGTTCAGCTTCCCCTGCCAAAGAGAGTCAACACAAACTCTTTATTAGAACTCATTGACCCCACTAAAGACGCCGATGGATTGCATCCGATTAATCTCGGAAGGCTGGTGCTTAGTGGTTCATTCAACATAGATTCCCCGCTTCCCTGCACGCCCTCTGGCATTTTGGAGCTTTGTGAGCGATTTGACATCGAAACTAAGGGCCAAAGGGTGGTCATTATTGGCAGAGGCATCACCGTTGGAAGGCCTTTGAGTCTAATGATGTCGGGCCGAGGGGTGGATGCCACAGTGCAGGTGGTGCATTCAGCATCAGGAGACACCTCGGACCTAATCGCTGAAGCAGACATTGTGGTTGCAGCGGCAGGTTCCCCGCACATGATTACAAAAGATGACATAAAGCCAGGAGCCAAGGTATTTGATGTTGGCATAACTAGAACTGATGATGGCCTATTGGGAGATGTTCACCCGAATATCTCTGAAAGCGCCAGTTTTTTCTCGCCAAATCCTGGGGGAGTCGGTCCAATGACCCGAGTTATGCTTCTGAGAAACGTTTTGAAGCTTGCTAAAACTGGCTCCTAATCGCCCAAAGATCTGGAAAAACAGGGTTGAAAAGAGTCGATGCCAAATAGTCAGCTCCACTTGAACCACCAGAGCCCATTTTTCTTCCAATAGTTCGCTCAACCATTTTCACGTGGCGATATCGCCACTCCTGTAGGCCTTCATCCAAGTCCGTCAGAGCTTCGCCAACCATGTTCGCTTCAGGGTCGTTTTTGTGAAGCTCTATTAGAACTTTTTGAACATCTTCATTTGGCTCCCAAGCAACAGAGGGGTCGACGGCAATAGCTTTTTCTGGCATTGGAGATCTTGAGTTGAAGTATTCCAGGGCTGAGTGCCAGATAGATTTTCTTTGCATGGCCCGCTCAACTCTTTCCCTTGCTTCACTTCCAGGAGTTAGGTGTTCGCTCATTCCCATACCCGTTGTAGTTTTGGAACCCTCTCCGGCTCTGTCGCGTCTTCCCAAAACGGCTTCAAGTTCTCTGAATTGGGCAGATTGAAACCCACTAGCTGATGACAGCCGATCCCTAAAGGAGTTGAACTGCAGGGGCGTCATGGTTTCCAAGATGTCTAGTTGTGAAACGCAGGTTTTCATTATGTTTCGAATTCTCCCGAGCAAAGCCAGCGAGCGATGGGTGTCTCCTGCCTCTAGGGCTATTTGCAAAGCCTCGGATTCATGCAGGATTTGTTTGAACCACAATTCATAAACCTGATGAATAGTGATAAATAACAATTCATCGTGCTCGGGTCCCTCGCTCAGAGGAGTTTGAAGTTTTAGTAACTCGTCGATTTTTAGGTAGCTGATATAGGTCAGGTGCTTGTCATCTGTCATGTGACTCGGCTTTCACTTTGCTGGATGGTTTTATATTCCCCCGAGCTGACTAAATCTCTGAGCCTTGAAAACCCCTCGAACACATCTTCGTAGCTGTTTGTCAAAGGTGAAATCGAAAGCCTGATTGCATTTGGCTCTCGATAGTCGGGTATTACCTTGGAAATAACCCTCAATGCTTGCGCTATTTGTTTCGCATCGGGATGAGTGATCACAACGTGTCCTCCACGCTTATCCCATTCTCTAGGTGTCCCCAATTCAAACCCCAGGGGTTGTAGCCACGAGTCAAAAAGCTCCACCATGATCTGTGTGCCGATAGCTGCCTTTTTCTCAATTTGGTCAATTCCCGCTTCATCAATCATTTTGTAACTGACCTCAACCGCTCTAATTCCACCAATTGGAGGCGAGGCTATTTGAAACTTACGAATGGTGTCTGCTGGTTCGAATTCTGGACCCATGGCGAACTGATCAGCTTGCGCAAACCATCCTTGGATTGGAACATTCAGTGATTGCTGAAGGCGCTCTCGAATGAATAACCAAGCGGGTGATCCTGGGCCACTGTTTCCATATTTATATGTGCAACCAACGGCGAGGTCAATCTCGTTTTTGTCAAACTCCAGCTGAATCGATCCACCAGCGTGGGAGCAATCCCACACGACCAAAACCCCATATTTCTGAGCCAATTTGTTTATCTCTAAAATCGGCTGTCTTGCACCACTTCTGTAGTTCACGGCCTGCAGAGTCAATAATGAAACATCTTCCGAGAGGTGTTTTTCTAATTCATCGGGTTCAATCAGTTCATGTTCGCTTTCAAATTCAACAGCACCGGGACCACCACTTCCGTCTGTGTCCAAGGTGATTAGATTGAGCCCGAATTGATCAGCAATTCCCTGGATGATGTAGCGATCAGTGGGGAAGTTGGAGCTATCGACAATGATGGTTTTTTTATTGGGTTGGTGTCTAACTGCTGCAACGCAGAGTTGGTAAAAATTCACACTTGTCGTGTCACACACCAGAGTCTGTCCAGGCTCTACCCCGAGAATCGCCCTGCCAAGGAGGTCTCCGGCTGTCTGAGCATTATCAATCCAGTCAGCCCAGCCATCAACTAATTTCGCCCCCCACTCTTCGGTGAGGAAATGGCTCATTTTCTCGATGGTTTCCTTTGGTGGACGACCAAGCGAATTTCCATCCAGGTAGCAAAGCTCAGAATCTGGATTGAAAAACTTATCTGGATAGGTTTTTAGCGGATCATTTTTATCTAGTTGCTCAATGGTTTTTATATCTGTGGAGTCGCCCTCAAAAAGTTTCATCACTTTAGGATATTGCTAAACCAGTAGCTGATGCTTCGCTAGGTTCTGATAAAGCGGTGTCGATTCCAGTAATTCCTGGTGAGTGCCCTGGCCGATGATTTTTCCGTTTTCTAAAACGATTATCAAATCACTGTCGACAACCGTTGAAAGCCGGTGAGCAATTACCAGCATTGTGCGATCTTCACTCACCGCATCAATTGCCTCTCGCATCCTTTGCTCATTCAGCCCATCCAGACTTGAAGTTGATTCATCGAGCAGCAGGATTGGCGGGGTTGAGAGCAAGGCCCTTGCGATAGCCAGTCTTTGCTTTTCACCACCGGAAAGCATGATGCCATCCTCGCCAACCTGCGCATCCAAACCTCTGCTGTCTCGGTTGAGAACCTCTGTTAGATTCACTCTTTCTAAAACCGAAATCAATTCTTGATCATCAGCAGATTCCTTGCCAAGTAATAAATTGTCCTTTAGTGATCCAGCCAAGACCGGGGCATCCTGTTCGACATAGCCGATTTCTTCGCGAAGTTTTGCTCTTGAAAACTCTGTTACCGCTTGCCCGTCCATCAGAATCTGACCCTCAGTGGGTTCATAGAACCTTTCGATTAAAGAAAAAGTGGTTGATTTGCCAGCCCCCGATGGGCCAACAAGCGCAACTCTTTGCCCTCTTTCAATCTTGAAGTTGATGCCTGTTAGAACGGGCTTTGATTCATCACCTGCGTATTGAAAACCAACATCTCTGAACTCAATGGCTGTTTCGTTTGCGGGGGACCGAGTGCTGGGAGCATCATCCAGCTGCTCATCTGGTAGCGCCATGATTTCTTGAATCCTGGCAAGTGCACCCAGTGCGCTCATAACTGAGCTATACGCACCAAATGCCTGCAGCAGAGGCCCCACTAAGAAAAACAGCAAGATCACAAATGTCACAAGAGATGCGATGTCAGTTTCACCAGAGGCAACCCTCAATCCACCAGCTCCAATGACAACGATGAAAGCAATGTTCAGAGATAATTGGGCGATTGGAGCAACTATTGCACTCAGAGAGGCGATTTTGACTCCCTGGTCGTAGGCCTCGGTGGCCTCTGTGTATATGGCCTCACCCTCACGTTTTTCTGCCCTTGCGGCACGGATGGTTCGAATTGCACTAAGTGCCCGCTCGACACTACTGCTCATTTCACCAACACGTTGCTGAGCCTGGGTGGTTGCATACCTGATTCGGCGTCCAGCAATGGATATGCCAATTATTGAAAAAGCCAAAACAGCAAGTGTTGCCAAAAGCAAAGGCAGGTCAATCACTGCCATCGCAATCAAGGCCCCGAGGAACAAAAAGGCCCCACCGACAGCTTCCACCAGGCCTTGAGTCAGAACAGCCCTCAGAAGCGTTGAATCACTGCCTGCTCTTGAGACCATGTCGCCAACTCGACGCTGGTCGTATTCATAAATTGGAAGCCTGAGCAATTTAGAAATTAGCTGTTTTCTGGTGTTGAGAACAACTGCCTCTCCAGTTTTGGCAAGCAGGAAGTATTGAAATCCTGAGAAGCCAGCTGAGAGCAAAATCAGCACAACCAGAATGGTGGCGAAAGGGAGTATTTCTTGCTGCTGCTCCACAGCACTAATTACATTCCCAACCATTAGTGGCTGCGCCAGCGATAAACCAGCTCCGATGATGCTCAGCACCATGGCGATAATTACCGGTGTTTTCTCAGCGGTTATATAGGGGATGAGTTGTTTGAAGCTAGCTTTTGGCCCCTTATATTCTCTCGATCGGGGGTTGTTCTCATTGGTATTGCTCACTGTTTGAGAATAACCCGAGATTGTGTTTTAGAAGGCTAGTTTCTCTAATGGCGAGCTAGTACAAAACAGCCATTGTGATGTTTGCAATTGTGAGTAAACCAATTGATCCAAAAACGGCTGGTGAAACCACTGGCTTTTTTCTATTCAGCAAAACCAAAACCAAGATGACCAAAACCACAGCGGTCTTGGCCCCGATTAGTGCATGGTTCACCTCAAAGTCACTAATTGAAGCTCTGTATTCGGCCACACCGGTCAAAATCAAACCGGTTATGAACATCGTCCACGCACCGTGGTTCATAGCGGGCACAATCTTTGCCTGCCTTGAGCGCATTGCCTTCATTTGGGTCAGAAAACCACCAAGCAGCGCACCGATACCGATAAAGTGCAAAATAAGCGTAATGTTTCTTATGATCTCGGCTGTAAGTTCCATAATTTCATCCTCCAGTGCTTTTAGCCTAGAAGATTATTTGAAATCTAAGGCCATTTTCAGAGCCGCATAGCTGGATTCAACACCTTTGTTATCTCCGTTTTCCTGTGCTCGGAGCATGGCTTGCTCTTCAGTATCAACGGTCAGTAGTCCAAATCCAATTGGTGTTTGACTATCCAGCATCACCTGCAAAAGTCCATCGGTGGCGGCATTGCAGACATAGTCAAAATGCGGGGTGTCACCCCTAATCACAACTCCCAAGGCAACTACAGCATCATGAGTTTTGGCTAGTTTGGCAGCTGCTAGCGGAAGTTCAAATGCGCCCGGCACCGAATAAAAACTTGCCTGGCTGCAGTTTGTCTCAGCTAGTGCTCTCTTTGCACCAGCAACCAAACCCTGCATGACCGGCTCATGCCAGCTTGAATGAATTACTGCAACCTTCAGTGCTGAGGCATCAAGGTTGAATTCAGGAGATCCAGCACCGCTCATTGCTCAGTTTCGGGGATCATGTGACCCATGCGATCACGCTTGGTGTCAAGATACCCCTGATTTTCTTCGCTCACACCCACCAAAAGTGGAGAGAGCTCCGTAACGGGTATTCCGGCATCTTCCAAAAACTTCACCTTGGCGGGGTTATTGGACATCAGTCGCACGCTTTCAACACCCAAGTCCCTAAGCATGTCTACTGCCGCGCCGTATTCACGTGCCTCGCTGGGAAGACCAAGGGCCAAGTTGGCGTCTACGGTGTCCATTCCCTGCTCCTGCAAGGCATAAGCCTTGAGTTTATTCAACAGTCCAATGCCTCGGCCTTCCTGCCCTCTCAGGTATAAAACAATTCCTCCGTTTGGATCTTCCTGGGCTTTTTCCAAAGCAGCATCCAATTGAGGCCCACATTCACATTTGAGTGAGCCGAATGCCTCACCGGTGATGCATTCGGAGTGAAGTCTTACCAATACATCTTTTTTGCCTGGGTTGCCCGCAATTAGGGCAACATGTTCGGCTGTGGTTCGGGCATCGTAATAACCCCGCACTTTGAAGTCCCCCCAAGTTGTTGGGATTTGGGTTTCTGCTTCCAAACGGATTCTGTTTGTCTTTGAAGCTTCTCCGTTTGCCCTCTGGCGAACGTAGTCGCTGAGCTCATGAATATTTGTCATGCTTAGTTCAAACCGCTCGGCCATTGAAAAAAGTTCCGGCACTCTCATCATCGTTCCGTCATCATTTATCATTTCAGCCATTAATCCCACCTGCTGAAGGCCTGCAAGCCTCAGTAGTTCAACGGCTGCTTCGGTGTGACCAGCTCTTTCCAACACCCCACCGGGTTTCGCTCTTAGGGGCAAAACGTGACCTGGTCTGATTAGTGATTTTGGGGTTGATTCTGGATCAGCCAAAACATTTGCTGTAAGCGATCGCTCTTTGGCGGAGATTCCAGTTGATTCTCTGTTAGCCGCATCCACACTTACCGTGTAGTTGGTCTGGTGAGGGTCTTCATTGTTCTGCCACATCACTGGCAGGTCTAATTCGTTAGCTCTGCTCTCGGTCATGGGTGCGCAGATATAACCCGTGGTGTAGCGAATCATCCAGGCCACCCACTCAGGGGTTGCAAACTCAGCAGCGATGATTGCATCACCCTCGTTTTCACGTGACTCATCGTCTGTTACTAGAACTGGCTTGCCCGCCCGCAGGTCCTCCAGCACTTTTTCTATTGGGCTAAAAATCATCCCTGTTCTCTTGCTTCCATCAATCTTTCAATATGCTTGGCCATTACATCCACTTCCACATTGACCAAATCACCTGGTTTTTTATAGCCAAGGGTTGTGACCTCTAATGTCTCTGGAATCAAACTCAGCCCAATTACGTTTCCATCAATTTCGTTTACGGTTAGCGAAATACCATCAAATGTGATGGAGCCTTTCATAACCACATATTTCATTAGTTCTTCGGGAACACTGATTCGCACCCAATCCCAGTTGTCACTTTTTTCCCTCGAAACAAATTCGCCAACTCCATCCACGTGTCCTTGAACCACGTGTCCACCAAAACGGGTTGCTGCGGTCATTGCTCGCTCGAGATTGACTTTATGGCCAACCTCAACTCTTTGCAGCCCACTAAGTCTGATGGTCTCGTGCATGACATCTGCAGTAAAGCCGTTTTCATCAATCTCAATGGCGGTTAGGCAGGTTCCAGAAACCGAGATTGATTCACCACGATGAAGATCCTCCACCACTTTTTTCCCACCGATCGTTAGCCTCACGGCATCTGGTTGAGTTTCAATGGCGGTAATCTCCCCCAACTCTTCAACGATTCCTGTAAACATCACTTGCTCCTATTCGCTCTAATGAAAATGTCTTTGCCAAGGGTCTTCAGCTCCTTGACCTCTAAATCGATTGCATCTGAGATGCTTCCAATCCCAATATCTTTGATGGCTGTTTTATCTCCACCGAGAAGCATGGGCGCCATGTAAACCAGAAACTCATCTGCTAGCCCCTGTTTGATGAACTTGGAGGCTACATTTGGCCCACCTTCAACAAGCACGTGTCTGACTCCTTTTTCCCATAATTCGGTCATCGCTTCCCGCAAAGACTGCGTGGGAAGAACAATGGTTTCTGCTCGGTCGTTGAAAAGCTTCAGACTTCTGGGTAGTTCTCGTTCCCCGACCACTACTCGGATTGGCTGGTGATCAAAATAGCTTCCATCTGGTCTCCTTGCGGTTAGCTCGGGGTCATCAAAAATTGCTGTTCCCGTTCCAACCAGAATGGCATCCACCTCGCTGCGCCTTCTATGAGCATCAGCCCTGCTCTCTGGGCCAGAGATCCACTGAGATGACCCATCTTGGGCGGCTCCACGGCCATCCAGGGTGGAGGCGTATTTGATGGTGACGAATGGTCTTTGTTGCTTGGTTGCTCTTATCCAGTGACGAGCCTGATCGTCAGCTTCTGATTTCAGCATGCCCTTTATTACCTCGACACCCTGTTTTTTGAGAAACTTGCCTCCTCCTGATGAGTCTTCACCTGGATCGTTTGAAGCGTAGACAACTCTGGATATCCCAGCATCTAGGATGGCATGGCTGCAAGGGCCAGTTTTTCCAGTGTGGTTACAAGGTTCTAAAGTGACAACAGCTGTGTATCCATCAGGAAATTTTGATTGAAAACCAAATTTCTCTCTTGCGTTTTCCAAAGCCACAATTTCAGCGTGCGGGCTACCACTTCCCATGTGCCAACCCTCGGCAACAACCTGGCCCTCGGGGTCCAGGATCACCGCTCCAACCTGCGGATTCACGCCATAGGCGGGTCCGTTGAGGGCAAGATTTAGGGCATGCCGCATGGCTGACTCAAACAGGTGATTGGAAACCATTTCTCGCCCTTTCCTTCAAACACTGCGGGGCGAGCGGGCAGCATGAACTGACCGACTGCTTCTACCATCCGGACTTTTACCGTCGGTTCTGGAATTTCACCAAATCAACCGCCTCTAGTTTCCCTGCTGGCTGCAGAGACCAAAGTCGGGTCGCGGACTCTCACCGCCGGCTCAGATTTTCACTGACCCCGAAGCACAATTAGAACAATACTCCTTTTGGCTCAGATATTCCGATATGGAATGAAGCCGAGGGCGTCTTGCACATCACTCAAAGTCTTATTAGCACTCTCCCGAGCCTTCTGAGCACCTTGAAATAAAAGCTGATCCAGGTGATCAGTGTTGTCCATTAACTCGTTGGTTTTTTCCCTGATCGGGGCAACGGTTTCAATTACGGCATCAGCAACGGTTTGTTTTAGTTGCCCGTATCCACCACCAGCGAATTCCTCAACAATGTCTGTCACTGTTCGCTCGCTCACTGCAGAGAAAATCCCGAGCAGGTTGGAAACCCCGGGTTTATTTTCATAATCAAAACGGATTTCACCATCGGTGTCTGTGACGGCGGATTTGATCTTCTTCGCTATAACCGAATCTTCATCCAAAAGATTTACCGTTCCTTTTGGCTCGTTGGCAGATTTGCTCATCTTTGCCGTTGGGTTTTGTAAATCATAGATTTTTGCTGTCTCTTTTAGAATCACAGCCTCTGGTATCTCAAATACTTGCCCGTATCGATTGTTAAACCTCTCAGCGATGTTTCTTGTCAATTCCAGGTGTTGCCTTTGATCTTCTCCGACCGGAACTGCCTTTGGTCTGTAAAGCAAAATATCCGCAGCCTGCAAAATTGGGTAGGTAAATAGGCCAACGGATGCGTTATCGCTTCCACCTTTTTGGCTTTTGTCCTTAAACTGCGTCATCCTGCTGGTTTCTCCGAAGCTTGCTACGCAATTGAGAATCCAGGCCAGCTCAGAGTGAGCGGGAACCTGAGATTGAACAAACAGGGTGGATTGATTGACATCCAAACCCGCCGCTATGTATTGAGCGGCTGTTTTTCTGGTGTTTTCAGCCAATAGTTTTGGGTCTTGAGGGACCGTAATCGCGTGCAAATCAACGATGACATAATGCGCGTTATGGGTTTTTTGCATCGCCACCCATTGCGTCAGAGCTCCCAGATAGTTGCCTAAATGCAGAGATGATGCGCTTGGTTGCATCCCAGATAGAAGATTTGGCTTTGTCATTAGACCACCATTCAAAGTGTGTAGCTTGCGAGCACAGGGGAGTGATCGCTCCAACGAGTATCGTAGCTGGGTGCTCTGTGAACCTCGTAATCACTCGCTAGTTTGGCAAGCGAGGGTGTTGCTAGCTGGTAGTCAATTCTCCAGCCAGCATCGTTATCAAAGGCCTGCCCCCTATATGACCACCAGGAATAAGGCCCAGGTTGTTCTGGGTGAGCCTGCCTGCCAATATCGACCCAGCCCTGCTCATTCATGAATCCATCAAAATACGCGCGTTCCTCGGGCAGGAAACCAGAGTTTTTGATGTTGCCCTTCCAGTTTTTGATATCCAGCTCGGTGTGGCCGACGTTCAGATCTCCAACCACTAAGACAAACTCTTGTTTCATCAACTCCCGCAAGCGGAGAGTCATTGCATCCAAAAACTTATATTTTTCAACCTGCTTCGGCGAATCAACCTCACCAGAGTGAACATAAACACTAACTACGGTCAGTTTTTTACCTTCTATTTCAAACTCGGTTTCTAGCCAACGACCTGCTGAATCAAAATCATCTGCACCAAGTGTTGTTGACCTTGAATGAATTGGAAGCTTTGAAAGGACAGCAACCCCGGCACGTCCCTTGGCGGAGGCTTCGTCGTGATCTAGATGCCAGATCCCACCATCTTCTGAAAGCCCACCGATTTCAGAAATAATTTTTTTGACATCGGAATCCCCGGCTCTTACCTCTTGCAGAGCAACAATGTCTGGATTGGTTGACTCTATCCATTCACCCATTCCTTTGCGGTGAGCTGCACGGATTCCGTTTACGTTTACTGTTGCGATTTTTAACCTTGGCATGTGCTTAAGTCTATGCCGACCTAGAATCGGTATATGGCAGAGCGAGTTTTAGTAGGTGCAGGAATTGCCAGTGCTGATGATGGAGTGGTGATAGCTAAGGCTCGGGTAAAGATTCCTGGAAGCATTGTTTTATCAAATCAACCTGGAGAGCGCTTCAGTTTGCTGGATGTGAAGGTGGCCCTTCAGCAGATGCGAGAACAAATTGAGATAGAAGCTTTTGGAAGTTCGGGCGAATCT
Source organism: Microbacteriaceae bacterium (assembly GCA_965660355.1). GTDB lineage: Bacteria > Actinomycetota > Actinomycetes > Actinomycetales > Microbacteriaceae > CAJXVY01. Next base: position 15,303 of record CBFHZN010000018.1, read on the forward strand.
GTAGAAATACTCAGAGCGATGGCGATGATGCTCAGTGACAAAGAATTATTTGAAGAGATTAAGGCTCGCATGAGTGAAGGTGCTGATGCGGCAACCGCCATCAGGGGAGGTTTTGGGAAATTTGCCAGAAAGCTGAAAGATCTTGGTGGGCATTTTGCTGAACGCTCAAATGACCTTCAAGGCATAGCGGAGAGAACAATCTCCAAGTTGGTTAATGAACAAGCCGAGGTGGATGACGGCGAGAAGAAAATTCTCATTGCCGAGAAATTATCTCCAGTTGATATTTCAAATATCCCAGAGAATATCTCAGGCTTTATAACTGAAGAGGGTGGAATCAGTTCCCACACGGCGGTAATGGCTAGGGCCAATAAGTTACCCGCAGTGATGGGGGTTGTTGGTGCAGGGGTAATCAAAGACGGTGACAACATTCTTCTGGATGCAACCAGTGGGCAGGTGTTTATAAACCCAAGCCAGGATGAGCTTGCCAATTACAAAGCGGCAATTGCAACCGAAGTTGACCCAAGCCTAAAAACCCAGATTCCACTGCTGGCAAACGTAGGAAGTGCGATTGAAGGCGGAAGTGCAATCAAGGCTGGGGCTGAGGGCGTTGGTTTATACCGGACGGAGCTTTTGTTTTTGGGAAGAAAAGATGCCCCAGGATTAGAAGAGCAGGTTTTTGAGTATTCAAGATTGCTTGCAAGATTCAAAGGCAAGCTCGTAATCGCAAGGCTTTTGGATTTAGATTTTGATAAGCCACTACCGTTTCTGACCCCAGCTGGAGAAGGTGATTACTTCGGCAGGGGATTGGCCACCCTGATGGCAAATCCAGAGGTTATCAATACCCAACTGGAGGCTTTGGCTAAAGCCAGTTCTTATTACCCAGAGACTGAGTTGTGGGTGATGGCACCGATGGTTACCACCTACCAAGAAGCCAAGCAATTCATTGAAATGGCTAAACCATTTGATTTTGGCAAGCTCGGAGTGATGGTGGAGGTTCCTGAATTAGCAACACCGCAGGTTCTGCAGGCGCTATTTCAAATTGTTGACTTTGTTTCAATCGGATCCAACGATTTAGCGCAGTATGTTCTCAGGCGCCCAAGAAGCAGTTTCCGATCCCTAAGCGACGCCAAACACCCGGAAGTTATTTCCAGGGTGGCAGCCATCATTGAAGCTGGCAAGCAAGCGGGGAAACCTGTCAGCATCTGCGGTGAGATTGCTGGAGAGCCAGAGGCCGCGCAGTGGTTTATTGATCTGGGGGCGTCTTCTTTGAGTGCTTCCAGCGCTCTGCTTCCAGCTCTAAGGCAAAAACTCGCAGTTTAGAAACTAACCTCGAGTTCATCGCCAACCTGGGCGACTGTTATTTTTCCCAATGCCCTAGGGGCGGGACCTGCTAAAACCGCTCCAGATTCAAAGTCGTATTTCGCACCGTGACAAGGACATAGAATCTCACCGCTGACCACATCCGTCACCGCACAGCCAGCATGCGTGCAACGAGCATCAAACGCCCTGAACTCGCCAGCATTGGGTTGCGTTACAAAAACTTCTATATCGCCAGCTTTAAATTTACTACCACCACCGATGGGAACATCGGTGGCCATACCAATAATCACAGCCGTTGGTTGCTCTGTTGGCTGATCCTCAGATGTTTCGCTGGGGCTTGGTCCGGAGGATTCGCTTGTTCCAGTTGCGCAGGCGGCCAAGGTGGCCGCCGCAGCAGTGCCGAGAGCGCTGGAGAGCACTATTCGGCGGGAAAGCATTAGGGCCTTCCTCGCAGGATGGCCTGCTTGACCTCAGCGATTGCCTTGGTCACCTCAATGCCCCTGGGGCAAGCTTCGGTGCAGTTGAATGTTGTCCTGCAACGCCAAACACCTTCTTTGTCATTGAGAATGTCCAGCCTGACATCAGCCTCTTCATCACGTGAGTCAAAGATAAAGCGGTGGGCATTGACGATTGCTGCTGGCCCGAAGTATTGCCCATCTGTCCAGAAAACTGGGCAAGAGGTGGTGCAGGCGGCGCATAGGATGCACTTTGTGGTGTCGTCATAGCGCGCTCTGTCCTCTGGTGATTGCAAGCGCTCCTTCTCAGGCTTGTCATTGGCAACCAAGAAGGGATTGATGTCTCGGTAGGCCTGGTAGAAGGGGTTCATGTCCACAACCAGGTCCTTCTCAACCGGAAGACCTTTGATTGGCTCGACTGTGATCGCAGAATTAATATCCAGATCCTTAATCAGAGTCTTGCAGGCCAATCGGTTTCTTCCATTGATTCTCACGGCATCCGAACCACAAACGCCGTGAGCGCATGAACGCCTGAAGGTCAGCGTTCCGTCTTGCTCCCATTTGATTTTGTGAAGTGCATCCAAAACCCTGTCGGTTGCATGCATCTCAACTTCAAATTCTTGCCAGCTCGATTCTTCGCTTTTTTCAGGGTCGAACCTGCGAATGCTGAGAGTCACCGTGAAGGATGGAATTGGTGCTATTTCTTTCGTTTCGCTCATTAGTACTTTCGCTCCATTGGCTGGTAATTGGTGATAACGACTGGCTTCCAATCCACGCGGATTCCTCCACCCGTGGTGCCATCTGGGTCACTCTCTCTATAAAGCATCGAGTGCATCATGAACTTGTCATCGTTTCTATCCAAATAGTCCTCACGGAAGTGTCCTCCACGACTTTCGCGACGTTCTCTTGATGCGTATGCCAAAACCTCAGCTAGATCCAGCAAGAAGCCAAGCTCAACTGCTTCCAGCAAATCAGTGTTGAAGCGCTGACCGTGGTCTTGGATGGAAATGTTTTCATAACGAGCACGCAACTCGGTGATTTTTTCCAATGCTTCATTCAAGCTTTCTTCGGTTCTGTAAACCTGAGCATGGGCATCCATGGTCTCTTGAAGCTCACGCCTCAAAACGGCAACTTTCTCATCACCTGTTGAATTACGAACCTTATCCAATAGCTTGATGATGTCTTGCTCTGAGTTTTCAGGAAGTGGCGGCAAAGTTGCAGTCTTGGCATACTCAACTGCATAAATACCTGCTCGCTTTCCAAATACGTTGATGTCCAACAGCGAGTTTGTTCCCAAACGGTTCGCTCCGTGAACACTCACACATGCGCACTCTCCAGCTGCATAAAGCCCAGGTACCACAGTGTCGTTGTCGCTTAGAACCTCAGCTTTGATGTTGGTTGGAATTCCCCCCATTGCGTAGTGGGCGGTTGGGAAAACAGGAACTGGCTCGGTATAGGGCTCAACACCAAGGTAAGTTCTTGCAAACTCAGTGATGTCTGGAAGCTTTGCATCAATAACTGCTGGCTCCAGGTGGGTCAGATCCAAAAATACGTGATCCTTATTTGGTCCGCCACCGCGACCTTCTCTGACCTCGTTGGCCATAGCCCTTGCAACCATGTCACGGGGTGCCAGGTCTTTGATTGTCGGTGCGTAGCGTTCCATAAATCGCTCACCATTTGAGTTTCTTAGAATTCCACCTTCACCTCGGGCTGCCTCGGAAAGCAAAATTCCGAGTCCTGCCAAACCAGTTGGGTGGAATTGGTAAAACTCCATGTCTTCCAGCGGAAGTCCCTTGCGCCAGATAACACCGATGCCATCACCGGTGAGGGTGTGGGCATTGGAAGTTGTTTTGAAAATCTTTCCAAATCCACCAGTTGCATAAACAATGCTTTTTCCACGAACGATGTGGATTTCACCAGTCGCTAGGTCATAGGCGACAACGGCTGCCGGAACCTCTTGACCATCGACCTCGGTCATAATCATGTCTAGGACATAGAACTCGTTGAAAAACTCAATGCCCAGTTTTACGCAGGTTTGGTAGAGGGTCTGCAAAATCATGTGACCTGTGCGGTCTGCAGCGTAACAACTTCTTCTAACCGGTGCTTTTCCGTGATCACGGGTGTGTCCACCGAAGCGACGCTGGTCAATTTTTCCATCGGGGGTTCTATTGAACGGAAGCCCCATGTTTTCAAGATCAATAACTGCCTGGACTGATTCCTTGGCCAAGATTTCTGCCGCGTCTTGGTCAACCAGATAGTCACCACCTTTGACAGTGTCAAAGGTGTGCCACTCCCAGCTGTCTTCTTCAACGTTTGCTAAAGCCGCTGCCATGCCACCCTGAGCTGCACCGGTGTGGCTTCTGGTTGGGAAGAGCTTGCTAATTACAGCAGTTCTTGCATGCGGTCCAGCCTCAATGGCTGCTCGCATACCGGCGCCTCCGGCGCCAACGATGACCACGTCAAATTCGTGGTGGTGAACTTTAGTCATTTAGTTACTCGCAATCGCTTCACAGAATGAAGGTAGTAGATCGGGGTTTGAGGTTGGGGGGCAAGGGTCAAATGTGAATACAACCAAGGTTCCCAACAGTATTAGAGCGCCTGAAACACTCCATAAAGTGCCAACTAGGCCACTTCTCAGCTTGGGTTTTTCGGTGTAGTCATTAATGACTGTGCGCATGCCAAGGGTGCCGTGGATTAGCGCCAACCAGAGCATCGATACATCCCACCATTGCCAGAATGGGTCTGCCCATTTTCCAGCAACAAAAGCGAAGTCAATCTGTTTGATTCCTTCACCGGTGAATAGGTTTACAAAAACGTGAGTGAAAATCAGAACAATCAGTAGTGGTCCACTGATCCGCATGTAAAGCCAACCGTATTTCTCCCAGTTGGTTACTTTTTGCTTTCGAGGGGAGTTTGGGATTTCAATTTGAACTGACATTTTTTAGAACTCCAATACTCTCTCTAGGTGGCCAGGGGTGAAGTATGCGGTCACTAAAACTGCCACCACCAAAACAATCCAAAACATGGTGTTTTGATACTTGGTCCCTTTTGACCAGAAATCGACAAGAATAATTCGAACTCCGTTTAGACCGTGGAACAGAATTGCTCCAACCAGTCCAAGTTCCGCAAGACCGATAATCGGTGTTTTATAAGACTCGATTACCACGTCATAAGCTTCTGGTGAGACCCTCACCAGAGCTGTGTCCAGAATATGAACAAGCAAGAAAAAGAAAATTGCGACACCGCTAATACGGTGGAGAACCCACGACCACATTCCTACCTTGCCGCGGTAGAGAGTTCCTGCTGGCACAACCGACATTAATTTGCCTCCAAGGTTTCGTGCGTTAAGTGTAACCGAGAGAGCGGATTTCTTTTTGCGTGCAGAGACGATTATCAGGTTTGTAGATAACCTAGGCAAATGAGCAATTCTTCAGAGTTTCACGCTGTAATCCCTGCAGGTGGTATCGGGTCCAGACTTTGGCCTTTATCCAGGGCTAGCGCTCCAAAATTTTTGCACGATCTCACAGGTAGTGGCCAGACTTTGCTGCAAGACACCTGGGACAGATTGTCTCCGATTGCTGGTGATGACATCATGGTGGTAACTGGTTCCACTCATGCCTCTGCAGTTGCCGATCAGTTGCCTGGGCTTAAGCCAGAAAATTTATTACTGGAACCGTCCCCAAGGGATTCAACGGCAGCCATAGCTTTGGCCGCAGCAGTTTTATACAGACGCAACCCAGAAGTCATCATTGGTTCATTTGCAGCAGACCACGTTATTCACGAAGCTGAGAAATTTGAGATAGCGGTTAGAGAGGCCATTGAGGTTGCAAAAACAGGCAGGGTTGTCACCATTGGTGTCACCCCCACCGAGGCCTCCACAGCTTTCGGTTATATAAACACCTCCAATGAAATCGATGGCTTTGAATCCGCTTTGAACGTCGTTGAGTTTGTTGAAAAGCCATCGATTGCTAAAGCCAAGAAGTATTTTTCGAAAAGGGATTATTTGTGGAACGCTGGCATGTTCATAGCTCCCGCCAAACTGCTCTTGGAGGTTCTGGCTGCAAATGAGCCGGAACTCGAAGCGGAAATTCAATCTCTTGCAGATCAGGTGGTTGCTGGTGGCTTTGATCAAAAAGCAGCTCAGCAGTGGAATCGTTTGAAAAAAGTTGCCATTGACTATTCAGTCGCTGAACCAGCCGCTAAGAGGGGTTTGGTCGCCTGTGTGCCAGCCTCATTCGAATGGCACGATGTGGGGGATTTTGCAGCAATTGCTGAGTTGCAATCCCAGGGCAAAAGCGGAAACTTGGCTGTTTTGGGCCAAGCGAAAGTGCTAAGCGACTCATCAAGTGGAATCTTGGTTAGTGAAAACGACAAGTTAGTTGCTTTGATTGGCGTTGAGGACATAATTGTGGTGGACACTCCAGATGCTTTGTTGGTTACCACTAAGCAGCATGCGCAACGAGTCAAGGGATTGGTTGACTCGCTGAGGGCAACCGGCCAAGACGAAGTGCTCTAATTCCAAATCGTTATCAAAATGCCGTTTAGATTTTCTTCACCTAAGGTTCATTGACCGTTCTCTTCAGTAGTCTTCTTCATATAACCAATGGCGCAAACAGCGCCGACCCAATTTCAGGAGGAAAATTCGTGAGCACTATTTCACGTAGAGCAGCCAAGGGAATCGCCCTGGCAGCCGCATCCGCTCTTGTTCTGGCTGGCTGTGCTGCAGCCCCGGAAGAAGAAGACAACGCGGACAATTCAGACACCGACTCTTCAGAAACAGAAACAGAAACAGAGACAGAGGTCGAGACCGTAGATTACAAGGCCTGCATGGTCAGTGACGAGGGTGGCTTTGATGACGCATCCTTCAACGAAGAGGCCTTCAATGGTCTGCAGCGTGCGGTTGATGAGCTAGGAGTTGAATCAGCAACAGTTGAGTCAAACTCCGGTGCGACACTCACCGAATACTCAAGTGCAATTGAAAGTCTTGTTGGCGAAGGTTGTGACATCGTCTTTGGAGTTGGCTTCAACCTTGCAACCGCAGTGCGTGATGCAGCCCTTGACAACCCAGACACAGACTTCGCTTTGATTGACTCAGCTTTGTCAAATGACGACTTCAGCCCCTTGAGTCTTGAAAACGTAAAGCCAGTTCAGTA
>CBFHZN010000019.1:0-20191 GCA_965660355.1 Microbacteriaceae bacterium
CGTGCATGCGATCAAGGGTGACACTCATGGCAATCTGATCTTCAATAAATCCGCCCGAAACTTCTCACCGGTGGCGGCGATGGCCGGTGAGGTTTGCATTGCACAGGTTGAGCAGTTGGTCAGCCCTGGAGAGCTGAATCCAGATGAAATCCACCTTCCAGGGGTTTATGTGCACCGAGTAATTGAGGTTGGAACCGATATTGAAAAGCGCATTGAGCGAAGGACGGTGAGAGGCTGATGGCACTAACCCGAGAGGAAATGGCCGCCAGAGCGGCCAGTGAGTTGCACGACGGTAGTTATGTAAATTTGGGCATTGGCCTACCAACGCTGGTTCCCAATTACATCGATGAAGACAAAACTGTTGTCTTGCAAAGTGAAAATGGCATTTTGGGTGTGGGCCCATACCCAACTGAGCAAAATGTCGATCCTGATCTAATCAACGCCGGCAAAGAAACTGTCACCACTCTCAAGGGGGCTGCTTTTTTTGACTCATCCATGAGTTTTGGAATGATACGCGGGGGCAAGATTGACGTTGCTATTTTGGGTGCGATGCAGGTTAGTGAGTTTGGTGACTTAGCAAATTGGATGATTCCTGGAAAGATGGTCAAGGGCCCAGGTGGGGCTATGGATTTAGTTCACGGTGCCGGCAAGGTAGTGGTTTTGATGGAACACGTTGCCAAAGACGGTTCGGCCAAAATCGTAAATCAATGCTCTTTACCACTGACCGGCAGAAATGTTGTTGATCGAATAATCACCGATCTCGCAGTCTTTAAAGTTGATGGTGGGGGATTGACTCTGGTTGAGTTAGCACCGGGGGTTGATATCGAACAGGTAAAGCAAAAAACCGAACCCGAGTTTCGGGTTGAACTCTGAGGAGCAGCAATGAAGCTAGAGGTCCTGGATGGAATCCAACAAACAGAAATAGCAACAAACCGACTGCGAACCAATTATTTGCACCGTGCAGGAGGAGCAAAGAAACTAATCCTTGTTCATGGGAATGTGTCAAGTTCACACTTCTTTCAAAACTTGATGCTGTCTTTGCCTAGCGAGTTTGACGTTTATGCTCCTGATTTGCGGGGTTTTGGATTGAGTGAGACAAAGGGGGTTGATGCCTCCAGAGGTGTTAGAGATTTCAGCGACGATGTCTTTGCCTTCGCAAAGGAAATGGGTCTTGAAAAAGCCAGTTATCTCGGCTGGAGCCTTGGGGGTGGTGTTGTCATGCAACTTACGATTGATCACCCAGAAAACGTTGAAAAATTGATCCTGCAGGCACCGGTCAGCCCATATGGATTTGGGGGAACTGATCTTCATGGCAATTTACTCAATGGCGGAGCCGGAACTGGAGGGGGTTCAGCAAACCCTGATTTTATAAAAGCAATTGCCGAGAAAGACTTCGGAGATGCGGAGCAGACCTCGCCAAGAAATATCCTGCGCGGTGTTTATGTTGCAGACGCAAGCTTTGTAGAACATGAGGATTTATTGGTCTCATCGATGCTCACAACTGTCACCGGAGAAGAAAACTACCCGGGCAACTCCTCGGCAAGCGAACACTGGCCAAACACCGGTCCAGCAAACACGGGGGTTCTCAATTCATTGGCACCGAACAATTTCAACACCTCCGGAATAACTGAAATAAATCCAAAGCCAGAAATACTCTGGATCCGAGGCGATAGTGATGCAATCGTCAGTGACGCAAGCTTGTTTGATTTGAATCAGCTAGGCGCTTTGGGTGCGGTGCCTGGCTGGCCTGGAGCGGATGTGTCCCCTCCACAACAGATGATTACCCAGACAAGAAATGTCTTGGATGACTATGAAAAGGCTGGTGGCACATACTCCGAACTGGTGCTAACTGGTTGTGGCCACTCCCCTCACCTAGAGCGTGAGCAGGATGTCATAGCTGCTCTTTCATCTCTAATTTAGTTAGTAGCGAGATTATGTCGGACCAATAATTGGTGCCCCAAGGTCAATCGAGAACCTCAGTGCTGAGGCAGCGACTAATTGACCAATGGAATCAAATTGATCCCTAACTCTTTCTTTGGGGACACCGGTGCTGATGGTGGCCACCACATCGTTACTAGCATCTCTCACAGGCGCTGCGGCATCCACGATTCCAGTTTGGAATTCACCATCACTAATCGCGTAGCCCTGATCTCTGATGTTTCGCATCATTTCTAAAAAGCTCTGTAGGTTTTTGGCAGGGCGTTGCAGGGTGAAACCAGGCTGCAGTGCTTGGCGAGAAATAGGGAGGGTGCTCTTAGGGACTGGCAGAGGAGACAACTGAGCGTGTTCATACCACCAAAGTTTTATTTCCTCATCGGTTTTGCTTGCAAGCATCGCTCGTCCACTGGCACTAATCCCGGCTGGGGCAGTGATCCCATCCCATCCCTCACGCGTTAGCTCCCTGGCAGCACTGATGGTTTTTGCGGTGATTACCCTCCCCCCTCGTAAGACGTCCAAGTGAGCTGATTCTTGTGTTTGGGCAACCAATTCTCGAAGCCTGAATTCACTGAGGCTTGCCAGACGAGCCTCTTTGGTTTGCATTGCCATTGTGTAAAGCCTGGAGCCAAGTGAATATTTCAAACTCTTTTCATCGCGGTCCACCAAACCAACCTGGTGAAGCGTTTTTAGCACTCTGGAAATCTGTGCCTTGTCTCTTTCAGTGAGCTGGGAGATACGATTAACGCCCAACCCACCTTGGGCAAAAGACTCTGGTCGGGACAGCACATCGAGCACTTCTGCGTCCCTTATTAGCCCTGAAGTGTGAGTCCCCATAAGGAACATTCTAGTGCCTGTTGATATTTGGACAACCCAGTTGGCATTGTTTTTTTTGCATGCTTATGGTCTTAGGTTGGGACAACCCAAAGGAGAAATTAATGACAAAGAAGAAAGCAGCTTCGCTGCTCGCTATCGGTGCAGTTTCTGCACTCGTGCTCACTGGATGTGCAGCCGAGACAGAGACAGACACCAGCAGCGGAACCGATGATTCGGGTTCCAGCTCGGAAACCGACGACACAACTGAGGACACAACTGAGGAAGCAGGCAGTGCCTTCTCACAGCTAGATCTTTCCGGTATCGAGGTAGCAGTCGGATCTAAAGACTTCGACGAGCAGTTGATCTTGGGAGAGATGATGGTTGCAGCCTTTGAAGAGGCAGGTGCCACAGTGGATGACAAGGTAAACCTTGGTGGAACCAGTGTTGCCCGTTCAGCCCTGGAGTCAGGTGATATTGACATCTACATGGAGTACAACGGAACCGGTTGGGCCGTGCACCTGGGTGAAGAAAACCCAAGTTTTGACCCAGAGGAACTCACCGCAGGCGTTAGAGAGCTAGACCGTGAGCGCAACAACATCCAGTGGATTAGTCGCTCACCGTTTAACAACACCTACGGTTTCACTTCAAGCCCAGAAACAACTGAGGCAAACGGTGGAGCATTCACCATTCAGTCAATGATGGAGTATGTAGAGGCCAACCCAGACGCAGTAGTTTGCATGGAGTCTGAGTACCCAGACCGTCCAGATGGTCTAGTTCTGATGGAAGAAGCAACTGGAATTGAGTTGCCAGAAGATCAGCAGCGAATCCTGGACACAGGAATCATCTACACCGAGACCGCAGCAAACAACTGTAACTTTGGTGAGGTTTACACCACTGATGGCCGTATTCCAGCACTGGGTCTAACCCTTGTTGAGGATCCAGGCGTGCACGTTCTGTACAACGTCTCCGGATCAATGGTTGGTGACACCTACGACCAGGCACCAGAGGTATTCGATGAAATCATCGGAAGCATCTTGGCACCGCTGGACAACGAGAGAATGGCATCAATCAACGCTCGTGTATCAGCAGATGGAGAAGACCCTGAAGCGGTTGCTAGGGACTACCTCGCAACTGAAGGTCTGATCGAGTAAGAGTAACCCCATGGACTTTATAATCAGCCTCTTCGAGTTCGCCTTGTCTAGACAAGACACGGTGCTCGAAGGGCTTGTCCAACACACCGGGTATGTAGTTTCGGTGTTGGTGACGGCCGGCGTTCTCGCCGTCGTCACCGGCACCCTAACTCGCAGAAATCTGTTTGCTAAAGAGCTTTCACTGTCAATCGCTTCGGTGTTTTTGACAATCCCCTCTTTGGCTCTGTTTGTGATTTTTATTCCTTTTGTAGGTCTTGGCTTTGCACCGTCTTTTATTGCCTTACTTCTGTATTCCCTTTTACCCATCCTTCGAAACACAATCACTGGATTAGATGGGATCGATAACGGAGTGCTGGAATCAGCAAAGGGTATGGGACTATCCCCAGCTCAGGTTTTGATAAAGGTGCAGTTGCCTTTGGCTTGGCCAGTTATCTTGGCGGGAGTCAGGGTGTCGTCAATGCTTATTGTTGGCCTTGCAGCCTTGGCAACATTGGTTGCTGGTGGTGGCTTAGGAGATTTCATTAAAAGCGGTTTAGCAAGATTGCCGCTACCAAACTCGTTTGAGTCGATTTGGTTGGGCACGCTGTTGTGCCTATTGCTTGCAGTGGTTATTGACCTAATTCTTCAGGCCCTGAGAGTGGCCACAATTTCGAAAGGTATTCGATGAGTGACGTATTAATTCGCTTGGAAAACATCACCAAGTCCTACGGGGCTGGGATGGAGCCAGCGGTAAACAATCTGGACCTAGAAGTTCAGCGCGGTGAAGTGTTGGTGCTGGTTGGTCCTTCAGGTTGTGGAAAAAGCACAACATTAAGGCTTATCAACCGTCTAATCGAACCAACCTCGGGTCGTATTGTCATTGACGGAGAGGACGTCACTGACGTAAACCCCTCTGAACTGAGAAGAAAGATTGGCTACGTCATCCAGCAGGTTGGTCTTTTCCCACACAGGACCATTGCTGAAAACATCGCTACCGTTCCAGTTTTGCTGGGATGGGACAAAAAGAAAATTGCAGCTCGTGTTGATGAACTTCTTGAACTTGTCTCTATGGACCCTGACACCTACCGCGATCGTTACCCAAAGGAGTTATCCGGAGGACAGGCGCAGCGAGTTGGTGTTGCTAGGGCTCTAGCAGCAGACCCAGATGTTCTATTGATGGATGAGCCATTTGGTGCAATTGACCCAATCACTCGTGACCGTTTGCAGAACGAGTTTCTAAGGCTTCAGCAGGATGTGAAAAAGACAATCGTGTTTGTGACTCACGATATTGACGAGGCCATCAAGATGGGTAACAGAATCGCTATTCTTCGCGAGGGCTCAGAAATTGCGCAACTTGACACCCCAGAGGCAATTCTTGCTCACCCAGCAGACGAATTTGTTGAAAGCTTCCTAGGTTCAGGAGCGATTCTGAAGGGCCTCACCTTGAAAAAGGTAAGTGACACAGAATTGCACCAGGTTCCTATTTTGAGACAGCCAGTGATGCGAGAAGACGCATTGAAGGCATTGCAGGAGTCTCCCGATCAGGTTGGTCTTTTGCTGGATGGAAACGACAAGCCACTTCGTTGGATTGATGAAAAAGCGCTCAACAGAACCAGCCAGCCAATTGAGAAATCTGGACGACCGGTGACTGTTGATTTGCAGCCAGAGGATACTCTGCAGGATGCGATTACCGTGATGTTACAGTCATCGGCTGGTATGGCCTGTGTGACTGATCGTCGAGGTAAATACCTGGGTTGCACCACAATCGAATCTCTCGCCAAACTAATCATGAGTGACGGCTAGGAAAAAGCATGAGTGTAGTAACACCATCAATTAGAAACCGGACCAGCCTTGCGGAGAGACTGGATCTAATTGTCTCGCCGCTGTTTGCAGTTGCCCTAGCAATCATTGGTTGGGCGGTTTGGTTTTATTCAGATTTGGACTCAACAACACTTTCCATTCTTGAGCCTGAGAAACTGCAGAGGCAGCTCGGAGCAACGGTTGCGCTCGGGTTGGCATCTTCTGCACTTGTGATTGTTGTTGCTATTCCGATTGGAATTCTGGTCACCAGAAGAGGTTTGCCAAAATTGAAATCCGTTTTGGTGAACACTTTGGGTCTGGGGCAGTCACTGCCCGTTTACGGTCTGATTGTTATCTATTTTTCTTGGCTGGGCGCAGGTGCCTTCACAGTGCTGTTGGCGCTTGCAACCTATTCACTACTTCCAATCTTGAGAAACACAATAGTTGGTTTGGAGCAGGTAGATAAGAGTGTCATTGACGCAGCCCGAGGTATGGGATTGACCGCCAGACAGATTTTGTTCAAAATCGAACTACCGCTTTCAGTTGTGGTGATTCTTGCTGGAATCCGAACAGCTGTTGTTATCAATGTTGGTTTCGCAGCCCTCGCCTTCCTAGTTGGTGGTGGAGGTCTTGGTGAGACGATTAACTCTGGTTTGAAAAACGGTAGGGACCCAGCAATTTTGATTGGTGCTGTGATGATTGCCGTTTTGGCTCTCGCCTTTGACTTCCTAAGTGCCCTCGCTCAGAAATACATGAAGCCCAAAGGGCTCTAAAGATATTAAACAAATAACCACAAGGGGATTCCCTTGTGGTTATTTGCTTATCTCTAGAACTAATCAATATCCCTTCGTAGAGATGTCAGCATCGCAATACCTGCAAACACCGCGCCTATTGCGACCAATACCCCAGCCGCAACCAGCGGTGGTAAATACTGAGAGGTGTCGATACCAAATTCTGGGGCGTCGACATTTAGATTCAACATTGCTGTAATCAATCCAGTTGGAAGGTACTTACCCGCATCTGGCAAAAGCGTAAGAAGAAGCGGATCTATGACGAACAGATAGATCAAGGTGGCAACTATTGCCAGCAGTTGGTTCTTAATCAACGTTCCAATTGCTAAGCCAATTACCCCAAGCACAACACCTGCCAGCACACTGGCCAGAATGAGATTCAAAAACAGATTCTCACTCGGCGTTCCAGCATCTTCGACTGTCTGCAGAGCAATCCATCCGGCTAGGACTCCAGCAATCGCACTGAGCAACATCAAAACACTCGAGGCGATTGCACCAACACCGAGTTTTGCCAAAACCACCCTGGATCTTTTTGGGGATGTAAGGAAAGTGGCGACTGCGGTTCCGTGGCGGAATTCGCTAGCCATCATTATCACTCCAAGGATGATCGCAAACAGATACCCAGAAACCGCATTGGCATAAACAGCATCAACGCCCATAGTGGTGGAGAGACTGATGCCAAAGCCATTTCCCTCATCAGCCTGCAAGATTGGTACGGTGACAGCGGTTGAAAGCGCGCTGAGTAATATCGCAGCAATCAAAATGCCCCAATTGGAGCGGACATAGATAACTTTTCTTAGTTCCGATGCTAGTAATCTCATGCGGCACCTCCTGTGAGTCTCAAAAATGCTTCTTCTAGGGTCTGGCCCTCGGTGATTTCATCCAAGGTCCCGCTCTTAATGAGCTTTCCCTTATGAATGACTAAAACGTCATCGATGGTGTTCTGCATCTCTGCCAACTGGTGGGATGAGATCAGGATTGTTCTTCCGCCTTTGGAAAGTTTTTGCAAAAATGTCCTCAACCAGGCAATTCCGATCGGGTCTAGGCCATTAGCGGGTTCATCCAGAATCAAGATCTCTGGGTCGCCAAGCAGGGCTCCAGCAAGGCTGAGCCGTTGCTTCATACCAAGGCTGTAGTTTTTGACCTTTTTATCCTTGGCACCCCCAAGCTCAACTTGCTCCAAGACTTCATCAACTCGACTGTCGGCAATTCCAGCCGCTGCACTAATCACCCTAAGATTCTGTTTGCCAGTTAGGCCTCCGTGGAAGCCTCTGCTGTCCAATACAGTTCCAACTTTGCTTAGCGGGTTAGTTAGCTCCTGATAGGGAACACCCAAAACGCTAGTCTCACCCTCAGTCGGGGCTGCCAACCCGACCAAACAGCGCAGTGAGGTGGATTTCCCGGCCCCGTTGGGCCCGAGAAAACCAGTTATTTTTCCAGTACGGATTTCAGCACTCAGGTGATCTACGGCTAACTGCTTGCCATATTTTTTCACCAGGTTTTTGAACACTATTGCGCTCATTTTTCTCCTGTTGTTTGGGGTGTATAAACACCGTTTGTGTATATTTCAAGATTTGCCTGCATGAACCCTTGGGCATATTCGGGATCAGTGAATTCTCCTCCAAGCTGATCGCGAATGTAATCACTGAGCAAAATCGTGCCCAGTGAATTTACCGCCAAAACCAGATTTGTCATCTCCAAGTTGCTTGGCTTTTTGATTAGGCCATTTTCAACCCCGTCTTTTAATACTTTTCTGGAGCCATCCAAAATAAGTTCAAACAGCTGCTTTGAATACTCAGAGTTAGAAGACATGACCGCCTTGAAAAACCTCAAAGGGGTTTTATAAAACTCAGGGTTTGATTTCCATTTGTTTAATTGCGTGTTCATATCAAGTGGGTTTGGCTCGGTTTTGAATGACAGCACCTCCCCAAATACATCTTCTATACAAGCCTTTATGAAAGCTTCCTTGGATTTGAAGTGGTGGATCAGTAAACCTGGGCTAACACCCGCAGCGCTGGTGATTTCTCTGACCGAGACAGAGTCAAACCCCTTTTCGCTGAATAGCTCAACGCCTTTTTGAATAAGCTCCTGAGCAGCAACTGAACGCATGTTTAATAAACTAAACATTTGTTTAGTTGTTGTCAAGAACTATCGGTTTCAATTTCTGGCACAATAGTCAAATGACTTCACCAACATCTATCGCAACTATCAATACAAACCACGGCGAGATCAAGGTAAACCTATTCGGTTTGCATGCCCCAAAAACCGTTGAAAACTTTGAAGGTCTAGCCACTGGAAGTATCGACTGGCGAAGCCCCAGCACCAATGACGTTCAGTCAGGGACCCCTTTGTATAACGGAGTTATCTTTCATCGCGTGATTGCTGATTTCATGATTCAGGGAGGTGACCCAACCGGAACAGGCATGGGTGGCCCCGGATACCAGTTTGAAGATGAAATCCACCCAGAATTGGATTTCAACGCACCATATAAACTTGCCATGGCCAATGCGGGTCCTGGAACAAACGGCAGCCAGTTCTTCATCACCTTGGCCCCAACCACCTGGTTGCAGGGTCGTCACACTGTATTCGGTGAGGTTATCGATGATGAGAGTCGCGCAGTTGTTGACAAGATTGGTGCTAGTGAAACCGATGGTAGGGATCGTCCAACAGAGGATGTTGTAATCGAATCCATTTCCATCGAAAAGGTCTAGTCATGGCTTTGCGGAGCCGCTTTGCCGCTCCGGTAACCTCTTGGTTACTAATCATCAATGGGCTTATTTGGTTAGGTCAAATAAGTCCTATTGGTGCAGTGTTCACCAACACCATGTTCTATGCACCGCTTTACACCCCATTTGAACCCTGGCGGATGCTAACAGCGGGGTTTGTGCATGACTGGACAGGGCCTGTGCACATCCTTTTCAACTCTTTTGCGATTTATATCTTTGGTTCCCAATTGGAACCAATGCTTGGCAGAAACCGATATCTACTTCTTTATTTGCTGAGCATCATCGGTGGTTCAGTTGCAGTGCTATTGCTCTCTGATCCAAGGATTCCAGTTGTTGGGGCAAGTGGAGCATTTTTTGGTTTGATGGGTGCATTTTTTATTGTGCTGAGAAGCTTGGGTGAAAACCCGCAGCAGCTACTTTTATTGATTGTTATTAATTTAGGTATGGGATTTTTTATCTCAGGAATCAGCTGGGAGGGTCACCTCGGTGGTTTGATAACAGGGGCTGCGATAGCGGCTGTTTATTCAGAAACCAGAAGACGTAATCAAAAAGTTGCCCAGTTTTTAGGGATAGTGATAATTATTGGAGTGCTAGTGCTACTTACTTTCTGGGGAGTCTCCAGAATCTACTGAGTTATTTCCACCTGGTGGTCATCATGAAACCAATCATGGCAATTCCAAATCCAACCAGGATGTTCCAGTTACCGATGTTTAGTCCAGGAACAGAAGCCCCCAAAGGGTATCTGGCACTGGAGATATAAAACACCAAGATCCAAGCAAGACCTAAGATCATGAATCCAAACATCACAATTTTGAACCAAAGTGGATTTGGGTCACTCTCGCTATCAGAGATAATCTCAGGCTTTAGTCTGTCGCGGTCATCTACCATGGGGGAAAGTCTAACGGGATTGGCCACTGAATTCAGCCTGATTTTCAGAGATAGGCTTTGGCTTAGACCAATAAGCAAGGAATCACCATGAAAGCTTTATACCTAATCGCCGAGATTCACCCCAACCCAGAGAAATTAGAAACGCTTCTTAGAGAGTTTGAGACCTTGGTTAGAAAAACTAGAGCCGAGGATGGCTGTGTTTTTTATGACTTGGTGCAGGAAGAGGGCAGTGAGGGGTTTTTGATGGTGGAGAAATGGGAATCAAAATCTCACTGGGAGGCTCATGACAAAAGTGATCACGTGAAACACATCAATTCACAAACAGAGCTTTTCTCAAAACCGACCCATCTTCGATTCATGACCGAAGTGCAGCTTTAGACACACCTTTAGCGGAGGATAGACTTATCCCTATGGTCAAAGTGTTGGTGATAGATAACTACGACAGTTTCGTCTATACGCTCAATGGTTATTTGCAGCAGCTCGGTGCAGAAACCGATGTCATTCGAAATGACTCTATTGACCCATCTGAAATTGCTAAAACCTTATCGGGCTATGACGGTGTGCTGATAAGCCCAGGTCCTGGAAATCCAGCAAGTGCTGGAATCTCCATTCCAATCGTGACCCATGCATTGGAGGCTAACTATCCAGTATTGGGTGTTTGTTTAGGACACCAAGCCATTGCCGAGGCAATGGGGGCAACGGTTGAATCGGCACCAGAGTTGATGCATGGCAAAACAAGCGTTGTGAA
The DNA here is from genome assembly GCA_965660355.1 of Microbacteriaceae bacterium. GTDB lineage: Bacteria > Actinomycetota > Actinomycetes > Actinomycetales > Microbacteriaceae > CAJXVY01. Next base: position 10,835 of record CBFHZN010000019.1, read on the forward strand.
TCACACAGAGTCAATGCTTTTTCAAAACCTCAAACAAGGATTCAAAGCAACCCGCTATCACTCACTTGCTGTCACCAGAAACACAGTTCCCGCAGAGTTGAGAATCACGGGTGAAACTGAGGGAGGGATTGTCATGAGCGTTGAACATGTTTCAAAACCAATCCACGGAGTTCAGTTTCACCCAGAGAGCGTTGTAACTGAAGGTGGTTATCTAATGCTTGGTAACTGGTTGGAATCAATTGGTCTTGTCGGGGCTTCGGAAAAAGCAAAGGGCATGCAGCCACTAATCAGCTAACAAACTTACTCTGCAGGTGCGGGTTCTGCAGGGCCCTCTGTAGCGGGATCCTCAACACCGTTTTCTGTTCCTGGTTCAGCTCCCGGTTCAGTGCCAGGCTCTGGTTCAGGCTCAGTTTCATTCACACAATCAACATACAAAATCACCTCTTGCAATTGATCCTGAAGCCCCGGCAACACTGATTGTTGCTGAACAACCGTTCCTGGGTCACCATTGCAGATTTCAGCATCCAAGATTTCAATAGAAACCGTGTAGCCAACATCGGGGGCAGTTAGCAATCTTCTGGCCTCGAGAACATCTAAGTTTTGAACATCTGGAACAATCACCTGCCCATTTGAAATCACGATGTCCACCACCTCGTTGGTCGGCACCTGCACATTCGCAACCGGATCGCTTGTTATCACTACACCCTCAGGGATTGAGGCCGAATTGACGCTACTAATCCTGCCAAGCTCTAAACCATTACTTTCAATCTGCCCAAGGGCATCCTCTTCAGTCAAACCGGTGAGGTTGGGAACGGTGATTAGTTCTCGACCCGAGGAAACATAGAGCGTTATTGGAGTGTTTTGAATAACTTCTGTTCCAGACTCGGGCTCCATCCGAACAACAAAACCCTGCTCGACCGTTTCGCTTCTTTCATAAACCCTCAAAACCAACAGTTCCTGTGAGCTGAGCTGATCATAGGCTTCTGTGTAATCAAGGCCTGTGACATCATCCACAATGATTCCCCCCGAGGGATTAGGCGTCACGGGGTTCACACCGAGAAGGTTTTGGGAAAACCAGAAACCCAAGCCCAGCAAAATCACCACAACCGCGGTTCCAAACCCCCAAATCACTCCAGCGTTAGCTCTATCCGCTGAGTTGATGACCTGCTCGGGAGCTGTTTTAAGTGACTCTCTAAGACCTGTTGGGAAGTCATCGGTGTCGGTGTTTAGTAATTCTGTTTTTGCCAAGTTAGCTGTAGGTGGCTTGGTTTCCAATAAATCAGCATTGGTGCTTCCCATAGCCGCCATCAGGTCATCGCGGAATTCCTCAGCGGTTTGGTAACGCTCCTCGCGAGATTTTTCCATGGACTTCATCACCACAGCGTCTAACTCTTTGGAGACGTTCGGGTTGTGCTCAGAAGGGGGTGTGACGGCTTCACTCACGTGCTGGTAGGCAACACTCACAGCACTTTCGCCCTTAAACGGCGGCCGACCAGCAAGCATTTCATAAAGTATTACGCCTGTGGAATATAAATCTGTTCTGGAATCAACCGATTCCCCTCTTGCCTGCTCTGGCGAGAAATACTGCGCTGTTCCCAAGATTCCCATGGTGGCAGCCTTGGTGGCGGAGTTATCTGTTACCGCCCTGGCGATACCAAAATCCATTACTTTGACTTGATCGTTTCCAACCACCATCACATTCGCAGGCTTTATATCTCGGTGGATGATTCCCGCATTATGGCTAACCTCCAAAGCACTCAAAATGCTTGAGGTGTACTTCACAGCTTTTTCTGTTGTTACCTCACCCTCATGAATCAGATCCCTGAGAAGTGTTCCCTTCACAAACTCCATGACAATGAAGGGCACTTTTCGTTCATTGCCAAACTCATCGGTTGTGATCTCTTCACCAGCGTCATAGACCCTAACTATTGTTGGGTGAGCCATTCGAGCGCTGGCCTGGGCCTCCTGACGAAACTTATCTTCAAAGCTTTCATCGTTTGCCAGATCAGATTTCAATAACTTAACCGCCACGGTTCTACCGAGGCGGGTGTCGGTGCCTTCATACACCTCTGCCATGCCGCCTCGGCCAACCAGTTCGCCCAAGCGGTAGCGACCCGCTATCAGACGTGGATTCTCGGTCAAGTTATTTATCTCCTCGTAGTCAAATCTTATTTTCTAGTTCACTGTTTCGTCTTCGGCAGGCGCATCATTAACACCATCGTTACCTTCACCATCTGGCGCTGGTTCAGTCGGATTCTCTTGTTCTGGATCCGGATCAGGTTCAATAACCTCTGGTTCCTGAATTTCATTGGTGTCTTCTGTGTAATCCCCCACGTAATAAGTAACGGTTATCTCCTCCCCTAAAGTTACGTTACCCAAAGGAGTTGCCGAATATACGGTTCTGACCCGTGGGTCATCACCATCTAATACTTGCCCCGCTATTGCGTTCACCCTAAATCCCAGATCGTTTAGATAGCTTGTGACCTCGGCTATTGATTTACCCTCAACGCTTTCATACCTAATAACCGCAGCCTCTGGAATGACCACCTCGTCATCTTCATCGATTTCCGTTTCAACCTGTTCCACCTGCTCAGGTTCATCTTCGATTTCCACCACCTGGCTGGGTTCAGAAAATATGGCAGTTATCACCACCCCAACACTCACAACCATCAGACCTATTAGCGCAAGCCATGGCCAAACAACCGGAGCTTTGGGGATTGGTGCAGTATCAGCCAATTGCATGGCGATGGTTTCATCATCCAGTTCATCTGACTGATTGGTTGTTGGGCCAGAGTCTGTCTTCCGCTTTTCTCTGAGTAGACCCTCTGCCCTGATTGCCAATGAGTTCGCACTCTCTGGTCTTTGATTGGGCTTTTTGGCCAAACAGTTCATCACCAGTGATTGAACTCTGGGGTCAATCTCTTCAGGTAGCGCTGGTGGCTGTTCATTAATCTGCGCCATAGCAATTGCCATTTGTGTTTCACCAGTAAAGGGACGCTTACCCACCAAACACTCGTAGGCAACAATTCCTAGGGAGTAAAGATCTGTTGCGTAGGTGGATGTCTTACCGGTGGCTTGCTCGGGAGCAAGGTATTGAACCGTTCCCATAACCTGACCGGTTTTTGTAAGCGGGACTTGATCACCCACCCTGGCAATTCCAAAATCAGTTATCTTCACTTGTCCATCTGGGGTAATCAAAAGGTTTCCAGGCTTAATGTCTCGGTGAACCAAACCTCTTTGATGGGCAGCCGCCAAAGCCCTGGCGGTTTGAGCGATTATGTCCAAGACCTTTTCTTGGTCTATTTTTTTCTCGCGCTCAAGGATTCTGGAAAGGGCCTCCCCGGGGACCATCTCCATAACCAAATAGGCACTCCCGGTGTCCTCCCCGTAGTCATAGACATTGGCGATTCCCTCATGCTCAACAAGTGCTGCACTTTTCGCCTCTGAACGGAACCTGGCAAGAAAACCAGGGTCACCAAGATATTCCTCTTTGAGAATCTTTATGGCAACCTTTCGCATGATGCGCTCATCCTGAGCTTGCCAAACCTCACCCATTCCACCAACGGCGATGCGGGTTTCCAAACGATAGCGACCCCCATAGGTTTGCCCCATTGCAGGCTTCATCGGACACTCTCCAATATTCGCCTACCCAGAGGAGCTGCTATCGAATTTCCGGTGGCTGCTTGATCAACACCCTCAATCACCACAGTTACAACAAGCTCTGGGTTTTCAGCTGGGGCGAATCCTGTGAACCAATAGGTGTATGGCTCACCAACACCGTTTTCAGCCGTGCCGGTCTTGCCGGCAACGGCCATGCCTGGAATCTTTGCATTTCCGGCCGCGCCAATTTCCACAGATTCAAACATCATCTGTGTCAAAAGCCCTGCTGTTGATTGCGAAATTGGAGAACCAAAGACTTGTGGCTGTGGATCTGATAAAAGCTCCAGGTTATTTGAAACCACTCGATCTATCATCTGCGGTGAATAGATGATTCCTTGGTTAGCAATCGCTGAGGTGATCATGGCCATCTGCATTGGTGTTGTCCGCAGGTCATATTGACCAAATGAAACCAGACCTGTTTGTGCGGTGTTTAGATCTGCAGGAAAGTTACTGGATGAAACTGGCAGCGGGGTGTTCACCTGAGAGTCAAAGCCAAAAAGCTCTGACTGGACCCGAAGCTGATCATCACCTAATTGCATACCCAATTCCGCAAATGGAATATTGCAGCTTTTGATGAAGGCCGTTCTAAGTGAGACAGTTTCGCCATCACCGCAGGTTGAATCATTGGCATTAGTAACGCTAGTAACAGTGCCGGGTAGTCTCAGCGATGCAGGGTTTTCAAATTCACTTTCCCCATCAAATTCACCACTTTCAAATGCAGCGGCAGCTACCACTAATTTAAACACCGAGCCTGGGTGGTATTGATCTCCAGAAATGGCGCGATTTATCAGTGGATCGTCTTCGTCTGTAAGCAACTGCTCATAGGCACTGGAGCTTGATGCAAAGCTGTGACTTGCAAGTTGGTTGGCATCAAATCCAGGTTTGGATACCAGTGCTTTGATCTCACCTGTTTTGGGATTCATGGCTATGACTGCACCCTTATTGTCCCTAAGAGCATCCCACGCAGTTTGTTGCAACTCATTATCGATGGTCAGCTCCACGTTGGCACCACTTATCGGTGTACCACTAAGAACAGCGTTGATTTGATCAAAAAACTGAGCGGATGACTGCCCTGAGAGGAAATTGCCCATCTCTCGCTCTATTCCGGTGCTTCCTTGAAATAATGAGAAATAGCCGGTGAGGTGGCTATAAACCTCGGATTCATATTCTCTTTGGTAGCGGAAATTATCATCCACCTCATAGCTTGAGGCAATCGGGGTGGATTCCACCAGGATAGAACCCCTGAGGGTTTTATAACTGTCATAGCTGGATCTAACGTTTCTGCCATCGCTAACCAATGAATCCGCTTGGAACACCTGAACACCAGTTGCGAATCCAAAGAGAGTTAGAAACATAATCAAAATAAAACTTGTCAGCCGGCGGATTGATTTACTCAACTCACCACCTGCCTATTTGTTGAATCACTTATACGAAGCAAAATCGCAATTAGCAGCCAGTTGGCCAATAAGGAACTACCGCCGGCTGCCAAAAACGGTGTTGTTAGACCGGTGAGTGGGACTACTCTCAAAACCCCACCAACAACAATGAACACCTGAAGCGCAATTACAAAGCTAAGCCCTGCGGCTAACAACCTTGAGAAATCATCTCTGTGGGCCATAGCGATTCTTAGGCCTCTGTAGGTGATTAGTAAATACACCGACAAAACAGCGAACACCCCAACGAGACCTAGCTCCTCAGCAAGGGCAGCAAAAATGAAGTCATTGGCTGCCAGTGGAACCAACTGCGGGTATCCGCCACCGAGCCCTGTTCCCAAGATGCCACCGTGAGCCATTCCAAAAAGCCCCTGCACCAACTGATAACTTCCACCGGCCCCTGAATAGTTTTCAGAGACAAATGGATTCAGCCAAGCATCAAAGCGATTTCCAACATAGCCAAGGAGTTGCGATGCAACTAGCCCGGCGCTAATAATCATGCCTATTCCAATTGCGGCATAAAACCCTCTGCCGGTTGCAATGTATAGAAGAGCTAGGAATATACCAAAATACAAAAGCGATGTTCCTAGATCTCTTTGCAAAACCAAGACCCCTAATGATGCAAACCAAACCAAAAGCAATGGGCCCAGATCTCTAGCTCTTGGAATCCTCACTCGCCAAATCTTTTTTCCAATCAGGCTCAGGCTTTCGCGGTGCTTTGTTAGATAGCCTGCAAAAAACACAATCAATAAAAGCTTCGCTATCTCACCCGGCTGAAACGATAACTCCCCAACATTTATCCATAACCTTGCACCATTCACTTCTCTGCCAATTACAGGAAGCATCGGAGTTAGCAATAAAAGGATTCCAAGTGCCATGGCTATGTAGGTGTAGCGCTTTAGAACCATGTGGTTTCTCATCAACAGAACAAGCCCTGCAGCCACCAGCATCGCAAACACCGTCAACCAAACCTGTCTGGCACCCAGCATCTGCTCGTTTCCGCGAGCGACTTCTGCAAGGTCCAATCTGTAGATCATGCTGATGCCGAGACCATTTATCAGTGTCGCAAGGGGCAGCAGCAAACTGTCTGCGGCTTTAGCTTTGAACCTCAAAGCAAAGTGAAATAGGTAAGAGGCTATAAATAGCGGAGTCCAATAAAGCAGTATTTCTTCATCCAGGGTGTCTGTCACCGACAGCTGAATTTGGGCAAGCTGAAACGCATGCATCCCCGCCACCCAAAACAACAAAACCGCTTCCAAACTTCTGGAGCGAGGAACGGAGTTGATTATCCTCGGCAAAGCTTGGGTTAGACCTGAATTACTCATCCTGAACACTTTCTCTGAGCTCTTGGATGATTCTTTGTGCATCGCTTAGGGATTCAGCGGAGATGGATCTTTCAATCAGTGTTTGCTGAAAAGCGGGTAGTTCGTCAACAACCAGATCGGTCACCTCATACTCATCGGAAAAACTCAGTGGACCCAGGGCTTCTCGAATGCCTTTATAGATAGCCACGTTTCCATCACTCTCAGCCACGTAGTATCTGGTTTGGGTGTATTCGTAGGCAATAAATCCTGCACCGATAGCGATTCCGAAAATCAAAACCCAGCCAGCGATGATTCGCAGGCTTCGCCAGCGAATCTTTCGCTGGGTGTCTTTCAAAATTTTGTCCAGTAGTTCCTCTGATTCGGGTGCATAACTGGTTGGGTCCTCCGAGGGAGTTAGCAAATCAACAAGATTCTTCGGGTTAAGAAGTCTCAGAATCCTTGAACCAGATTGCTCCTCAATGACTATTTCATTGGCCGATGACCCGACAAACCTCGCACTTGGTTCATAATCAATCGGTTCTTCGGCATCAACGATGTCGGTTAGGACAACGGTGACATTATCGGGTGCGCCGAACTGCAATGCTTCTTCGATTAACGTGTCGAGTGTTTCTTGGACGGGCATTTCAGATAGCAAAACTTTTTCTAATAACTCATCAGGGATGACACCACTGAGACCATCCGAGCAAATAAGCCAGCGGTCACCTGGTTTGGTTTCCAAGGTGACCATGTCCAGTTCCGGTTCTGATTGGACATCCCCCAAAACTCGCATCAAAACTGAACGTCTTGGATGGGTGAGCGCTTCTTCGGCGGTGATTCGACCTGTGTCCAAAAGTTTCTGCACGAAAGTGTGATCACTTGTTATCTGCGTGACTGCACCGTCTCTTGAGAGATAAACTCTGGAATCACCAATGTGGGCGATAACCGCCTGATTTTCATGAATCAAGATGCCTGAAAATGTTGTTCCCATGCCAGTCAGTTCTGGATGTTCAAACACGGTGTTGTTCAACATCAGGTTTGCTTCAATCACTGAGTCGTGCAACTCCCCCTGAGCTTCATCGACAGAGTCGTATCGGTTATCACTGAGGGCAATTCTTTGACTGGAGATTGCTGATGCCATATCCCCACCAGCGTGACCACCCATGCCATCGGCAACAAAGAACAACTGATAGCCCGCATAACCACTGTCTTGGTTACTAGAGCGTTGTTTTCCTATGTCACTGGCTGCAGCGGCAACAACTTTGATACTCACTACGGCCTCAATTCAAAAGTTGTCTTGCCAACCCTCACCGGGATGTTCATTCTCAAAACCTCCGGGGTTTGAATTCGAACACCATCAACATAGGTTCCATTGGTGCTCTCTAGATCTTGAATAACCCAGTCACCACCTATGTGAACAACCTTCGCATGCTGGGAAGAGGCAAACTCATCGGTGACAATTAGTTCACAACTGGGTGCTCGACCGATAAACAGCTCTCTTTTATCCAGCGGTATTTTTGAACCAGCACTGACCCCCGTGATGACATACATATGACTTGGGCCACCTGATTCTGCCTCAACTTCGTTAGTGACATCAGGGTCACTATCGGTGCCAACTTGGCTTGCAACCTGTGAACCACTCTGTTGGGCGACTGATCGAATCACCCTGCGACCATAGATATCTGCCCTGATGACACTTAGGAGACTAAAAATAAATATCCACAACACCGCAACAAAACCGATGCGGACTAGAAGTAGCGCTAGTTCACTCACGCATCCTCCTTCAGTTGAGGCAGGTAGAAAAACTTAATTTCAGTGTTAGCGCAGGTAATCGTATCTCCATGAACTAACGGCCCCTCTTGAAATTTTTGTCCATTAAGAGAGCTTCCATTGGTGGAGCCAAGGTCTCTGACCCCTGCCTTCTCGCCGTTGAATAACAGTTCTAGATGAATCCTGGAAAGTGTTCGATCATTGATCTTCACATCTGATTCAGATCCCCTGCCAACCCTGGTTCTTCCTTTGGGAAGCGGAAGCTTCAGATCGGCGAATTCAATGAATGGCTGCCAATAGACGTCTTGTTCTGATTGCATGACATTTATTTCAAGATCTCCAACCGAGAGCTTTTCTGATTTGCCTAAAACAAACCGCAGGTCATCAATGGTTGAATACTTTTTTTGTTCGATGTGTTCTGTGACCATCTCGCTGAGTTTTCTATCAAGGTTTAGTTGATCGGCACTCAGTGCTTCAAAGTCTTGGGGTGAGACAAGTAGTTGGTATCTGTGAGCAACAAGTTTTTGCTCTTGCTCAACCGACACCTGGTTATCCATGGAGGCTTTGATTTGGGAGGCTATTTCGATTGGGTCCAAAAGGGATTTAAATGTTGCGTTGAAGGGTTTGCGAACAACCTTCTCGATGCTTTTTTCGAGCTTGTCCAGCAGACCCATCACTTCTCCCGTTTCCTGAGCTCTCAGTCTATTGCTCATCACCCTTAGCTATCCATGCTCAAAGCTGGTAATCTCAAGCTTGCTTATTTAGCGCGAGTGGCGAAATGGTAGACGCGCTGGCTTCAGGTGCCAGTGTCCGCAAGGACGTGCGGGTTCAAGTCCCGCCTCGCGCACAAAATTTAAAAAGGGGCGGAAATGGACGAGCAGCAAAAGAGAGAACGACACGAGCAAATGGCCAAGAGGCTCAGGGAGACCAGAAGACTCATGGATGAAGATCTTGGCGGGCGAACCTTCAGCAGGGCAGAGGTTGACGAACTGATCAAGAAGGTAAGAGAAGAAAACAAGAACGCAGGTCGTTAGTCAAGCTCCGGCCAGTTGTCGGCATGACGCGTTTTCCAAATCTAAATGGAGCTTTTGCATTCAACAAAGTTTTTAGCTAGAGCCGACGTCAGTTTGATTGTTGAATGCCAATAGCGAGCCTTCACCACGGAGTGAAGAGACGTCTTCAATTTTTTCAAA
>CBFHZN010000020.1:0-14299 GCA_965660355.1 Microbacteriaceae bacterium
GAGCCAATCCGAATAAGAATCGGTTCCGTTTACTTTTCTTGAAAAAGGAATCACAATTTCTTTGGCTTTTGGCAAAGAGCTAATTGGTTTTGAATCCTCTTTGGTTTCCCTGTTTGGATGCGGGTTTTCAAAAAGGCCGATTTGGGTTGCAATTTGATAAAAAAGCTTGGTTCTCAATAGTGGCCATATCTGAAAGCCAAGGACCTTAAATTTCAGCGCATGAGTCTTTCGCTCGATGTTTTGAAATCTCTCCCAAAACTCATCCAATCTCATCTGATGGCTCATTTGATCACCCCTTGAATAACCTCAAGGTATTTCTGAGAAACAACCTCTATGTCAAAATCCTTGGCTTTCAAATTAAGGTTTTCGGCAAGACCTGCTCTTAGCTTTTTATCAGCTAAAGCTTTTTCGATGGCATCCCTTAGTCCCTGAATATCTTTTTCTTGAACCAGCAGCCCACTCTCGCCATCGGTGATGACATCGTTAATACCGCTCATATCAGTTGCAATAACAGCAGTTTTATTGGCCGCAGCCTCCATCAGTGTCACGGGTAATCCCTCCCGGTCACCGCTTTTGGCAACAACACTTGGAATCACCATCAATTCACTCTCGGCAATTGTCTGCATGACAACACTTTTTGACTGCTGCCCTAAAAACTCAGCATTAGCTGGGGCATTGCTTTCAAGAGACTCCCTAAGTGGTCCATCTCCAATCACCTTCAGTTTGCAATCAAGACCCTCGATTGCCTGCAATAAATACTGCAGGCCCTTTTTCTCAACCAGCCTGCCAACAAAGACAATCTGTGAAGGTGACTTTGTTGCATTCAAGTTGTTGATTTTCACCCCCATCGGAATCACCTGTGCCTCTTTGACCAAACCTTTTGAAATCAATTGCTCTTTCATCTCTGAGTTCACGGTTGTCACAGCAGAGTTTTTGATGATTGATTTTTTTAGGGCAAACAGTGGTTTCGAATTCAATGCATAAACATCACCACCGTGGGTGGTGATCACTCTTGGAACCCAAGGGGCTAATTTGGCAATAAGCCCACCGGGGATGATCCAGTGAGCATGAATTGCTGCGGGTCTCCAAATCAGAACCCTGAATAAAAACCGATAGCTGAAGCTAGCAATCATGAAGGGTAGTTGAAGTTTTTGATAGAAACTTTTTTTGAGGTTATCCATGATTGAACCATCCGCGAGATCTTCAGTCGCTGGCCATAAATAGTGAAACCTAGAGATTTTCACATCCCCGATTGTTTCCCATCTCTTGGCTCCCGGAACCATCGGGGTCAAAACCCAAACTTGAAAGGTCTTTGCATGCTCCTGGGCGATATCCAACACGAAGCTTGGAGTTCCATCACCCAAAGATTTAGGGAAGGTGGTTGCCAACACCAATAGCTTCGGTTTACCCGCCACCTAATTACCCTAACTTTATTGCTGAGTTTCTAAGCTAAGTTTATTGGCGATGAGGGTGCTGATACTGAATAGTGATTCGCCAAATAACCGTGGCGATAGAGCAATCCTTTCTGGATTGATTCAACTAATCAAAGCAATCCGCCCTGATTCGGAAATTACCTCTCTTTCTCAGTTCAAACAAAGAGACGAAACCTGGTTTGGGATAAGGTTTTTACCCTTCAGCCCTTATTCACTTTCGCCAATCAACATGCTTAAACTAATGACCGAAGCCAGAAAAGCAGATGTTGTTTTATTTGGTGGTGGGGAGCTATTGAAGGATTACACCAATAAGCTCTCGCTTTATTACTGGCTTCTGAAAATCTCGCTTATAAAGCTTGTGAATAAAAACCTAATCGGCGCCTTTCAAGGAATTGGTCCCACCAATGCTCAAAGTTCTAAGCGATTGATTGTCTCCACGGTGAATAAATGCAAGGTGTTTATAACCCGTGATCAAGAATCGGTGGAAAAGCTTGCGGATTGGGGAGTGAAAACAAAACTGATTTCAAGTTTTGACCCTGCAGTGTTTATTTCATCAGATGCGGTTGATGTCAGTTCAAACACAGAGCTAGATCAATACGGCAGGGGTTTTGTGGGGCTTGGTCTTAGAAGGTGGTTTCACTATCAACCTGGAGGGTTTTTACCAAAGCGCTTCAAAAAAGACGAGGTCACCGAAAAAGAAATCAGATACATCGAAGCCTGCGCGGATGTTGCCGACAAGATTTTCCTTCGGCATAAAAAATCAGTTCTGTTTTTCCCTATGCACCTAGCCAAAGATGAAGGAGATGAGGCCTTTGCTCAGAAGGTCATCGAAAAAATGCGTTATCCAGATTCAGCCAAGGTTGTCAAAGGTGACGATCTATCCCCCGATGACTACCTGGCACTGATTGCAAGAAGTGATTGGTTTATTGGTTCTAGATTACACAGCACCATCTTGGCAACGGTGGCCAATGTGCCTTCAATGGTTTTGTATTACGTGGATAAGGGCAGATTGTTTTTTGAACAACTTGAATTAGAGCAATTTAGCTTCCCAATTGAACGCATGCTGGAAGATGAATTCCCAGCTATGCTCACCCGCGATCTTGGCCAGTTTGCCGAGGAGGGAATCTTTATCTCCAAAGAGCAGGAACGTGGATTAGAAAAAATGCGTGACAGGTTGGTTTTGGATTTAGAAACCGCATTCAAAGAAGTCGGTTTATGACAAGAAAAATAATCAGCATTGTTTTTTATGTCTTAGTGATTGGCTTTTTGATTTGGTATGCGCTGAGTCTGGATTTTGAAAGCCTTTTTAGTTTTGAAATCAACTGGGTGCCAATCGTTTTTGCAACAGCACTGGCAATCGCATCAAGGTTCATATTCGCCTTTATCTGGCGAATGCTTCTATCAAGCATGGGAGCCAAGCTAACCGCCAAGCTCTCCAGAGAGCTCTTAGTGGTTTATGCCAAGGCTTGGCTTGGAAGATATCTTCCCGGTTCAGCAACCTGGGTGATTGGCAAGATTTACTTTGCTTCAAACTTAGGCATCTCAAAGACAAAGCTTGCGGTTTCTTCACTGATGGAGGCGATGCTGCAACTTGTGATTGTCATGGCATTAGCCGCAGCCCTTTTGGTGTTCGATCCAAGAATTTCTGAACTGGGCCAAGGGTATGAACTGATTTTGATTGCGGTGACAGTGGTGGGGCTAATCGCTATTTATCCAAAGGTGTTTAATACCCTCACCTCCAGCGCTTACAGAATCATAAGAAAATCCAATATCAACTCCTCAGATTTGCTGTCTAATAAAGCAACCAGCCAGGCCAGTGGCTTGTTTATGCTCACCAGCATTTTGAATGCTGTGAGCTTATTAATGGTCGCAATTGCTTTTGATAGCTCTTTGCTGGATAACGCCTTTTTGATCATGGGAATTGCAAGCTTTGCAAGTGCGGTGAGTATTATTGCGATCTTTGCCCCCGCAGGCATTGGTGTCCGCGAAGGTGTTCAGATAATTGGTCTGAGTTTGATAACAAACCCTGAGATGGCATTGGCAATCACCATCATGATGAGGCTTCTGAGTGTGATTTGGGATTTGGTTTTCTTTTATTTAGCTAGGCTAATGAATAAATGATTAGCAAAGCCGTTATCCCAGCCGCTGGTTTAGGAACAAGGTTCCTTCCAGCAACCAAGGCGCTGCCCAAGGAAATGCTTCCGATAGTTGATAAGCCCGTGATTCAATACGTGGTTGAGGAGGCTGTCAGAGCGGGTCTTGATGATTTGTTGATGGTCACTGGAAGAAATAAAAACGCATTAGAAAACCACTTCGATAAAGCAACCGAGATTGAATCAGCACTGCAACTAAAAGGTGATGTTGGCAGATTGAATGAGGTTTCTTTTTCAAACTCACTTGCCAACATCCACTACATGCGTCAGGGAGACCCGAAAGGTCTCGGGCATGCGGTGCTGAGGGCCAAGGCGCATGTCAGCGATCAGTCATTTGCTGTTTTATTGGGCGATGACATGATTGATGAGCGGGATGAGCTTTTACCGAAGATGATTGAGGTTCATGACCTTAATCAAGCGCACGTGGTTGCCCTGATGGAAGTTCCCGAGGAACAAATTCATCTTTATGGCTCTGCAGCTGTTGAGAGAACAGCAGACGATTCGGTTGTGAAAATAACCGGCTTGGTTGAAAAACCCAGTGTCGATCAAGCTCCCTCTAACCTCGCGGTCATTGGGAGATATGTTTTGAAATCAAAAATCTTTGAAACCTTGGAAAACACACCCCCCGGCCGAGGAAACGAGATTCAACTAACCGATGCTTTGGCCGATGAGGCTGAAAACGACAAGGTCTTCGGTGTTATTTTCTCTGGTCGTCGCTATGACACAGGGGACAAACTGGATTATCTGAAATCAACTTTGAGAGTCGCCATTGACAGAGAAGACATTGGAGAGGACCTCAGGGAGTGGTTGAAGGATTTCTCAAAGGGTCTTTAGGGATTTCAAAAACCCCTGCATGTCCTGAAAACTCTCCCGCATCAAATCAAAAACCTGATTCAAGCCCTCTGGGTTATCGGCCATCAGCGATAAATACTCATTGATTTCTTCAATTGAACTATCAACTCTCAGGTTTCTAAGACCCAGGGTTTTATTCTGTGACTCGCCTCTGGCATCCTCAGCAATCAGCACCGATAGCTTTCTTTGGCTGAGCATAAACAAATGGCTGTGTACGCGGTAGCCGATATGCAAATCAGCCTCCCCCAATACGCTCATCATTTTCTGAGCATCGGCTTCAGCTGATTCTGCCCTCCAACCAGAAAGGGCAAGCCTGAGACGAATGTTTCTGAGTTTTTTTGTGTATTCAGAAGATTTTTTTGAATGAGTGGATTCAAACCCAGCCTGAAACAACAATGTCTTTTTCGCTTTTGGATATTTTTTTGAAACTAACTTGGCAAGTTTTAGTAACTGCTTATTTGGAACAGCTGGGGTTGAGATAACAACAGAGTCGATGCTCTTAGGAGATAAAACCTGCTGGTTTATTTTCTCTAAATCAAACCATGCGGGACAGCCTGTCATCGTGAGGTTTTCAAACCCTTGATTTTCCAATAACTCGAAACTTGAATGGTCGCGAACTGAAAACATGGAGGTTTTCAATAAATCTAAAAACTCAAGCGATTCATCACTGAAATTGAAATCCCTGGGAGATTTGCCCAAACCTGCTTTCCAGCCAAGGCCGAATCCAACAACAGGAACACGGATTTTGTTGAGGTCAAGATCATAAACACCTGGGTAAATACCCGGTTGCAGAGCTGGGCCACCGGTCAAAATAACCGCTTTGGCGTTATTTAGTAATTCATAATCAATGGGCTGTTTTCTATCAACGTTGACTATTTCAGTATCAACAAATTGCTCGAGAAGTCTTTTGGCACGGAGGCCAATGAGATGATCCCCTGCATTTTTATAAGCACCGGTTATTGTCACGAGCATGGTCTAAGCCTAGGCCCGCTTGCATTTCTCACTGCAGTATTTAACCTGCTCCCAGTTTTTAGCCCAAGCCTTTCGCCAGACCATTGGTCTCCCACATCGCTGACAGGTCTTTTCAGGAAGGTTTTCCTTCTTCACGCCCTTTGGCATTATTCAGCGGTTGCCTCTTCTGGTTTTGGGTAAATATCCATACCTGCTGAGTTTGCATTCTCAATGTCTCTGAACTCAATCCAGGTTGGTCCAGGCAATAGCTCCAGAACCTCTCCCTCTAGATCAGTAAAGATTATGTGATCGGTTCTGGAATCCTTGGACCATAAGATCTCTATGTATTTCCCAGCACTAAAAGCCCAGCCATCACCCTCGGTTACTAACACTGTTTCTGGAACAGAACCGTATTTGGGATCTTTGAAACTGAAATCCAATTTGGTGTTCATAACAATCACGTTTTTAGCGGCAATCTGAACTCCGGTTCCCTCATCAACCATGATTTCTTCATCTTGGGTTCTGAGTAAACCATTTTGAACATCCCTCTCTCCGGTTGGCAAGGCTACTCCCTCATCATCGAAATTAAACTCACCAGCACCAACATCCCAGCGAGAGGTTGCCTCCTCGTAGGTGATTTCAAAATAGTCAAACTCTGTGCCACTGGCTGTTGAGACCAAAGATTTGTCAGCACCTTCGACGTAGTTCAAATGAGCTGTTGGGGCATCAAACTCTGAGTGAGATTCAACCAGAAGTGTTCCACGACCATAAAGAGTGTGCTCGTAGGGCTTTCCAGTGCCTTCTTTGCGAAACAGGGTCTCTAACCCAACCTCGCTATCTTCGTAGGCGTTATACAAACCCGTGTCGAGGCTGTCAAAAATAAAGGGATCCTGGCCACCAGAGTAAGCAAAAATGCCACTGTATGGACTAACGATATTGGGGTCCATTGGTCGTATTGACCTTAAAGGCCCAAAGACTTCTGGGATTTGTGAATGCCAAATAGAAACAAATCTGGTGATTCCGCTCTCTACTCGCTGAACATAAACAATGTCAGCGCTTCCAATGGCTGTCTGTGGTCTTGCGGGTGGGTAGTTATCAATCTTTGCCGAAAGTGCAGGACCCTCCAAAAAGGGATTACTGCCCTCTAGGTAGCTAACACCACTAAGTGGCGCCTGAACATAGACAGGTTCTGGTTCGGGCTCTAACTGGTCTTCCTCTGTGGCCTGCTCTGATTCATCCGCCACAGAATCACCGGCATCTGCAACAGGATCCTCTTCGGTTGAGCAGGCAGTGAGGGAAATAGGTAATAGAGTCACTAGCGCTAACAGCGCGAAGGACTTGGAGAGCTTATTTGGCATAGATGCCAGTTTAGAGCTCGGTCAGGGACTAACCCAGTAATGCCACGAGAGAGAGTTTTTGTTCACCTAAGCGTTACCGACACTTCAAACAAGCTTTAGCTTTATTTTCAATAAAAAGAGCTTTATTAACACGTGATTGGAAAACCTTATTCGTCATATGTCGCAATCGGAGATTCGCTCTCCGAGGGCTTAGGTGACTTCACCTTTCACAAAACCAGAAGATATAACGGTTGGACTGACAGATTAGCTGGATTGCTTTCCAAGGAAGCAGCTGAAAACGGCAATGATTTCAATTTCGCCAACCTTGCTTTGAGGGGATCAAAGCTTGAGGTCATCATGGATTGGCAGTTGCGCCGTGCGATTGAATTGAATCCGGATTTAGTGACAGTAATGGCTGGAAGCAATGACATCATGTCAAAGCCTGAGAAGCTTCCAAGACTCAGAGATAGCTACCGCCAAGGAATTCAAAAGCTCACCGATAACGGCATCGATGTGATTTTGGTGAACACAATAAATCCGTTGCACCTGAATGTTTTCAAGCCCCTGCGCTACAGAGCAGAGCGTATGAGCGAGTTGATTGGCGATGTTGGTCAAGAATTCAATCTGCCGGTTTTGGATTTATTCGGCATCGAGTCTTTCGCTGATTTGTGTTTTTGGGCGGAGGACATGGTTCACTTCTCGGGTCACGGTCACGTTCGGGTTGCAAATGAGGCAGCCAAGCTATTGGATTTGAAATATCGCTTCAAAGAAGCCGAGCCTCATGAGCGCAGCTCACCAACCAGAGGTGTTTTTGAAACTATTCGTTGGATTCAAAAAGATGTCATCCCCTTCACCAAAAGAAAACTAAAGGGAGTCACAAGTGGTGATGGCATGGATCCTAAAAGCCATGCCCTGGAGCCTTTTTTGCCAATCACAAGCCCATACTGGGAGCTTACAAAGACTAACTAGTCCTTGTTTTTTGGAAGCTTCGACAAATCGGTGTAACCCTCGGCAATTTCATATTCATCATCCAGTTTTTGCTGTTTTCTCTTGGCCCTTCGGTTTTGAATAAAAGACCTCAGAAGCTCAATCGGCAAGGGAAGAGAACTGACGATAATCACAATCAAAACTGCGGTTTCCAAGTTTTGTTTGACCAGTGGCAGGTTTCCCAAAAAATAACCAGGCACCATAAACACCAATAGCCAAAGGGTTGCCCCGATCGCATTCAACTGTGTAAATCTTTTGAAATTAACTTTGCTGATTCCTGCAAACATTGGAACCAATGCTCGGATGATTGGCACAAACCTAGCCAAGATAATTGCTCTTACGCCGTATTTATCAAAAAACTTCTTGGTGGTCTCGACCACTTTTTTGTTGAATATAAAGTTTTCACGACGTTCAAATAGCGGGGGGCCAATTTTATAGCCGACATACCAACCCAGTTGAGTTCCACCAAACGCTGCCAACCAGATCAATACAAACCCAAGCCAGTCGGGAATTGCCCCACTTCCAACACTGAGCGTTAGCCCGATGATGAACAACAGAGAATCGCCAGGAAGGAAAGAGGTGAAGATAAAAGCTGTTTCTAAAAACAGCACAACAACAACCGCTAATACAGCCCAGTCACCGAATGCATCGATGATTGATTGAGCATCAAGCCAATCCAATACGTGCCGCCTTTGTTGCCACCTGTTTGATGGCCTGCTGATAAAACTCGATCAGCTTGGCGTTGTTGGTTTCCCAAGATTTATTAGTTACTGCTTTACGAGCTTGGAGTGCCATCTTTTCTTGCAGTGCTCCATCCTCCAAGAGCTTTCTGACCAAACGCTGATAACCACCCTGGCCTTCAGGTGGGGCCAATAAGCCACTGACTCCGTTTTCAATCAAAAACTTTGGTCCACCAACATTGGGTGCAACCACCGGCAAGCCGCTGGCTTGAGCTTCCTGGATGGTTTGACCGAAGGTTTCTTCTGTTCCGAAGTGGACAAAGATATCCAAAGCTGCGTAGTGATGAGCTAAATCAAGTGCTGTTTGCCTGCCTGCGAAATAAACATTATGACCTGCAAATAACGCCTCCAAGCGGGTTCTTTCTGGCCCATCACCGACAATCATGAATTTGGTGTTCGGCAGAGACAGTAGCTCACTCATTCGGTGGACTTGTTTTTCAGTGGCAAGCCTTCCGACAAAGCCAATGATCTTTTCTCCCCCAGGTGCAATTTTCTTTCTAAGCTCAATAACCTCTTCAGAGAGTTTGTGCTGGGGGTTGAATAAATCAAGATCAACGCCCCTTCCCCAGATGCCAACATTTCTAACCCCAATTCGAGTCAAATACTCAGCTGTCTCTTGAGTTGGAGCGAGATTGACATCAGCTTTTTCATGAATTGATGCCATCATCCGATCAACCACCGGTCTTGCAAAGCTCAGTCCGTAACGCTCGATATAACCACTTAGATCAGTTTGATATACGGCCACCACAGGGATGTTGTTTCTATAACCCCAGGCGATTGCCTGCGCACCAATCATGAAAGGAGCGGCAACGTGGATAACATCTGGCTGAAAATCATCCAGTTCCCGCTGAATGCTGGGGCCAGGGACGGCAACCGGAAACTGCAGAAGCGGAAAAGAAACCGTCTGGTGAACTGGGTAGCCGTTGTGTTTCTCGCCAGTTCTGCTAGGAGCAATCACTAGCGCCTCGAAACCGCGCTGTTTGAAGGTGTCTAAAATCCTGAGAACTGAGTTGGTTACGCCATTTGCGCTGGGGAGGAATGATTCGGTGACGATTGCAACTCTCATTGTCATCCTCCGAAACTAGACCTTCATATTTTATTTATGACGAGCAACAGGTGAATGTCAGGTTAACTGGGGGTGATTGTCTGCGTAGAAATTCACCGCTCCTCTAACCCAAACAGTAACAGGCATGCCAATTTCTGGTGCGAATGGACCGTTTGACCTTGCTTTGATTCGAAGCTTTGGAGTCTGAACCTCCAGTAGCGCATCATGGCCAAAAAAGGTTCTGCCAATCACAAAGTTTTCAGCCTTTGGATTTGGTTGCAGGTAGAAATTCTCTGGTCTAATCGCCACCCGTCCTGAATCTCCCTCGGTGACATTATTCAGCGGATTCAGCTTTCCTAGATCAGTGATGATTTTTCCGCTTTCCACCCGTCCCTGAATAATCACGCTGTCACCCAAAAATGTCGCAACCCCAACATCGGCAGGGGCTGAATAGATCTCTATCGGATCACCGATTTGAGCAAACATGCCATCTCGCATCACCGCCACCCGATCAGCAATCGATAACGCTTCCTCTTGGTCGTGGGTGACCAGCAATGCAGTTGCGCCATCAGCTTTGATGACCCTTCTAACATCGTTTCGCAACTGATCTCTAAGCTCTGGATCCAATGCACTGAATGGTTCATCTAACAGTATTAGTTTGGGCTTTGGTGCTAAAGCTCTGGCCAA
Source organism: Microbacteriaceae bacterium (assembly GCA_965660355.1). Taxonomy (GTDB): domain Bacteria; phylum Actinomycetota; class Actinomycetes; order Actinomycetales; family Microbacteriaceae; genus CAJXVY01. The sequence goes on from CBFHZN010000020.1 coordinate 10,186, forward strand.
AGAAACTCTCTGCTGCTGTCCACCGGAGAGATTTTCAGGCATCCGATCGGCAAGATCTTCTAACTGTGTGAGCCTTAGAAGCTCTTGGACTCGTTGTGTGTTGTGCTTATCAATCCCAAAGCCAATGTTTTGAGAGACAGTCAAGTGCGGAAACAGTGAAGCCGCCTGCGGAACAATCGTGATGCCACGCTTTTCAGCTGGAATCTCAGTGTCTTTATTGGCGATCAAATTGCCATCAAGATAAATCTCCCCACCATCAATGGATTCAAACCCCGCAAGGGTTCGAATCAATGTTGATTTGCCAACCCCGCTGGATCCCAAAACAGCTAATAGCTCACCCTCAAAAACTTCTAGGTTCAGCCCATCTAAAACCAGCTGATCACCGAAGTGTTTGCTGAGGTTATTGAGTTCAAGTTTTTTCATGTTCGTGTCTAGCCTAAGTGGTCGCATCCAGGGTTTTGCGAATCTGTCTGTTTAGTAACCAGGCTGGAATGCCTCCCAATAAAAATAGTAATAAACCATAGGGGGCAGCAGCTGCATAGCTGGTGGCATCTGTTAGCGCCCAAAGCCTGGTAGCCAAAGTGTCAACACCTGTTGGTCGCAACAGCAATGTAGCTGGTAGTTCTTTCATGACAGTCAGCGTCACAAGTGCCGCTGATGCCAAAACACCTGGGCTCACAATTGGCAAAGTGATGCCTCTTAAAATCTGCAATCTGGATTTACCCAAACTCCTGCCAACCTCATCCAGGCCTATTGGAATCTGGGAGACGGGGTTTCTAATCCCCGCCAAACCGTTTGGCAAAAACAGTGCGACATAGGCAATCAAAACAATCCAAACGGTTTGATAAATACCTGGCAATATATTTGCCCCCAGGAAAACCAGCGAGAGCGCAACAACGATTCCAGGAAGAGCGTGACCTATCCAAACACCTGTCTCTACAGGGCCTGCCAAAGATGATTTATATCTCACGGTAACAAGCGAAATTGCCAAGGCAAACACGGTGATGATTACCCCGGCGGCCAGTGCATAGCCAATTGTTGTTATCACCGCATCGAATAATCTCTCTAATTCCGCCCTGCTGGATCCAACAACGCTCCAGCGAATCAGTGCTGCAACCGGAACACCAATCCCTAGACCCGCCAGAGCAAATAAAGTCCCTGCATATCCAAAACGACCTTGAATTTTGATTCTGATGCGCTTTCCCGAATGTGGCTCAATGTTTCTAACCCTGCCTCTGGATTTGCGCTCGCCATACAAAATCAGAAGTGTGAAAATGACCAGCACGATTGCAATCGCAGCAGCTGCATTTCTGTCAAAACTGGATCGATAGGCGTTATAAACACCAATCGTGAATGTCTCAAACCTAAGTGTTGCCACAGCTCCAAATTCACTCAGAGTGTAAAGCGCCACCAGCAGTGAACTCGCCGTTGCTGCCGGGCGAATGATGGGCCAGGTCACTCCGCTGAGCACCTGCATACGGTTTTTACCAAGGGATCTTGCAACCTCTTCGGCTGAGAAATTACTACTCACCAGCGAAGCTGCCACCGCAAGATAAACATAGGGGGCTGTGGTGAGGGTCATCACAAGCCAGGATGGCCAAAACCCATAAAACCCAGGAATCAGACTCACCCAACCAAAGGCTGCTACATAGCTTGGCATAGCAAGCGGTAAAGCGGCTGCAACAGCAAAAAAGTTGCGGAAGGGAAGATTGGTCCTCACCACAAGCCATGCTTGGAAAACGCCTATGAGCAAGGCACTTGCGGTAACTGAGGCCACCAGGATGGTGGTGTTGAATAACAACTCAAGTGTTCTGGGCCGAACCAGCTCGGCGAGCAATTGATCGATTGCTTGGGAGCCCCTGAAGAGCAGGTAGGCAATTGGGATCAGCGAAATCAGAGTTGCAAAAACCGCCAGTAGCACTAAAACTGCTGGCGGCTTCTGCCTCAAATCAACTCCTAGAGCAATCCTGCTTCACGCATCAATTCCAAAGTCCTATCCAACTGGTCGATGTCATTGAGGTCAAGCTCAGCTGTTGGCACCTCATCCAACGGAATCAACATCTCACTTGGCTGAACGTTTGAGGTAAGTGGATACTCCATGGTCTCGTCCGAGAAATACTGCTGGCCTTTATCGCTGAGTAAATAATCGATGAAAGCTTTTGCGTTCTCTGAATCATTCAGCATCCCCGCACCAGCAACATTCACCAGGTTTCCGACATCATTTGAGCTGAAAAAAGCTGCTTCACTGGTGAGATTTTCAAAACCATCCTCGACACCTCTTCTGTAGAAGTAGTAGTGGTTAACCAACCCAGCATCCGCCACGCCACTCTCAACTGCCTCCATGACTTCCTCGTCTTTGTTGAAAATAAGTGCATTTTCATCCATTGCCCTAAGCCACTCAAGTGCGGCGTCATCGCCCTCGATAACCCGCATTGCGGTCACAAACGCCTGGAAGGAGCCATAGCTTGGGGCAATAGCGATTCTGTCTTTCCACATACTGTCCGCAAGATCCATCACGCTTTCAGGTATTTCTGTCACATTCTGTTGGTTATAAACCATGATTCGTGCCCTGCCACTGGTGCCAACCCAGTCATCATCCACCGAACGGAATTTCTCGGGCACCAAATCCAAAACATCTTGGTCTAGCTCAACAAAGGCTCCACCTCTGCTAAGTGCTCCCAATGCGGCACCGCCAACACCCAAAAAGACATCAGCGCCAGTGTTCTCACCCTCTTCTAAAATCAACGCCGCTGTTTCACTTGTGCCCGCATACCTAACCTCAACTTCAATGCCGGTATCGGCGGTGAATTGATCAATAAGTGGTTGAACCAAAGTCTCTTTGCGTCCCGAGTAGAGGGTTAGAGATTCCTCAGTTGCAGCGCAACCGGTGAGACCAAGAGTTGAAACGGCCAAAATGGCAATCGATTTTTTGAGCATTACTCTCCTATTCAGTGATTACTCTGAATAGGTTAGGTAAGCCTAACTAGTTTGTCAATTCCTAATTTTTTGAATCTATTTCAGCTATCAGGGCTTCAATCTTTGAACGAATCTCATCCCTGATTGGCCTAATTGAATCAACTCCCTGACCCGCAGGGTCATCCAATGGCCAATCCAGATAGGTCTTGCCTGGGAAAAATGGGCACTCATCACCACAACCCATGGTGATCACGTAATCACTTGCCTTCACATCCTCGGTGGTGAGAATCTTTGGAGAGTTCTGAGAAATATCGATTCCCTCTTCTTGCATGGCTTCAACAACACTTGGGTTGATTGAATCAGCTGGTGCTGTTCCAGCACTGCGGATCTCAACTCGGTCACCCGCCAGGTGCTGCATGTAACCTGCGGCCATTTGTGATCTTCCGGCGTTGTGAACGCAGACAAACATCACGCTTGCTTTTTTATCCATTTACTTCCCTTTCCAATATTTTGTAAATTCCAAATCCCACTAAAGCCCCCAAAAGTTGCCAAAGCATGAACACCCCCGCACTCATAGGCTCAATGCCTGCAAAGCTCTCGCTGAAAATCCTTCCGAAGGTGACGGCAGGATTGGCGAAACTTGTGGAGGAGGTGAAGATATAAGCCGCACCAATCCAAGAGGCGACCCCAACTGCAACCAAAGATCTGTTGTGTTTGATTAGCAATAAAATCGTCAAGATAAGCCCCGCGGTTGCAACTATCTCCGATAGGGGTGCGCCTGCATCCAAGCGCTCCCTGGTTGAGATAACGGTTGGCAGATCAAACATCGCATTGGCTATAACTGAGCCTAAAAAACCACCCAATAGCTGAGCGGCAATGTAGATAAAAAACATCCCGAGGCTTATGCCTCGGGTTATTAGAAAAATCATTGAAACGGCTGGGTTGAAATGAGCTCCACTAATTGGTCCAAGCATGCTGATTAGCAAAAACAAAACAAACACGGTTGCCAGCATGTTCATGGTCAGCTGAAGACCAATGTCCTCGGTCAGATTTTGAGCCATGATTCCCGAACCAACAACGGTTGCAACCAGCAACATGGTGCCGACTAATTCGGCAAAAACCTTTGGGAATTGTTCTGAGAGGCGTGACACGAGTTAGAGTATATAGATAATCATCTATATCCGAGGACGATAATGAG